>VXMT01000096.1 GCA_009840965.1 Chloroflexota bacterium
GCCCTCTCCCCAGGGAGAGGGGGCCGGACCGGGTTTGTGGGAGTTTCGCAAAGGTCTCCCGAGGGTGAGGGAGGCGGCCGCGCCCGCGGCCGGAGCCGCGCTCCTACGCGCCCGGCAGCGGCCGGGCGAAGCTCAGTTCGTGCCCGTCCGGGTCCGTGAGGTGGAAGAAGCGCTCGCCCCAGGGCGCGTCGCGGGGCGGCGCGTGCGGCCCGTATCCCAGCTCCAGCGCCCGCTCGTAGAGCGCGTCGACATCGTGCGCGTAGAAGATCACGCGTCCCCACCAGCCGGGCGGCTCGCCCTGCGCGATCAGGTTCAGGTAGCCCTCGCCGGCGTCGAAGCTGGTGAAGCCGGCGTCCGGCCCGCCGTAGAGCATCACGAACCCGAGCGAGGCGTAGAACTGCACCGAGCGCGCCATGTCCGCGGTCGCCAGCGTGATCGCGCTGATCCGCTCGATCGGCCCTTCCGACTCCTGTTCCGGCATCCCGTCGGCTCCTCCCGAGCGGCGCGCGTGGCGCGGCGCGCAGTCTAGCGCCGAGCGCGCTCGCGCGGCGCCTTGCGCGCGAGCGTGACTGGCGCGAACGTGGATCTCGCGCCTGCGCGCCGTCCCGATCAGTGAGAAGCGCCCGTGGAACTCGAGCTGTTCGTCCTGCCTGTCCTGATCTTCGGGGCCCGCATCGTGGACACCACGATCGGGACCGTCCGCATCGTGCTGCTCGTCGCCGGATCGCGCTGGATCGCGGCGCTGCTCGGCTTCATCGAGGTGGCGATCTGGCTGGCGGCGACCGGCGGCGTGGTCGCCAACCTCGACCAGCCGCTGCTGATCGTCGCCTACGCCGCCGGGTTCGCTGTCGGCGTGCTGCTCGGCGGCTGGCTCGAGGAGCGGATCGCCCTCGGCTACCGAGTGATCCAGGTGATCAACAACGACCCGAAGATCGACATCGCCGCGCGGCTGCGCGAGCGCGGCTACCGCGTGACCCGCATCGAGGGCCACGGCCTGCAGGGGCCGGTCGAGGTCTCGATGCTGCTGGTGCGTCGCCGCAGTCTGCGTCGCGTGCTCGGCATGATCCGCTGGCTCGCCCCGCGCGCGTTCGTCACGATCGAGCGCGCCGAGCGCCCGATCGGCTCGCTCGCCTCGCCGGAGCCGGGCTTCATGCGCTTCCCCTGGGGCCCGCTCTTCCCCCTGGGCGGCGTCCGCAAGTAGCGTCGCGCGCTACGAGGACTCAGCGCGGGGCGAGCTCTCGAAGCCGGCCGGGCGATGTGTGCCGTCACAGAAGGGCTTGTTGTCGGACCGACCGCAGCGGCAGAGCGCGACGGCGCTGCCCTCGTAGGGCATGGCGTTGCCGTCCGCATCCAGCACCTCGATGTCCGTCCCGCGGATCAGGTACGGCCCGTCGTCTCGCACCTGCACCTCGATCGCCATGCCGCCCTCCCTTTCGTGCTCCCGTGAAGTCGCCCGCGGCCCTAGTCGCCTGCCGGGGCGCCCTCGACTGCCACGCCGGTGTCGATCAGCTCGAGCACGCGCTCCCGCAGCGGCGGCTCGTCCACCTTCACCGACTTGCGGTCGTACTGATCCCAGCTGATCTTCGCCGCGCCGTGGAACTCCTTCGCCGCCTCGGCGACGAGCACCTCGCGCTGCTCCGCATCCGGGACGCCCGAGGCCAGCTCCTCGCCGCAGAGCTCGCCGATGCGGTCGCACAGCATCTGGTGCTTCTCGATGTCGTACATCAGCGAGCCGATGACGCACTGGCCGTACTGCCAGACGTCGAACTCCTGGCCCTCGCGCTCCCACTCGAGCTTGCGCTTCGGCGGGACGGGGTAGCGCTCCAGCTCGGAGCGGATCCAGATGTCCTCGGGGTCGCGCCCCTCGCGGCGGAAGAGCAGCGAGACGCGCGCCATTCCGTCGCCCTTGTATTGAATCTCCGTGCGCATCGACGCACCTCCGGTCCTGCCTCGCAGGCGCGGACGCCCGTGGCTCCTGCTCACTCTAGCACCCCGCGAGGGCGCTCCGGCGCCGCGGGCGCGCCATGTATAGTGACGCCGCGCACGGGGGTTGCCATGGCGCTCGAGTTCTCCTTCACCACGCCGATCTACCTGAAGTTCATGAACCCTGACTGGGTCAGCCCGGACTCGCTCGTCGAGATCGCCCGCATCGGCGAGGAGGTCGGTTACGACGAGATCGCCGTCTTCGACCACTTCCTCGAGCCGCCCGAGTGGCAGCCCTCCTACGCGACGAACAGCTACGACCCGATGCCGCTGCTCGGCTTCCTCGCGGCCCACACCTCGGAGATCCGCATCGCCTCGGCGACGATCAACATCCCCTACCGCCACCCCGCCGTGATGGCGAACGAGCTGGCGACGATCGACAAGCTCTCCGGCGGCCGGCTCTGCATCGGCCTCGCCGCCGGCTACCTCGCCGAGGAGTACGACACGCTCGCGCTCGACTTCGCCAATCGCGGCGCGATCGCCGACGAGTACCTGGCGGCGATGATCGAGCTGTGGAGCAACGAGTACGCCTCGTTCTCCGGCGAGTACGTCAACTTCAACGAGGTCAAGCTCGCCTCGTTCCCCGTGCAGAAGCCGCATCCGGAGGTCTGGATCCACGGCGGCAACCTGCGCGCGCTGCGGCGCGCGATCAGCTACGGCAAGGGCTGGGGCCCGATCGTCGGGCCCGGCCTCTCAAGCGACGCGGGCAGCACGGACTTCACGATCGGCTCCACCGACGCCGACACGACGGACGACCCCTACGCCGAGCTCGTCCAGGCGCTCGGACAGGAGCACCCCGGCGTCCACGTCCCGCACTCCAAGACCTACACCTGGATGACCGAGGTGCTGGAGCGCGAGCGTGAGGCCATCGAGGCGCGCGACGAGCCGCTCGGCCTCTGGCTCAACTTCCGCGTCGACAAGACCATGGTCGGCGACGCCAACGCCTTGATCGAGGAGCAGGTCGAGCGCGGCGCGACGAAGCTCAGCGTCGGCATCAACGCCGAGTCGCTCGAGGACCACAACGCCACGCTGCGCCTCATCGGCGAGCAGGTGCTGCCCAACTGGCGCTGAGCGCGGCCCGCGCCGCCGACGCACCGGAGGCCCGCTGCCAAGGCGGGTCTCCGCGCGTGGCGGCCCGGCGACCCGTGAAGCCTCGAGGAGGCGTGCCGTGCTGAGCGTCTTTTTCGAGGTGGTGCTGCCGGTCATGCTCGTCGCCGCGGCGGGCGCGGTGGTCGGGCGCTGGCGGGCCGTGCCCGCCGAGCCGCTCTCGGCGGTGGTGTTCCTCCTCTTCACGCCGGCGCTGGTCTACGACTCGCTGGCGAACTCGGACCTGGCGGCGGGTCTCTCGCTGCGCATCGCCGCGGTCGCGGTGATCATCTACGCCGTCGGCTACGTCGCCGCCACGGCGTGGTCGGCGCTGGTGAGGCACGAACCGCCGCAGCGTGCGGCGTTCGCGCTGGTCGTGACCTCGCTCAACACCGGCAACATGGGCATCGCAGTCGCGCTGCTCGCCTTCGGCGAGGTCGGCGTGCAGATTGCGGTGCTGACCTGGGTGGTGCACGCCACGTTCATCACCTCGGTGGGGATCGTGATCGCGACGCTGCCGGGGGGCTCTTCGAGGCAGGCGCTGGTCAAGCCCTTTGCCTACCCGGCGCTCTACGCGGCCGTGCTCGGCTTCCTCGCGAACGGGCTGGACGTCGAGCTGCCCGTCACGATCGAGGCGCCGATCGCCACGCTGGCGGACGCCACCGTGCCGGCGATGCTGGTGGTGCTGGGGCTGCAGCTCGGGCGCGGCCTCGGCGACCTCGGCGAGCTGGCGGACACCGCCGCCGCCTCGGTGCTGCGCCTGCTGCTCGGCCCGCTCGTGGCCCTCGGCGCGGCGCTGGCGCTGGGCCTCGAGGGCACGACGCGGGACGTGGTGATCGTACTCGGCGGGATGCCGACAGCGGTGATCGCGACGATCATCGCCACGGAGTTCGACGTGCGCCCGCAGTTCGTGACGCGATCGGTCGTGACCTCGACGCTGGCGAGCGTCGCGACGCTGACGGTGCTGCTGACGCTGGTCGGGTAGCGTTGCTATCAATTCGCGAGAAACTGATAGCAAACTGAGAGTTGGGTGGCTGGGAGCACGGACATGACGGCTCCGCTGGCGGGCGTACGCGTGATCGAGGCGGCCACGTGGCTGGCGGCGCCAGCGGCCGCGGCGCTGCTCGCCGACCTCGGGGCGGACGTGATCAAGATCGAGCCGCCGGGCGGCGACCCCTGGCGGCACTTCGATACGAGCTCGATGGGCTTCGAGGAGCCCTCGGCGATCCAGTACGGCTTCGAGCTGGACAATCGCGGCAAGCGCTCGATCGCCGTCGACCTGCGGCAGCCGGGCGCGCCGGAGCTGGTGCGGCGGCTCTGCGGGGACGCCGACGTCTTCGTCACCAACCTGATGCAGCGCGAGCGCTGGGGCATCGACGAGCGGACGCTGCGCGCGGCCAATCCGGCGCTGATCTACACCGCCGTCAGCGGCTACGGCGAGCGCGGCCCCGCCGCCGACCGCGAGGGCTTCGACTACGCTGCGTTCTGGGCCAGTTCCGGGATCATGGGCCTCAGCGGCGAGCCCTCCTCGCCGCCGCCGTTCTGCCGCACCGGCCAGGGCGACCACGCGACGGCGCTCAACCTGCTCAGCGCGATCCTCGTCGCGCTGCGGGTGCGCGACCAGAGCGGCGAGGGCCAGACCGTCGAGGTCAACCTGATGCAGACCGGGCTGTGGACGATCGGCGCCGACGCAGCCGTCGCCGCGGTCAGCGGCGAGCAGCCCCGCCGCTACGACCGCTCCCGGCCCTGGAACCCGATCCGCAACTCGTATCAGACCCGCGACGGGCGCTGGCTGCTGCTCGGCATGACCCAGGCCGATCGCTTCTGGCCGCGCTTCGTCTCGATGATCGGGGAGCCCTCGTGGGCGCTCGACCCGCGGTTCGGGACGCTCGAGGGGCGGAAGCGGCACGCCGCGGAGCTGCGCGCACACATCGAGGAGTTGATCGCGTCCGCGGACCTCGCCGAGTGGGGCCGCCGCCTGGACGAGGCGGAGCTGGTCTGGGCGCCCGTCGCGACGCTGCCCGAGGCGCTCTCCGACCCGCAGGTGGAGGCGAACGGGGCGCTCGAGGAGATCGAGCATCCGCAGGCGGGCGCCTACCGCACGCTGGCCGCGCCCTTCCGCGTTAGCGGCGCGGAGACGGCGGCGCGCGGCCCCGCGCCCGCGCCGGGCGAGCACACCAGCGAGGTGCTCGCCGAGCTGGGCCTCGACGACGACGAGATCGCGAGCCTCGCGGCCTCCGGCGTCTTCGGGTAGCGTGCGCCTGCCCGCCGGTTGGCGGGCTCGCGAGGAGACACGGTGATGGCCACGCAGCCAATGCGACGGATCGAGGCGTTCTACCCGCCCGAGCAGCTGCAGACCGCCACGCCCGGCCGCCGGCTCGGCGGCTACGTGCTGGACCTGCTCGTCACCGCGGCGACCTTTGGCATCGGCTGGCTGATCTGGTTCCTGGTCGTCGCCCAGCGAGGGCAGACGCCGGGCAAGCAGATGCTCGGCATGTACATCATGCGCGAGGACGGCACGCGCGCCGGCGGCTGGTACACGCTGCTGCGCGAGGTCATCGTCAAGGGGCTCATCAGCATCGTGATCGGCGTGATCAGCGCGGCGACGGGCGGCCTCGGCAGCCTGCTCTGGCTGCCGGCGGCGCTGTGGTGCACGTGGGACCGCGAGCGGCAGTGCCTCTGGGACAAGGCCGCCAGCACCTACATCGCCCACTCGCCCGAGGGCTACCGTCCGCCGACCGCCGCCGATCTGCGTATGCAGGGCGAGGAGCCACCCGCGATGTCCGGCCGCACCACGGCCGCACCCGACTCGCCGTCCGGCCTGATGGACTACCCGCGCGCGCGGACCGGACTGGAAGAAGACCCGCTGGAGCGCGACATGAGCGCCGAGGCCCTCGCCGATACGCCCTCGACGCACGAGAGCAGCGCGGCCTCCCGCCTGCGCGAGCTGCAGCGCCTCCGCGACGAGGGCCTGATCACCCCCGAGCAGTACGAGGAGCGCCGCGCCGCCATCCTCGACGAGCTGTAACGGCGACCGCCCGGAGGGCTCTATGGTGGCTGCGCGGTCGCTTCGCCTGATTGAGGGGTTCTACCCGCCCGAGCAGCTTCAGACGGCCAGCCCTGTCCGCCGCTTAGCTGCGGCCGTGTGGGACGCCACGTTCTTTCTCCTGACGCTGGGCTTTGGCTGGCTGATCGCGCTCATCCTCCTTGCCCCCCGCGGCCAGACGTTCGGCAAGCAAATGGTTGGCTTGTACGTCATGCGAGACGACGGCAGTCGCGCTGGCGGCTCGTACACGCTGCTGCGCGAGGTCATCGTCAAGGGAGTGCTGTTTGGATGGGGGCTTGGCGTCCTTGCTGATGTGGTGGGCGACATCGAGGTGCTGGGCTTGATCTCTAGTGCCGCGGTCAGCCTGGATGACGTGGCGGGCGATATCCGAGTGTTGGGCCTCATCGCTCGTGTAGTGGACAGCATGGCCAGCCTGCACGCGCTGCTGTGGCTGCTCGCCGCGCTCTGGTGCGTGTGGGATCGCGATCGGCAGTGTCTCTGGGACAAGGTCGTCTCCACCCATGTTGCGTACTCCCCGACCCGCTGGCGCCCGCCAACCGCTGCCGAACTGCGGCGGCGCGGTGAGGACTCACCATCCCGCGCTCGCCGCGCGTCCGATCGACGGTCACCGAGAGGGCCCGCTGGTGGCCTCCCTGCGCCGACCGTCCCTGCCGTCCCGACCACCGCGGCCGAGAGGGCGACCAGGCGACTACGTGAACTTCAGAGCCTCCGCGACGAGGGCCTCATCACCCCCGAGCAGTACGAGGAGCGCCGCGCCGCCATCCTCGACGAGTTGTAGGACCCCCCGCCTTGCCGCGTGGCGTAGCCTGCCCTCGGCGCAGCGCGCCGCGCAAGGGAGGCCGCGATGGGCAGGCTCGAGGGCAAGACGGCGCTGATCACCGGTGGTGCGCGCGGGCAGGGCGCCGCCGAGGCCGCGCTGTTCGCCGAGGAGGGCGCGAACGTCGTCCTCACGGACGTGCTCGACGACGAGGGCGAGCGGACTGCCGACATCGTCGGCGGCAGGTTCATCCACCACGACGTGACCGACGAGGAGCAGTGGGCGGCGGCCGTCGTCGGCGCCGTCGAGCTGCACGGCGGGCTGGACGTGCTGGTCAACAACGCAGGCATCTACGTCGAGACCTCGCTCGTCGGGGGCGATCTCGACGAGTACCGGCGCGTGATCGAGGTCAACCAGGTCGGCGTCTACCTCGGGATGCGTGAGGTCGCGCCGCTGATGATCGAGCGCGGGGGCGGCTCGATCATCAACACCTCCTCGACCGCCGGGCTGCAGGGCGCCGCCGGCTCGTTCGCCTACAGCGCGAGCAAGTGGGCGGTGCGCGGGATGACGCGGTCGGCCGCCGTCCGGCTCGGCCCGCACGGCGTTCGCGTCAACTCGATCCATCCGGGTCCGATCGACACGCCGATGATCGCCGACACGCGCATGGCCGACGCAGACCTCCTCGATCAGTTGCTCCAGCAGCACGTGCCGCTCGGCCGCATGGGACAGCCCGAGGAGGTGGCGAAGCTCGCGCTCTTCCTCGCCTCGGACGAGAGCTCCTACAGCACCGGCTCCGAGTTCGTGATCGACGGCGGTCTGGTGGCCTGACGCGCTCTCGCGGGCAACTGGCCGCCTCGCGTAGCCTGCCCCCGGCGCACGACGCCGTGCGAGGGGAAGGCAGCAATGGGCAGGCTCGAAGGCAAGACGGCACTTATCAGCGGCGGCGCGCGCGGCCAGGGCGCGGCCGAGGCCGCGCTGTTCGCCGAGGAAGGCGCGAACGTCGTCCTCACCGACGTACTCGACGAGGAGGGCGAGCGGACCGCCGACATCATCGGCGGCACGTTCCTGCACCACGACGTGACGAGCGAGGAGGAGTGGGCGGCGGTCGTCGCGCGCGCCGTCGAGTTACACGGCGGCGTCGATGTGCTGGTCAACAACGCCGCGATCTACAGCCCGTCCACGCTCCTCGAGACCGAGCCGGACGAGTACCGGCGGGTGATCGAGGTCAACCAGATGGGCGTCTACCTCGGGATGCGCGCGGTCGCGCCCGCGATGATCGAGCGCGGGGGCGGCTCGATCGTCAACATCTCCTCGGGTGCGGGCATGCGCGCCGGCTCGGGCGGGTTCGCGTACGCGGCGAGCAAGTGGGCGGTGCGAGGCATGACGAAGTCGGCCGCCGCGCGGCTTGGCCGCCACGGCATCCGCGTCAACTCGATCCATCCCGGCCTGATCGATACGGTGATGCTGGGCGAGACCCGGATCGTCCAGGGGGGCAACCTCGACAGGGCGGTGGAGCGCATTCCGCTGGGGCGCATCGGCCGGCCCGAGGAGGTCGCGAAACTCGCGCTCTTCCTCGCCTCGGACGAGAGCGCCTACAGCACCGGCTCCGAGTTCATCCTGGACGGCGGCTCGCTCGCCTGACGCTGCCCCGGCGGAAGCCTGGACGCGTCGCGTAGCCTGCCCTCGGCGCGAGCGCGCCGCGCGAGAGGGAGGCAGCCATGGGCAGGCTCGAGGGCAAGACGGCGCTGATCAGCGGCGGCGCGCGTGGGCAGGGCGCCGCCGAGGCCGCGCTCTTCGCCGAGGAAGGCGCGAACGTCGTCCTCACGGACGTGCTCGACGCCGGGGGCGAGCGAACCGCCGACACGATCGGCGGCGCCTTCCTCCACCACGACGTGACCAGCGAGGAAGAGTGGGCGGCGGTGGTCGCCCGCACGGTCGAGCTGCACGGCGGCATCGACATCCTCGTCAACAACGCCGGGATCTACCGCATTGGCTCGCTGATCGAGACCACGCTCGAGGAGTACCGGGGCGTGATCGACGTCAACCAGGTGGGCGTCTTCCTCGGGATGCGCGAGGTGGCGCCGGTGATGATCGAGCGCGGTGGCGGCTCCATCATCAACATCTCGTCACTCGCCGGGCTGCGCGGAACCGGCGTCGCGTTCGGCTACACCGCGAGCAAGTGGGCGGTCCGGGGGATGACGAAGTCGGCGGCGGTCGCCCTGGGCCGTTACGGGATCCGCGTGAACTCGGTCCACCCGGGTCCGATCGAGACCGCGATGCTGTATCAGAACCCGACTGTCGAGGCGGGCGGGGTCGACGCGCTGTTGGGGCGCGTCCCGCTGGGCCGGGTCGCGGAGGCCGAGGAGGTCGCGAAGCTCACGCTCTTCCTCGCCTCGGACGAGAGCTCCTACAGCACGGGCTCCGAGTTCGTGATCGACGGGGGCATGATGGCCTGACGCTCGCGGCGGCTAGCGTCCGGGCGGCAGTTGCAGCAGCTGCAGCGTGTTGCCGTCCGGGTCGGCAAAGGTGGCGACGAGGCCGCCCCAGGGCTCGCGCCCGGGTAGGCGCGTAAAGGCGACGCCTGCTTCGCGCAGCCGCGCGTGCTCGGCCTCGATGTCCTCGACGGCGAAGTTGATCATCACGCGCAGCGGTTCGCGCGCCGGTCCGCCGATGTCGTCGTGGACCGCGATGGTGAGGCGCAGGCCGCCCCACTCGAAGTCGACGTGGCCGTCGCGGTCGGCGCGCGGGACGAGGCCGAGCGTCTCCACGTAGAAGTCGCGCAGCGCCGGGAAGCGGGCCGCCTCGGTCCAGACGAGGACGCCGTTGACCGGGCCGAGGCCTGTGCCCATGCGCCTGCTCCTTCGCCCGCGATCGTCCCGGTGCTGCCGCGAGGGTGCAAGCGCGGCGCGCGAGCCCCCTCACCCTCCGCCCTCTCCCGCCGGGGGGGAGAGGGGACCGGACGGCCCCACGGGTTGGTACGCCGATCCGGCCCCCTCTCCTGGGGGAGAGGGTTGGGG
>VXMT01000161.1 GCA_009840965.1 Chloroflexota bacterium
ACTCCCCCCCGCCCCCCCCCCCCCCGCGGGGCGGCGCCCCCCGCCCCCCGGGGCGGGCGGGCGGGGGCGGCCCGCGGCGCGGCGCGGGGGGTAACCCCGAGGGCCGGGTGGCGCACGGCGCAGCCGCGGCGCTGTACGATCGCGCCATGGCCGCCCTCGATGCCGCATCCGCCGAGCTGATCCCGCTGCGCGAGGGCGGGCGGATCGCGATCCGGGCGATGACGCGCGGCGATGTGCGGGCGGTGCGCCGGCTGGAGCGCGCGGCCTACGGCTCGGCCAACCCGCGCACCGCCTTCGAGCGCGAGCTGCGCAACGGCCTCGCCGGCTACCTCGTGGCCGTCGACGCCGCCGAGGACGGCGCGCAACCGGAGCGGCGGGGGCCGCTCGCGTGGCTACGGCGGCGGCTCGGGATCCGCGAGGGGCCGCCGATCCTCGGCTTCGCCGGCGCGTGGTACACGCACGAGCAGTTGCACCTGGTGACGATCGCCGTCGAACCGCGAGCGCAGCGGCGGGGCATCGGCCTGGCGCTCGTGCACGCCGTCCGCGAGCTGGCGATCGAGGCCGAGCTCGACAGCATCGCGCTTGAGGTGCGCGCCTCCAACGCGGGCGCGATCAGACTCTACGAGCAGTGCGGCTTCCGGCGGGCCGGGCGCCTGCGCAACTACTACAGCGACAACCGCGAGGACGCGATCGTGATGCTGCTCGACGGGCTGAGTGCAGCCGACTGACCGCGAGCCGGGCCTCCCTCACCCTCCGCCCTCTCCCTCGGGGAGAGGGGACCGGACGGCTCCCTCCGGCTCCCTCTCCCTGGGGAGAGGGTGGGGGTGAGGGGGAGGACTTCCGCGCGCCTCCGAACGCCCCGATGGCGCAACGCGATCCCGGAGGGTGGACCCTCCCTCACCCTAACCCTCTCCCTCGGGGAGAGGGGACCGGACAGCACTCGAAGGGTCCGGGGTTACGAGGCGGCTGCGGCCTCCTCGGCCTCTTCAAGTTCGGCCGCGGGGTCGTGGACGTAGCGCAGGTAGCGGTCGTCGCGCTCGCCGAGGAGTACGAGCATGCCCTCGGCCTCCTGCTCGCGCACCCAGCTCGAGAGGCTGGCGCTGTGGCCGAAGATCAGGAACGTGTCGCCGGTGAAGGAGAAGCGGCGGCCGTTGACGGTGACGTAGTAAGGCGGCGGCCCATCCTCGCCGTTGAAGTTCAGGACGAACACGTCGGCGTCTCCCTCGGAGAGCACCGTCAGGTCATCGAAACCGACTTCGATCTCGCTCACCTTCGCCTCCCTCGGCCGTCCGCGCGCAGGCGGGACGGCCCGATGCCCCCCGATGATAGAGGCGAGGCCCTACGAGGGGCCAGCGTCCGCCTCGATCTCACGAGACGCCGCGCGCAGGTCCGGCGCGGAGAGCAGCATCAGCAGCGTCACGATGACCGCCGATCCCACGCACCAGACGCAGATCGCCTCGATCTCGAACAGCTCGAGCCAGGTCAGGTAGGCGGAGTAGAGCGTGCCGCCGAAGGCGAGCGCGAACGTCAGCCCGGCCAGCGCCTGCGGCGGCTCCTCGCCGTCTCGCAGCGCACCCCACCAGCGCCGCGCCGCGATCAGCGCCACCAGCGCGAGGTACATCCCAAGACCGAGCACGGCGATGGGAACGCCCGCGATCTCGGCGTACTCCGAGCTCTGCACCGTCTGGCAGTCCCCGACGCCGGAGCAGACCACCTGCTGCTCGTCGTCGAGGGCGACCCAGCTCAGGTAGCCCGCCACGACGACGCCGGCGATCGCCAGGACGAGCAGCAGATCGCGGCGGCGGGCGAGCAGGAAGGCCACGGCCGGAGCGGCTAGCCGCCGTCCGCCACGAGGCTGTCGATCACGTCACGGAAGACATCGATCGGCTGGGCGCCGGGAACCACCTGCCCGTTGATCAGGAAGTTCGGTGTCGACAGCCTGCCGAGCAGGGCCCGGAGCACGTCGGCCGCCTCGCGTGCTTCTTCCTCGACGACCAGCTCCTTGATGCCGGACTCGACGCAGTCGTCGAAGTCGTCGAGGTCGAACCGGCCCTCGGGCAGCGCAGCGGCGACCTCGCGGGCGAAGCTCTTGAGGTTGCCCTCGGAGGCCCAGCCCGCGCGGCCCTGACGCTGGAAGAGCACGTCGTGGTAGGGCCAGAACAGGTTCTGGTCCGCGGCACACTCGGAGGCGGCGGCCGAGCTGACCGAGTCGGGCCCGAGCAGCGGGAGGTGCCGGTACTCGATCGAGACGATGCCGTCGTTGATGTACTCCTCCTCGAGCAGCGGTTTCGTGTCGCGGTTGAAGTCGCCGCAGTGGCCGCAGGTGAAGTCCTCGTAGGCGACGATGCGAACGGGCGCGTCGGGCGAGCCGAACAGCTTTCCGTCGACCGGTACCGTCGTTTCGTTGAGTGCGAACTCGCCGTCGCCGACGGCGTTGCTGCCGCCGGGGCGGTTGAACCAGATCAGCGCCGCAACGATGGCGACCGTCGCAACGACGATGCCGATGGTGAGGAAGCCGCCAAACGAGTCGATCGTCGCCCTCAGGCTGCGACCTTCCTGCTGCGACTGCTGCTCGGCCTGCTGTTCCGGCTGCTGCCCGGCGCCGGATCCTCTGCGGCGGCGACGGCGGCGACGACTTCCCACGATGCCTCCGTGCGCTCAACGCCGCGCGACGCTTGCGGCTGCCTCGATTATCGGGGGGAGCAGGGGGGCGGGCAACGGTAGGGCTGCCCGCCCCGGCCGCCTGCCTACACCGCCGCCTCCGCCGGCACGCGCTCCGCGATGAACGTGAACTCGCCGTCGCCATCGAGGTCGACGACGACCTCGTCGCCCTCGGCGAACTCGCCGGCGAGCACGCGCCGCGCCAGCTCGTTCTCGATGCGGCGCTGGATCGTGCGCCGCATCGGGCGGGCGCCGAACGCCGGGTCGTAGCCCTCACGCACGAGCGCGGCCTGCGCCTGCTCGGTGACGCGGATGGCGACGCCGCGTTCCGCCAGCCGCGCGCGCACCTCGCCGATCAGCAGGCCGGCGATCTCGGCGATCTCCGCCTCGGTGAGCGCCTCGAAGACGATCGTCTCGTCGATGCGGTTGAGGAACTCGGGCCGGAAGGCGCGGCGCAGCGCCTCCTCGATGTTGCGGCGGCGCTTCTCGCGCTCGTCCTCGCTGCGCGTGCGCTGGAAGCCGAGCCCGCCCGACTGCTCGCCGGATCCGAGGTTCGAGGTGAGCACGACCACCGTGTTACGGAAGTCGACCGTGCGCCCGTGCGTGTCGGTCAACCGCCCGTCCTCGAGGATCTGGAGCAGCGTGTTGAAGACGTCCGGGTGCGCCTTCTCGATCTCGTCGAAGAGCACCACCTGGTAGGGGCGGCGGCGCACCGCCTCCGTCAGGCCGCCCGCCTCGTCGTAGCCGATGTAGCCGGGAGGGGCGCCGACCAGCCGCGAGACGGTGTGGCGCTCCTGGTACTCGGACATGTCGAGCCGCAGCAGCGCGTCCTCGTCGTCGAAGAGGTACTCGGCGAGCGCCTTCGCCAGCTCCGTCTTCCCGACGCCCGTGGGCCCGAGGAAGATGAACGAGCCGATCGGGCGGCGCGGGTCCTTGAGGCCGGAGCGGGCGCGGCGGATCGCGTCGGAGAGCACTTCGATTGCGCGGTCCTGGCCGACGACGCGGCCGTGCAGTGCCTGCTCCATCTGCAGCAGCTTCTCCGCCTCGCCCTCGAGCATGCGGTCGACGGGGATGCCGGTCATCTGCGCCACGAGGGCGGCGATGCCCTCCTCGCCGACCTCGTCCGGGAGCCCGTGCTCCTCGCGCCAGCCCGCCTCCTGCTCGCGGTACTCGTCCTGGATGCGCAGCACCTCCTGCTTGATGAACGCCGCCTCTTCGAAGTCCTCGCGCGCGGCGGCCGCGTCGAGGCGCGCCGAGGCGTCGTCGAGCCGCCGCTTCAGGTCGCGGATCTCCTCGGGCAGCGCCTCGGTGAGGATCACGGCGCGCGAGGCTGCCTCGTCGATCAGGTCGATCGCCTTGTCGGGCAGCTGGCGCTCGGTGAGGTAGCGAACGCTGAGCCGCACCGCGGCGGCCAGCGCCTCGTCGCTGATCTTGATGCCGTGGTGCTCCTCGTAGCGGGCGCGCAGCCCGGCGAGGATCTCCTCGGCCTCCTCGACGGAGGGCTCGTCGACGTAGACCGGCGAGAAGCGCCGCTCCAGCGCCGGGTCGGCCTCGATCTTGCGGTACTCGTCGAGGGTGGTCGCGCCGATCACACGCAGCTCGCCGCGCGCGAGCGCCGGCTTCATCATGTTCGAGGCGTCGATCGCGCCCTCGGCGCCCCCGGCGCCCACCATCTGGTGGATCTCGTCGAGGAAGAGGATGATCTCGCCCGCCGCCTCGCGCACCTCGCGCATGACGGATTGCAGGCGCTCCTCGAACTCGCCCCGGAACTTGGAGCCGGCGATCAGCGCGCCCATGTCGAGGGCGAGCACGCGCTTGTCGCGCAGCCGCTCCGGCACGTCGCCGGCGGCGACGCGCTGCGCGAGGCCCTCGACGATCGCGGTCTTGCCGACGCCGGCCTCGCCGATCAGCACGGGGTTGTTCTTGGTGCGGCGGTTGAGCACTTGCATCAGCCGCTCGACCTCGACCGCGCGGCCGATCACCGGGTCCAGCTCGCCCTGCGCGGCCAGCTCGGTGAGGTCCGTCGAGTAGCGGCTGAGCGCCTGGTACTGCGTGTCGGCGGTCGGCGAGTCGACGCGCGCGCTGCCGCGCACCTTGCGCAGCGCGGTGTAGATGCGCTCCTTCGAGATGCCATACTCCTCGAGGATCGCGGCCGCCTCGCCGTCGCGCACATCCGAGATGGCGATCAGCAGGTGCTCGACGCCCACGAACTCGTCCTTGAGGCGGTCGGCCTCGCGGTTGGCGGCGTCGAGCAGCCCGACGATGCGCGGCGTCGTATAGATCTGCACCACGTCGTGGCTGAGCTTGGGCGAGCGCTCCAGGTGGCTGCGGATACGCGCCACCAGCGCCTGCAAGCTGACCCCCAGCTCGCCGAGCACCTCGCGCGCGACGCCCTCGGGCGCCTCGGCGATGGCGAGGAAGACGTGCTCGACGTCCCATTGCGCGTGCCGCTGCTCGCGCACGAGCTGCTGCGAGGCCTGGAGGACGGCCTGCGCCTGCTCCGTGAAGCGGTCCTGTCTCATCATCGCTCCATCACTCCTTCACACCAAGTCGCCTGTCGCCGTCTGTCGTCGTCTCGCGGGTCAGCGCTCGCCACGCCGCGGCGTGCGCTCCGGGAGCATCGAGCGCAGCCGATCGAGCTCGGCGCGCGTCTCGTCCAGCTCGGCCTGCAGATCCTCAACGCGGCGGCTGAGGCGCAGCAGCACCTCGGCGCCGGCGAGGTTCACGCCGAGGTCCTCGACGTACTGGCGCAGCCGCCGCAGCACCTCGACATCGCGCTGCGAGTAGAGGCGCTGGTTGCCGGCGCTGCGCGCGGGGGCGACGAAGCCCATCCGCTCGTAGGTGCGCAGCGTCTGCTGGTGGACGCCGACCATGCGCGCCACGACCGAGATCTGGAAGACCGGCTCGTCGCGGGGAAAGCTCGTCATTCGGTGCCGTCCCTCTCGCAGCTAGGAGGCGCGCGCGTCTTCGGCGCCTGCGGCCTCGACGGTCACGGGCTCGCTCTCGCGCTCGCCGTTGCTCGCGCGCAACTGCTCGAACAGCGCGCGCTGGCCCTCGTCGAGGGGCTCCGGGAGGCGCAACCGCACCCGCGCGAGCAGGTCGCCGTGGCCCCCGCTGCTGCGAGGCATCCCCTGGCCCGCGAGGCGGAAGACGCGCCCACCCTGGGTGCCCTCCGGGATACGCAAGGCCAGCGTGCGCCCCTTGAGCGTGGGCACCTCCGCCTCCCCGCCGAGCGCGGCGTCGGCGACGGGCACGTCGATCTCGACGTGCAGATCGTCGCCGCGGCGCTCGAAGCGGGGGTGGCCGGAGACGCTGACACGCAGGAAAAGGTCGCCCGGAGCGGCGCCGCCGTGCCCCGGACCACCCTTGCCACGCACGCGCACGCGCCCGCCGTCCTGGATGCCGGCGGGGATGTCGACCTCGATGCGGCGCGACTCGCCCCCGGCCTCGCGCAGCTCGATGGTGCGCGAGGTTCCCTGGTAGGCCTCCTCAAGACTCACCCGCACCGGCCGCTCGACGTCCTCGCCGCGCGCCCGGGCGGGGCGGCCGCCGCCGCGCCCGAACAGCCCGCCGAAGAGATCCCCGAGGCCGCCCCCGTCGCCGCCGAGGTCGAACTCGACGTGCCGGAAGCCGCCGCCCGGGCCGCCGCCGAAGCGGAAGCCGCCCGCGCCCTGGCGTCGCATCTGCTCCTCGATCTGCTCGGCGTTGCGCCAGTTGTCGCCGTACTTGTCGTAGGCGGCGCGGGTGTCGGGGTCGGAGAGCACCTCGTGGGCGGCGCTGACCTGCTTGAAGCGCTCCTCCGCCTCGGCATTGCCGGGGTTGACGTCGGGGTGGTAGCGGCGGGCGAGCTTGCGGAAGGCATCGCGAATGTCCTTCTCGGATGCCGAGCGCGAGACGCCGAGGACGGAGTAGTAGTCCGTTGCCATGGACGCAGTATAGCAGACTGCCGCTTACGCTCATACATTACCTTAGTCTCTATCACTCATGTCTCTTGACAGCACAGAACCACACACCATAAGATACGGGCACGACAGGAGGGGTCCAGCGAACCCCCTCGGACAAGTGCACGAGAGCACAAGGAGGCACCAGACAGATGACACACACCACGAGCATCGTGCGGCGCGACCCGTTCAACGGCATGCGGCAGATGATGGACCGGCTCTTCGACGACTCCTTCTTCCGCTCCGGCCCCGCCGGCTGGCCCGGCGCCGCCTGGAGCCTCGAGGAGGGCACCCTGCCGGTCGACCTCTCGCAGGCCGACGGCACGATCAAGGTCCGCGCCTCGCTGCCCGGCTTCAAGGCCGAGGACATCGACGTGCAGGTGCACGAGGGCGTCCTCTCGATCAAGGCCGAGCAGCACGAGTCCTCGGACGAGCGCTTCTACCGGCGCGAGCGCGTGAGCGGCTCCTTCAGCCGGCGCATCGCCCTTCCCGGCGTCGTGCACGACGCGGAGGTGGACGCGCATCTCGAGGACGGCGTGCTCACGCTGACGCTCCCGCTGCCCGAGCAGCCGCAGCCGAAGCAGATCGAGATCCACACCAGCTAGTTCCGCGCTCGCGGCTCTCCTCCCGGCCGCAGCGGCGCACCGCCAACGGCCCCGGGGCGAACCCCGGGGC
Organism: Chloroflexota bacterium; assembly: GCA_009840965.1. Classification (GTDB taxonomy): domain Bacteria; phylum Chloroflexota; class Dehalococcoidia; order UBA2979; family UBA2979; genus VXMT01. Next base: position 7,278 of record VXMT01000161.1, read on the forward strand.
CGTTGCTTGTGTGCGCCACCCCTTGCAGAAGATCTGCGGCCGTGTGACGTTAGGACCGAACGAACCGGTTCACAGGCGAGGCACACCCAGCATGAGTCGAAAGTTCAACATTCTTGGCGCGACAGCGCTGTTCGCGATCCTGACCGCAGCTGCCTGCGGCGGCGATTCGGAGCCCTCCGGCGTGGGGGCGAGCGCCTCCGCAAGCCTGGCCGGCGCGGACGGCGCCGCGATGGGCACGGTGACGCTGACTCAAGGCCCGAACGGCGTGCTAATCGAGGCCGACGTGCGGGGCCTCTCGCCCGGCGCGCACGGCTTCCACATCCACTCCGTGGGCGCCTGCACCCCGGACTTCAGCGCGGCCGGCGGCCACTACGCGCCCGGCGGCGAGGGGCACGGCCTGATGCACGAGGACGGATCGCACGCCGGCGACCTCCCCAACATCCACGCCGGCGCCAACGGCGCGGCCCGCGCCGACTACTTCACGGACGCCGTGACCCTGGACGCGAACGCCGACCACTCGCTCTTCGACGACGACGGCTCGGCGATCATCGTCCACGCGAAGCCGGACAGCTATGGCGAGGACCCGGCGGCGGGCGACCGCGTGGCGTGCGGCGTCATCGTGCGAGGCTAGCGCGCGCGCACCCTGCGGCGGCGGCGCGGCCCCCGCGCCCCTCCCTCGATCACCTCGCGATCGTCGGCCTCGGGCCGGCGTAGCGCGCGCGGGACGCGCTCCGCCTCCAGGCGCGAGAGCAGCGCCAGCGCCTTGCGCGTGTCCGAGGCGACGCGCGCCGGCTCCGCCAGCCGGAAGCGGTATTTCGAGCACCAGTACGTGAACGCCCGCAGCTGCGATTGCAGGACGCGCCTCGGCAGCGTCTCGCCGGTGTCCGCGCGGTACTCGATGAGCAGTTCGGGCAGCGAGCGGCCGTAGACCCGCTCGTAGGCGGCGACGTCGGGCTGCGTGCTGCGCGGCCCGTCCAGGTTGCGCGCCTTGACCAGCTCCAGCTCGGCCTGCAGCAGCAGCACCTCCTCGACGGTCACGCCGTACTGGAAGTTGAGGTGCGCGCGATGCTTCTCGTGCCCGATCGCGCGGGCGAACGCCTCCTCGCTGCCGTCGTGGCCCTCGGGAGGCTCGCCGTCAAAAAGCAGCCGCTCCGCTTCTGCGGCCGGGACCGTGTCGTCCGCCGCGTCCAGCAGGCGCTCGGCGAGCCGCAGCCAGTCGAACGCCTCCCCGCCGATCAGGTAGCGATAGAGGACGCCGTCCGCCTCCTCCTCCGGCGTCACCCAGCGCGCGATCACGTCGAGCAGCGCCGGGTACCAGGGCTCGCCCCGTTCGATCGCATCGAGGAAGGTGCGGACGCCTTCGTCGGCCTCGAGCGGCGGAGGAGGCTCCGAGTCGGCCGCGCCGGCGCCGTTCGCGCCTGCCTCGGCGCGCGGCCGCTTGCGGGTGGCGGTTCGGCGGGCGGGACTCACAGCGAGGCTCCGTGGCAGCGCTTGTACTTCTTGCCGGAGCCGCAGGGGCAGGGCGCGTTGCGGCCCACCTTGCGCACGCGCGTGCGCCGCGTGGCCGTCGCCACGCCGCCGCCTTCGCCCTCGGCGGCCCCGTCCGGGTCGCCGGGGCCGGAGGCCATCGCGTTGCTCGGGATCGCCGGCTCCACACGAGGCATCGCGACGGGGCGAGCGTGGAAGATCTGGCGCGCGACGGCGGTGCGGATGTTGCCGAGCAACTGCTCCCACATGTCGTGCGCCTCGCGCTTGTAGGCGACGAGCGGGTTCGCCTGCCCGTAGGCGCGCAGGCCGATGCCCTGGCGCAGCTCGGCGACGGCGGTGAGGTGCTGCACCCAGAGCATGTCGATCGTGCGCAGCAGCACGAAGCGCTCCAGCTGCCGCTGCGCCTCCTCGCCGACCTCGTCCTCCAGCTCCTCGTAGCGGTCCTCGACGAGCTCGCCGATCTCGTCCAGCAGCGCCTCGACGGGGCGGCCGCGCACTTCCTCGATCGGAAGCGCGCTGCGCAGCGGCACGATCGTGTGCAGCGCCAGGTGGAATGCCTCCGGATCGGCGGCCCCGCTCTCGAGGTGCTCCTTCGCGAGCGCCTCGAACTCGTCGTGCACCATGCCCAGCACGCTCTCGCGCATCGACTCTCCCGCGAGCACCTTGTTGCGCTCGCCGTAGATCACGTCGCGGTGCTGGTTCATCACGTCGTCGTACTCGACGACGTGCTTGCGAGTGTCGAAGTGGTAGGCCTCGACTCGCGTCTGGGCGGACTCGATGGCGCGCGTCACCATCTTCGATTCCAGCGGCATACCCTCGCTCATGCCGAGCTTGCTCATCATGTTCGGCATCCAGTCGGGGGCGAAGCGCCGCATCACGTCGTCCTCGAAGGAGACGTAGAAGCGCGAGGAGCCGGGGTCGCCCTGGCGGCCGGAGCGGCCGCGCAGCTGGTTGTCGACACGGCGCGACTCGTGACGCTCGGTGCCGACGATGTGCAGGCCGCCACTGGCGGCGACGCCCTCGCCGAGCTTGATGTCGGTTCCGCGTCCGGGGGGGGGGGGGGGTGGGGGGGGGGGGGGGGGGGGGGGGGGGGGGGGGGGGGG
>VXMT01000059.1 GCA_009840965.1 Chloroflexota bacterium
GCGCGCTCCGGGGGCGGGGGCCGCGCTCGCGGGGGTCGTCTGCCCCCGCCACTTCGGGGTCGGCGCGGACGGGCTGATCGCCGTCCTGCCCTCGGATGTGGCGGACCGGCGGATGCGCATCTTCAACCCCGACGGCTCCGAGGCCGAGATGTGCGGGAACGGCATCCGCTGCCTCGTCAAGTTCGCGCTCGACCAGGACGAGACGCTGCGCTCGCGCGGCGGGCTGCGCGTCGAGACGCTTGCCGGCGTGCTCGACACCGAGGCGACGCTCGGCGCGGACGGAACGGTCGATCGCGTGCGCGTCAGTATGGGCGCGCCGCGCTTCGAGCCCGAGGCGATCGGCGCGCTCGTCGAGCAGGCGCCGCCCGTGCTCGACCTGCCGCTCGAGGCGGCCGGACAGGAGCACCGCGTGACGCTCGTCTCGATGGGCAACCCGCACGCCGTGATGTTCGGCGACGATCCAGTCGAGGCGTTCGACCTCGAGCGGATCGGGCCGGCGATCGAGCACCACCCGCTGTTCGCGAACCGCACGAACGTCGAGATCGTGCGCGTGCGGGATCGCGGGGCGATCGAGATGCGCGTGTGGGAGCGGGGCGTGGGCGAGACCCTCGCCTGCGGCTCGGGCGCCTGCGCCGCGGTCGTCGCCGCGCGCCTGCACGGCCTCGCGGACGGCGAGGTCGCGGTGAGCGTGCCGGGCGGGACGCTCGGCATCGGCTGGGACGGCGCGGGCGAGGTGACGCTCGAGGGCCCGGCCGTCAAGGTGTTCGAGTCGGCCTGGCGCGATCCGGGACCGTAACGCGACGGCGATCAAGCATGGGGACGCGGTGAGACGCTACTCACGCGGGGAGACGCAGCCATGACACAGGTACGAAGCGGCGATCAGCTCGGCGATGCGCTACAGACGCGCAACTCGCCTCGCAGCATCGAGGAGTGGGAGGCGCTGCTCGACAGCGACGCCGCCGAGGTCGTGGAGACCGACGTCGGCGAGATGGCGATTGCGCGGGAGCGCGGCCAGCTCCACCTGCACTACGCCTTCGACGACCTGGAGGCGATGACCTCCGCCTGGCACCCCTGCTTCGAGGCGCTGCGCGAGCGCATTGCCGACTCCGGCTTCCCCTACGTGACGATCGACCTCGTGGAGCACGCCAACCGCCGCTGGATCGAGAACCTGCTCGCCGAGTGCGACTTCCAGGCGATGGGCGAGTGGCTCGAGCTGGTGCACCCCGGCCTGCGGGACGTCGTCCCGCCGGAGATCCCCGAGGACCTGACGATGCGCCGCGCCCAGCCCCACGACGGCGCCGCCATCGTCGCCATCGAGGGCGCCGCCTACGGCGAGTGGACGGACGGCGAGGCCTCCACGCTCGCACGCATCGAGGAGGCCGGCTGGACCGGCGTGCTCGAGCGCGACGGCGAGGTGATCGCCTACGCGATCAACACGCCGGTCGAGAACGGGCGCGGCGAGGTCATGTCCTGCGCTGTGGCCCCGGAGGCGCAGGGCGACGGACTCGGCAAGGTGATCCTCGGCGCCGCGACCTACCAGCTGGCCGCCTCGGACGGTCGCGAGGCCGCCGTGCGCGTGCGCCCGGACATCCCCAAGGCCGCCCGCACGGCGACGGCGCTCGGCTACCTCGTGGGACGCCGCGGCATCGAGCTGCGACGCGACTCGGACGAGGAAGTGCTGCGTCAGGCGCGCGACGACGCGCGCGTCCGCGGCATGAAGGTTCGCTTCGGCGGCTGGCGCTAGCGGCATGAGACTCGCGCGCCGCGTCCAGCAGCTCCCCCCGTACCTCTTCGCTCGCATCTCCGAGCTGATCGCCGAGCAGCAGGCCGCCGGCGTCGACGTGATCTCGCTCGGCATCGGCGACCCCGATCTGCCGACGCCCGACCACATCCTCGACGCGCTGCGCGAGGCCGCCGGAGACCCCGCCAACCACCGCTACCCGGAGACCGAGGGCCTGCCGGAGTTCCGCGAGGCCGTCGCGCGCTGGTACGACACGCGCCACGGCGTGGCGCTCGACCCGGAGACCGAGGTCGTCTCGCTGATCGGCTCGAAGGAGGGGCTCGGCCACCTCCCGCTCTGCCTGATCGACCCGGGCGACCTCGCGATCGGCACGCAGCCCGGCTACCCGGTCTACGACATCGCGACGATGTTCGCCGGTGGCGAGACGCTCTCGCTGCAGCTGCGCGAGGAGGACGGCTGGCTGCCGCGCCTCGAGGACGTACCCGCCGCCGAGGCGGAGCGGGCGCGCCTGCTCTGGCTCAACTACCCGAACAACCCGACCGGCGCGATCGCCGACGCGGCCTTCTTCGCCCGCGCGATCGCCTGGGCGCGCGACAACGACGTCGTGATCGCGCACGATCTCGCGTACTCGGACGTCTGCTACGACGGCTACCGGGCGCCCTCGATCCTCGAGGTGGAGGGCGCGCGCGAGGTGGCGATCGAGTTCAACTCGCTCTCCAAGACCTTCAACATGACCGGCTGGCGGATCGGGATGGCGGTCGGCAACGCCGACCTCGTGGGCGTGCTGCGGCGCGTGAAGTCGAACCTCGACAGCGGCGTGCCGCAGGCGGTGCAGCAGATGGCGATCACCGCGCTGGACGACCCGCGCGACTCGATTGAGCGACATAACGAGATATACCAGCGCCGCCGCGACCGCGTCGTCGCGGTGCTGCGCGAGCTCGGTCTGCACGTCGATCCGCCAAAGGCCTCGCTCTACGTCTGGGCGCGGCTACCGGAGGGGGAGCGCTCCTCGGCGGCCTACGCGCAGCAACTCGTCGAGGCAACCGGCGTGGTGGTGACCCCCGGCACGGGCTACGGCGAGGGCGGCGAGGGCTACATCCGCATCTCGATCACGATCGCCGACGAGCGCCTCGAGGAAGCACTGGCGCGGCTGAGCGCCTTCGCCCGCGGGCAGTAGGGCGGCGGCGATGGCGCGGCGTCCCGTGCAGCCGATGCCGAAGGCAGTGCTCGACGCCCTCGAGGCGCGCGGCGTGCGCGAGGACTACGAGGCGCGGCCCTTCTACCAGCGCAACGACTACCTGGCGTGGATCGCGCGAGGGCAACGGGCGGAGACGCGCGAGCGGCGCCTCGCGCAGATGCTCGACGAGCTCGAGCGCGGCGGCGTCTACATGAAGATGGCGCACAACCCGAGCCGCAAGGACTAGCAGCGACAGCGCCCCGGCGCGCCACGCGCTATCATCGCGACTCTCCCCCCGGAACCACTGCGATGGCCACGACCACCGCCGCGCCGAGGACCGCGAGCGCCGATCAGCCGGCGCCGGGGCCGGGCGTCTACTCCTCGCGGATGCTGCGCGAGGCGATCAACGCCGGGCGCATCTCTCCGAAGCGGATCCCGGCGGCGCAGATCCAGCCGGCCAGCATTGACCTGCGGCTCGGCGCGAAGGCCTACCGGCTGCGCAGCAGCTTCCTGCCGGGGCCCACGGCGCGCGTGCGCGACCGGCTGCCCGAGCTGCAGATGGGCGCGGCGCTCGACCTCGCCGACCCGGAGGGCGTCGTCTTCGAGCCGGGCAGGCCCTACCTCGTGAGGCTGATGGAGAGCGTCCGGCTGCCCGAGGGCACGGTCGGGCGCACCAACCCGCGCAGCTCCACCGGGCGGCTCGACGTCTTCACGCGCGTGATCAGCGACCGGGGCACGCAGTTCGACGAGATCGATCCGGGTTACGAGGGCCCGCTCTGGCTCGAGGTCTACTCCAACACCTTCACCGTGAACGCGCGCCAGGGCCTCGCCCTCACCCAGCTTCGCATCTCCTCGGGCGACTCCTGGCTGGACGCCGCCGCGGTCGGCGAGCTGCACGCGCGCGAGGGCCTCGTCTTCGAGCGAGGGCGCTCGGGCAGCGCGCCGCGCGAGCGCGTCGAGGCGCCGAGGATCGGCCAGCGCGGGCTGCTGGTCAGCGTCGACCTGCCGGGCGGCCAGTTTTGCGGCTGGCGTGCGAAGCGCAACAGCGCGCTGCTCGACCTCGCCCGGACCGATGCCTACGACCCCTTTGATTATTGGGAACCGGTCTTCGCCGAGCCGGGCGGGCGGCTCGTGATCCAGCCCGACGACTTCCACCTGCTGATCTCGAAGGAGTTCGTCAGCATCCCGCCGGACGTCGCGGCGGAGATGGTCGCCTACGACCCGACGAACGGGGAGTTGCGCACCCACTATGCCGGGTTCTTCGACCCCGGCTTCGGGTACGGCGCAGACTTGCGAGGCACGCAGGCCGTCCTCGAGGTGCGGGCGCACGACGTGCCGTTCATGCTCGAGGACGGGCAGCCGATCGCGCGCCTCGCCTTCGAGCGGATGGCGGAGCCGCCCGGCGTGCTCTACGGCAGCAGCGAGCTTGGCTCGCACTTCCAGCGGCAGGGCGTGAAGCTCAGCCGCCAGTTCAAGGCCCCGGAGGCGAGCATCCGCTTCCAGATGACCAGCGGCCGCTGACCCCGCCTTCGACACATCCCGGACACGGCGGCCCTCCCAGCCCGTATCCTTGTCGGGTGACGGTCGGCTCGCGCCGAGGGCGGACCGTGACCCCGGAGGAGGACCGGATCCCGAGGAAGCGTACTCGCAACGGCCGCAACGGCGGCAGAGCCCCGGCAGGGAACGGGCGTGGACACGCGACCGCTCCGGTGCAGGAGCGTGCCTTCCTCGTCGGCCTCGACTACCAGCGCAAGCCGCTCATGCCGCCCCGCGAGTCGCTGCGCGAGCTGGCGCGACTCGCCCGCACGGCGGGCGCGACCGTCGTCGGGCAGGCGCTGCAGCGCCGCCAGCGCCCGGACCCCGCGACCTGGATCGGCGCGGGCAAGCTCGAGGAGATCCAGGCGGCGCGGGAGACCACCGGCTACACGCTGGTGATCTTCGACGAGCAGCTCTCGCCCGCGCAGCAGCTGCGGCTGGAGTCCGCGCTCGGCGTCAAGGTGCTGGACCGCAGCGCGCTGATCCTCGACATCTTCGCCAGCCGCGCCCGCACCCGCGAGGCGGCGCTGCAGGTGGAGCTGGCGCAGCACGAGTACCTGCTGCCGCGCCTGCGCGGGCAGTGGCAGCACCTCGAACGCACCGAGGGCGCGATCGGCGCTCGCGGGCCCGGCGAGACACAGCTGGAGACGGACCGCCGCCTCGTGAGCGCGCGCATCAGCCACCTCAAGCGCTCGATCGAGAGCGTGCGCAAGCAGCGCGCGCTGCACCGCCGCCGCCGCGAGCGCGACGGCATCCCCGTGGTCGCCCTCGTCGGCTACACCAATGCCGGCAAGTCCTCGCTGCTGCAGGCGCTCGCGGGCAGCGAGGCGTTCACCGCCGACGCGCCCTTCGCGACGCTCGATCCGCTCACGCGGCGCGTCGGCGCGCCGGGCGGCCACGCCTTCCTGCTCACCGACACGGTGGGCTTCATCCAGAAGCTGCCGACGCAGCTGATCTCGGCCTTCCGCGCCACCCTCGAGGAGCTCGAGTCGGCGGACATGCTCCTGCACGTCGTCGACGCCAGCTCGCCGGCGGCGGCGGCGCAGGGTGAGACGGTGCTGGAGACGCTCCACGACCTCGACCTGGCGGGGCGGCCGGTGCTCACGGTGCTCAACAAGGCCGACGAGCTGGAGTTGCCCGACGGCGCGCGGCCCGCCTCCGAGGCCGACCTCGCGCGCCTCGACGGCGACAACCCGGCGCAGGACTCCGCGCTCGCGCACCCGGACCTGCCGCACCTCGGCACGCTGGTCGTCTCGGCTCTGCACAGCTGGGGCATCGACGCGCTGCGCGAGCGCCTCGCGTTCGACCTCTTCGGCGAGCGCCCGGCGACCCCGCTCGCGTCGGCCTCGCGCTGATCGCGAGGGCCCGGAACCCCAGGGCCTGCCGCCGCGTTATCCTCACAGGGGGTCAGCACGGCACGGATCGCACGGCCGGTGGCGACGGGAGCACGATGAGCGACGCAGCCGGTTCGGCGGGCACGCGCGGGCCTCAGCGGCACGACGGCCGCGACAGCTTCGGCCGCTACCTCGATGACTTCGTGCCGGGCGACGAGTTCGCCCACTGGCCCGGCCGCACGATCACCGAGTACGACGACACGCTCTTCGCCGCGCTGACGATGAACCAGCACCCCGTACACAGCGACGCAGCCTACGCCGAGGGCACGCAACACAGGCAACGTCTTGCCGTCGGCACGCTCGTCTTCAGCCTCGTCGTCGGGATGACGGTGCGCGACATCTCCGGGCGGGCGATCGCGAACCTGCAGTACGACGCGGTGCGCCACCTCGGGCCGACCTTCCACGGCGACACCATCTACGCGCGCTCGACCGTGCTCGACGTGCGGCCCAGCGAGCAGCGCCCCGACCGCGGCATCCTCGAGGTGGAGACGGTCGCCGAGAACCAGCGCGGCGAGCCCGTGCTGTCCTTCCGGCGCTCGGTGCTGCTGCCGCGGCGCCCGCTGGACGGGGACGCGGCGTGAGCGCGGAGACGGCGGCGGCGCGGCCCCTCGAGGGGCTGCGCGTGATCGCGGTCGACCAGTACGGGGCCGGTCCGTTCGCGACGCTGCACCTCGCCGACCTCGGGGCGGACGTGATCAAGATCGAGGACCCCGCGGCCGGCGGGGACATGGGCCGCTACGTGCCGCCCTACACGGACGAGCAGGACAGCCTCTTCTTCCAGGCGCTCAACCGTGGCAAGCGCAGCCTCGCGCTCGACCTGCGATCGTCCGGGGGAGCCGCCGTCCTCGGCGACCTCGTCGAGATCTCCGACGCGGTGTTCTGCAACCTGCGCGGCGACGGCCCGGCCCGGCTTGGCCTCACCTACGAGCAGCTGCGCCACCGCAACCCGCGCATCGTCTGCTGCGCGCTGAGCGGCTACGGGGCGAGCGGATCGCGGGCGAGCGAGCCGGCCTTCGACTACCTGATCCAGGCCGAGCTCGGCTACATGGCCATCACCGGCGAGCCGGGCGGACCGCCGACGCGCTCCGGCGTCTCCGTCGTCGACTGGTCGGCGGGCTACGCGGCGGCGTTCGCCGTGCTGGCCGGCGTGCAGCAGGCGCAGCGCAGCGGCCGAGGTGCGGACATCGATCTCTCGCTCTACGAGATCGGGCTGGGGATGCTGAACTACGTGGCGTCCTGGCACCTCACTCGCGGCTACCAGCCGGAGCGGCTGCCGGGCTCAGCGCACCCCAGCCTCGTGCCCTCGCAGGTCTTCGCGACGGCGGACGGGCACATCTTCGTGATGTGCAACAAGGAGTCCTTCTACGGCGCGCTCTGCGAGACCCTCGGGCGTCCCGACCTCGCCGAGGACCCGCGCTTCGCCAACGCAGCCGCTCGCCTCGAGCATCGCGAGACGCTCGTCGCACTCCTCGCCGAGGTGTTCGCGCAGCGACCGACGGCGGCGTGGATGGAGGCGTTGCGCGGGATCGTGCCCGTCGCCGTGCCTCGCGGCGTGCCGGAGGCGCTCGCCGACGAGTTCCTGCGCGAGCGTGGCGACATCGTCGAGGTCGAGCACACGGCGTTCGGCACGCTGCAGCAGATCGCCACGCCGTTCCGCTTCGCAGGCGACGAACCGGACTACCGGCCGGCCTCGGGGCTGGGCGAGGACAGCGAGGAGGTGCTTGCCTCGGTGCTCGGCTACGATGCGGCGCGCATCGCCGCCCTGCGCGAGGCGGGCGTCGTCACCGGACCGGAGAGGACGCCCGCCGCATGACCGCGACGCCCTCGATCGATGAGGCGCGCGACCTGCTGGTCGCCAACCTGCGCGACTGGGTGCGGCGGCGCGTGCTGCCCGTCGCCCGCGAATACGAGCTGCGCGACGAGTACCCCGCCGAGCTCGTGCAGGATCTGCGCGATCTCGGCCTCTTCGGCGCCGTGCTCGACCCCGCCAACGGCGGCGCCGGCCTGAACCACGAGACCTACGTCGCTGCCGTCGAGGAGATCTCGCGCGGCTGGATGACGCTCGCCGGCGTCTTCAACTCGCACCTCATCCTCGCGCACATCGTCGAGCGCTTCGGCAACGACGAGCAGCGCGCGCGCTTCCTGCCCGACCTCGCCTCGGGCGAGGCGCAGGGCGCCCTCGCGCTGACCGAGCCGGGCGCGGGCAGCGACGTGCAGGCGATCGCGACGACGGCGCGCCGCGACGGCGACGTCTACGTGCTGAACGGGCAGAAGCAGTTCATCACCAACGGTCGGCGCGCGCGTTACATCGCCGTCCTCGCGAAGACGGACCCGGAGGCCCAGCCAGCGCATCGCGGGATGTCGGTGCTGGTCGTCGAGCGCGGCATGCCCGGCTTCAGCGTCGGGCGCGACTTCGAGAAGCTCGGCTACCGCGGCATCGAGACCTCCGAGCTGTTCTTCGAGGACTGCGCCGTGCCCGCGGCCAACCTCGTCGGCGGCGAGGGGCGCGGCTTCCAGCAGGTCATGGCGGGCCTCGAGCTGGGCCGCCTCAACGTCGCGGCGCGCGGAGTCGGGCTGGCGCGCGCGGCCTACGAGGACGCGCTCGCCTACGCACGGGAGCGCCACACGTTCGGCGTGCCGATCGCCGAGCACCAGGCGATCCAGATCAAGCTCGCCGACATGTCCGTGGCGATCGAGGCGGCGCGGCTGCTCACGCAGCGGGCGGCGCGGCTGAAGGACGCCGGGCGGCGCGTGGACCTCGAGGCCGGTCAGGCGAAGCTCTTCGCCACCGAGGCGGCGCAGATGTGCGTGCTGGAGGGCCTGCGCATCCACGGCGGCGCGGGCTACATGCAGGATTTGCCCGTCGAGCGCTACCTCCGCGACGCTCCCCTGCTGATCGTCGGCGAAGGCACGAACGAGGTGCAGCGCCTGGTGATCGCACGCCGCCTGCTCGAGCAAGCGCGGGGTGAGGGGTAGCTCGTGAGCCCCGCCAGCAACTTCGCGCGGCTCAGCCACGGTCTGAAGCTCTACAGCGACGCGCTGCGCCGCTACATCGACCGCCGCGTCCGCGAGGACTGGTGGGACGAGTACGTGCTCACCAGCCTCCCCGGCGACCAGATCGCGCTGCTCGATCTCGAGCGGCGGCAGCACGCCGCCGAAATCGACGAGGAGCGGGAGGGCGTCCTGCGCAAGGACGGCGTCGACTTCCTCGATGCGCGTCACTTCGCCGATGTCTTCCGCGAGCGCTTCCGCGCCAACCAGCGCACGGCCGAGCTGATGGTCCAGGCGCACGAGGCCCACGAGCTCTGGTCCGATCCGCCGGAGGGCGACCTCCACGAGGAGGACGTGGATCTCGCCATCAGCGCGATGCACGAGGCGCTCGCCTACTACCAGCTCCCGGCGGCCACGGAGCTCCTCGCGCTGCGCGAGGGGGGAGACCCGCCGCGCAGCGGCTACGTGGAGCTGAGCGAGGAGATCAAGCAACACAGCGACGGGATGCGCCGCATCTTCCGCGACTGGGCCGAACGCGAGTCGCCCGGCGAGTGGTGGGAGCAGCGCGTCGGTGAGCAACGCCGCGCGGCGATCGAACGTCACATCGAGGACGCCGAGCAACTGCCCACCGAGGAGCTGATCGGGTTGCTGGGACCGGCCGATCTCACGGCCATCGCCCTCGACAACTGCGATCTCAGCGGGCAGGAGCGCTGGCTGCTACGGACGGTGCTGCGCGTGCGCCGCAGCTGGGCGCACCCGGCAAGCGGCGAGTTCCCCGATGCCTACGTGGACGAGTCCTCGGAGTGGCTGCGCGAAGCGCTCGCCACGGTCGCGGACGCCGTCGAGGACCAGGCTCGTATACACATCTCCGAGCCCA
>VXMT01000076.1:0-880 GCA_009840965.1 Chloroflexota bacterium
CGGCGCTTCCCCTACGCGGGCCCCAGCCCGGTAAAATTCGAGCGGAGGCTGCGCAGATTCGGGGTGGGGTTCGCCGTCGCGGGCGCGGCCGCCTTCATCGCGGCCGCCTCCGGGGCGGACGTGGTCGGCTGGCTGGTGCTGCCCTACTTCCTGCTGGGCGCGCTCTCGCTCGCGACCGCGCATGCGGCGCGCGCTCCGGAGGACGACACGGCTGCTCACCGCGATGCGCCCTGGGTCTTCTCCGTGCTGGGCACGATCGGCGCGCTGAGCGCCGTCATGGCGCTTTTCATCCTGCTCTCGCTGTTCGAGGTGCAGCGCCTGCTCGAGCCGATCGGCACGGCCCTGCTCGCCGTCTTCGCCTGGGTGCTGATCATCGTCATCACGCCCATCTTCTGGGTCGTCGAGTGGGTGCTGGGCCTGATCGCGAGCGACTTCGACGCCCAGAACGTGCCCGCCGAGGTCGGCCGGGCGCTCACGGATCCCGAGGAAGGGCACGAAGGGCGCGTGCGCCTGCCCGGCTGGCTTGGCGACGTCGCGCGCGCCCTCGTGGTCGCCGTCGCGATCTGGATCGCCTACCGGGTGAGTCGCTGGCTTTTCTCCCGCGCGGAACGCACCTCGGGCGAGCAGTACGCCGAGGTCCGCGAGAGCGAGGGCGGCGGCGGGCTCGCCTCGATGCTGCGATCGCTGGTGCCGCGGCCGCGGCGCCGCCGCACGGAGGATGCGCGCTGGCTCGCGCTCAACCGCGCCTACCGACTGTTCGGCAGGATGCTCGTCGCGGCGCGCGCCCCGGGGGGGGCGCGCCCCGCCGGGCCGGCCAGGGGGGGGGGGGGGCAGGGTGGCGGCGGAGGCGCCCCCACCGCGCGCATGTGGACCCTCACGG
>VXMT01000076.1:890-6958 GCA_009840965.1 Chloroflexota bacterium
GCCGCGGGTTGCCGGGGGGGGGGCTCCCCACAACGCCCGATCATGTCGTCGGGCGCGGGCGGGGCGGCGGGGGGCGCGCCGGGGGGGGCGCGCCCCCCCCGGGCCAGACCGTGATCGAGTTCGGCAGCGTGGCCGGCAGACGCCTCGACGCCCCGCTCTTCGCCAGCATCGCGGACGCCTTCGACGGCCTGCGCTACGGCCGCCACGAACCGATGCCGGAGCGCCTCGACGACCTCGAGCGCCGCTTCGCGGACTGGGAGCGGGCGAACCCGCTGCCCGACGCCGATGGCGAGGAGGCCGAGCCCGGCGAGGGCGATTCGTAGCCCCGCCCGCGCGCTCGCTGCTTGCCTGCGCGAGCCGCCGACGCCTACTCTCGAAAGGTGGTAGGCCGCCTCGCGGATCATCCTTCGAGCGCGCCCGCGGGCGCACCGGCATCGGTCGGGATCTTCGACTCGGGCGTCGGCGGCCTCTCCGTCGTCGCCGCCATCCACCGCCTGCGTCCCGGGCTGCCGCTGCGCTACGTCGCCGACACCGCCGCCTTCCCCTATGGCGAACGCCCGCCCGAGGAGATCGCCGCGCGCTCGCTCGCGATCGGGGAACGGCTCGTCGGGGCGGGAGCGCGGCTGCTCGTGGTCGCCTGCAACACGGCCTCCTCGGCGGCGCTCGAGGCGCTGCGCGAGCGCTTCGGCGTGCCGGTGGTGGGCATGGAGCCGCCACTCAAACCCGCCGTAGAGCGCAGCCGCAGCGGCCGCGTCGCGCTGCTCGTCACCCCCGCAACGGCCGAGGGCGCGCGGCTGGCGCGCCTGCACGAGAGCTACGCGGGCGAGAGCCGCGTGCTGACGATTCCCATGCCCGGCCTCGCCGACCTCGTCGAGGGGGGCGAGATCGCCGGGCCGCGCGTCGAGGCGCTGCTCGGGGATGCCCTCGCCGGGCTGCCGTCCGAGGGCGTCGACGAGGTCGCGCTCGGCTGCACGCACTACGGCTTCGTGCGGCCGGCGCTGCGGGCGCTGCTCGGCGAGGGCGTCGAGCTGATCGACACGGCGGAGCCGGTCGCAAGGCGCGTGCTCCAGCAGCTCGAGGAGCACGCGATCGCGATCGCCGACGAGCCGGACACCACCGTCGCCTGCGCCGTCAGCGGCGATCCGGCCGCCTTCGAGGCCGCCGTCGCGCGGCTGCGCGCCTCGGGCGTGGCGCTGCCGCCGCTGCGCGTCTCCGCGGAGGTGGCGGCGTGACCGCGCGCGCGAGCTTCCGCGAGCGGTACGAGGCGGCCGCGGCGGCGAACGACTCGCTGCTCTGCGTCGGCCTCGACCCGGACCCTTCCCGCCTGCCGCCCGGCACCGACGTCGACGCCTGGCTGCGCGGGGTGATCGAGGCGACCTCGGACCTGGTCTGCTGCTACAAGCCCAACGCCGCCTTCTTCGAGGCGCGGGGGTCCGGCGGCATGGAGGCGCTGCTGCAGCTGATCGAGGGCATCCCGGACGAGATCCCCGTGCTGCTCGATGCCAAGCGCGGCGATGTCGGACACTCCGCCGAGTTCTACGCGCGCGCCGTCTTCGAGGTGCTGGGCGCGGACGCCGTCACCGTGAGCCCCTACCTCGGCGGCGACACGGTCGAGCCGTTCCTCGCCTACGAGGAGCGCCACACCTTCGTGCTCTGCCGCACCTCGAACGTGGGAGCGGGCGAGCTGCAGGACCGCGCGCTTGCCGGCAACGGCGGCGCCCGGCCGCTCTACCTGGAAGTCGCGGCGCGCGCGAACGAGTGGAACACGCGCGGCAACGTCGGCCTCGTCGTCGGCGCGACGTACCCGGAGGAAGCTCGCGCGATCCGCGAGCTGTGCCCGGACCTGCTGTTCCTGATGCCCGGCGTGGGCGCGCAGGCCGGCGAGCTGGAGGCCGCCGTGCGCGCCGCACTCGACGCGCGCGGCGGCGGGATCATCGTCAACGCCTCGCGCAGCGTGCTCTATCCACCAGGGGGCGGCGCCGAGGCCTCACGGGCGGAGGCGCAGCGCCTGCGCGATGCGCTCCGCGAGGCCGTGCACTGCGCGGACCGTAGCGCGCCCCACGCGGACTAGCGGCGTGGTCCTCGATGTTCGCGTCGGCGACGTGCTGCGGCTGAGGCGCAAGCACCCCTGCGGCGGCTTCGACTGGGACGTCGTGCGCGTCGGGGCGGACATCGGGCTGCGCTGCCGCGAGTGCGGGCGGCGCGTGCTGATGGACCGCCCCACGCTGCGCCGCCGCGCGCGGGAGCTGCTGGAACGCGGCCCCGCCCTCGATCCGGCAATCGAGGCGGCGCTCAATGGCGGCGCGCCACCCGCTAGCGACGCCGCGGAGTAGACTGGCCGCCGCGCGGCGGGCGTTTCGTTGACGCCTCGCGAAGGGCCTACCTAGACTCGATTCGTCCGCGCGGACGTGGGGCATCGCGTCATGATCGAGATGACCATCGAGAGCATCCGGGTCAGTCTCCGCAACTACCAGCGGGTCGTGATCCTGCGCGAGAAGGGATCGGACCGCTACCTGCCGATCTGGATCGGCGCCGCCGAGGCCGACGCGATCGCCGTGCGCCTGCAAAACCACACCGTCGCGCGCCCGCTCACCCACGACCTGCTGAGCAATGTGATCGGCGAGTTCGGCGGCGTCGTGAAGCAGGTCGTCGTCAACGACCTCGAGAACGACACCTTCTACGCCCGCATCACCGTCGAGCACGCCGGCGGCACGGTGGAGATCGACTCGCGCCCCTCGGACGCGATCGCGCTCGCCGTCCGCGCCGAGGCGCCGATCTACGCCGAGGAGTCCGTGCTGGACCGCGCCGGCGTGCAGCTCGGGGCCGAGGGCGAGGTGGTGGTCGGGGACAGCCGCGCCTCCTCCGTCACGGAGGAGGAGCTGGAGAAACTGTCGGCCTTCAGCGAGTTCATCGGGGAGCTCGATCTTGACGATCTGGGCGAGGACGAGACCAGGGACGAGTGAGGCCCGGACGGCATCCGAGGCTCATTCGTGCCGCTTCTCACAATCGGTTTGATCACGTGATCGGCCCGTGCTAGGCTCCCGACGGCCACGGCCCGGACGGGACGGATCCGTCTGGAGGTCGCCTGCCCTCGGGCTGGTCGGCATCGGCTCATATCTGGCGGTGTCGATTGCCGGAATGGCCATCATCGGGAGTCTGCTCGATCGTCACTTCGGCACGGATCCGCTGCTGACGCTCGTCTTCCTGGTGCTGGGCCTGCTGGCGGGATTTCTCGGTGCCTATCGCCAGCTGCGGCGGCTGCTCGACAGCGCCGCCGAGGCGGACGGGCGGAAGGGTCGCTAGATGCGCGGCTGGCTGGTAGCCATCGTCGTCGTGGTCCTGATCGTCGGCGGCTTCATCCTGATCAAGCCGCCCACGCCGGCGATCATCCTCGCCCCCGAGCACGTCTTCGACATCGGCTCGCTCGAGGTCACGAACACGATGTTCACCTCCTGGGTGGTCGTCGTCCTGATGATCGCCGTCGCCGTCTACGCCAGCCGCTCGATGACCCTCGTGCCGTCCGGGCTGAGCGGAGCGATCGAGGCGTTCGTCGGCGGCTTCTACGGGTTCATCGAGAACGTCGTCGGCGAGGCCAACGCGCGCCGCTTCTTCCCGGTGGTCGCGACGATCTTCCTCTACGTGCTGGTCTCCAACTACGTCGGCCTGCTGCCCATGAACTTCGCCGTCGGGGTCACCGAGCCGGACCACGGCGAGATCCAGGCCGTCTTCGAGCAGACCACGGTGGCCGGCGTGGACATCGCCTACATCCCGCTGCAGGCGGACACCGTCGACACCTCCGAGGAGCCGGTGCTGCACGCGGAGCACGAGGGCGATCCCTTCTCCGGCCTGCTCGCGCCGCTGTTCCGCTCGGTGATGACTGACGTCAACGCGCCGCTCGCGCTGGCGCTGATGTCGTTCATCTTCGTCGAGTACTGGGGGCTCTCCGCGCTCGGCCTGGGCTATCTCAAGAAGTTCTTCGCCTTCGGCAACCTGCTGCGAGGCAAACCGATGGGGATCATCGACGTCTTCGTTGGCTTGCTGGAGCTGATCTCGGAGATGATCCGGATCGTCTCGTTCACCTTCCGTCTCTTCGGCAACATCTTCGCCGGCGAGGTGCTGTTGCTGATGATGAGCTTCCTGGTGCCGCTGGTGCTGATCAACGTCTTCTACGGCCTGGAGCTGTTCGTCGGACTGATCCAGGCGTTTGTGTTCGCAATGCTCACGCTCGTCTTCGCCCAGACTGCCGTCAGCCACCACGGCGACGAGCACGAGGAGCACGAGGGCGCGCATGAGTAAGAGAGGGAGCAGCAGCTCTGGCCGTCACGGCCGGAGCGGGTAGGACGCGGAGTCCTGGTAAGGGAGTACGCCGCAATGACAGTGGGAGCAAAGGTGGGATCGACGCTGATGCCGTACCTGGGCCGGGCCGCGCTGGCCCTCGGGCTCGGGGTGCTGGCCTGGCTGGCGATGTCCGGCGTGGCCGGGGCGCAGGAGGTGGACAACGTGTTCACCGCCGACTCGAACAAGTTCCTCGCCGCCGGGATCGCGATGGGTCTCGGGGCCTTCGGCCCGGCGATCGGGATCGGCTACCTGGGCGGCAAGGCGATGGAGGCGCTCGGGCGCAACCCCGAGGCTGCCGGCCCGATCCAGACGAACATGATCCTCGCGATCGCGTTCGCCGAGGCGATCGGCATCTACGCCCTCGTCGTCGCCATCCTGATCGGCTTCGTCTTCTAGGCGGACCGCGGGAAGCGGGGCGAGCATGATCCACCGAGTACGCAGCCGGACGGGGAGCGCGCGGCCGCGCGGTCTGCGGCTGGCCGCCGTGGCCGCCGGCGTGCTGCTGGCGGCCGTGCCGGCCACGGCGCTGGCCGCCGAGGAGGGGCCCTCGGGCATCGCCGCCCTCGGGTTCAGCCTCCCGGCGGTCGTCAGCAACCTGATCAACTTCACGATCCTGCTGATCGTCCTGCGACTCTTCCTCTACAAGCCGGTGCTGCGCCTGCTCGACGAGCGCAAGCGGCGCATCCAGGAAGGCCTCGACCAGGCCGCCCAGGCGGCCTCGCAGGCCTCGGCCAGCGAGCAGGAAGCGCGCGAGGCGATCGAGCAGGCACAGCGCGAGGCGCGCGAGATGGTCCAGCAGGCGCAGGAGGGCGCGGCCCAGCTGCGCGCTCAGCTGGAGGAACGCGCACGCGCCGACGCCGAGCAGATCGTCGAACGCGCGCGCGAGGAAGTGCGCGTCGAGCGCGATCAGGCGATCGAGCAGCTGCGGCGCGAGTTCGCCGACCTCACGATCACCGCGGCCGAGCGCGTCATCGGTCAATCGCTTGACCGCTCGGCGCACCAGCGGCTGATCGACGAGGTGCTCGTCGACAGCGATCTCGGCGACCGGAACTAGCGAAGGCAGGGGCGGCGCATGGCCCAGGCAGCAGGCGCACGGGACGTCGCGGGCCGGCGCTACGCGCTCGCGATCATGGAGTTCGTGGCCGCGGACCCGGACAGCGCCGCTGCCTGGGAGGACGCGGTCGGCGGCCTCGAGGCGCTGACCGATCGGCCGGCCTACGTGACGGCGCTGCAGGGTGACGGCATGACGGACGAGGCCTTCCAGGCGATCGTGCGGCAGGCCGTCCCGGGGATCGGGCAGGTGCAGCTGAACCTGCTGCGGCTGCTGAGGCGCAAGAGCCGGCTCGCGCTCGGCCCCTCGATCGCCTCGTACGTGCGAGAGCTGCTGGACGAGCGGCGCGGCGTCGCCCGCGCCGAGGTCCGCACCGCCGTCGCGATCGACGAGGAGCGGCAACAGTGGTTCGCCGACCAACTCGGCGAGCTCACGGGCAAGCAGGTCGAGATCGACGCCGAAGTCGATCCGGACTTGATTGGCGGCGCCGTCGTGCGCATCGGCGACCGCCTGATCGACGGCTCGGCGCGCTCGCGCTTGCGCGCGCTGCGCGCACAACTGGCGCAGGGATAGGCCTAGCGGCGGGCAGGCCCCCCGCACGGGCATGGGGGGGACGCGATTGGTGGGGCAATACAGAAAGCGTAGATACTAAAGGAGCAAGTCTCATATACACATAACC
>VXMT01000076.1:6968-7431 GCA_009840965.1 Chloroflexota bacterium
CCCCCCCCCCCCCGCGCCGCGCGGCGGCGCGGGGGGGGGGCGCCGCCCCGCCCCCCCCCCTCCGCGCCCCCGCGCCCCCCCCCCCCCCCCCCCCCCCCCCCCCCCCCCCCCCACGGCCATGGGGGAGACGCGATGGTTCGGGCAGAAGAGATCGCTTCGATCCTCAAGGAGCAGATCGAGAACTTCGACGCGGACGTCACCGAGGCCAACGTCGGCACGGTCGTCGAGGCAAGTGACGGCATCGCCCGCATTCACGGCCTCGGGCAGTGCCTCGCCTCGGAGCTCGTCGAGTTCAGCAACGGCACACGCGGCCTGGCGCTGAACCTCGAGGAGGAGACGGTCGGCGCGATCATTCTCGGCGACTACACCGACATCAAGGAGGGTGACGAGGTCCGGACCACCGGGCTGGTCGCCTCCGTCCCGGTCGGCGAAGAGCAGATAGGGCGCGTGGTAAAACTGCACG
>VXMT01000076.1:7441-9633 GCA_009840965.1 Chloroflexota bacterium
GACGCGATGATCCCGATCGGGCGCGGCCAGCGCGAGCTGATCATCGGCGACCGCTCGATCGGCAAGAGCGCAATCGCGATCGACACCATCATCAACCAGCGCGGCGGCGACCTGCTCTGCATCTACGTCGCGGTCGGCCAGAAGGACTCGAAGGTCGCGCAGACCGTGGCCACACTCGATCAGTACGGGGCGATGGAGCACACGATCGTCGTCTCCGCCTCGGCGGCCGAGTCCTCGGCGCTGCAGTACCTGGCGCCGTACGCGGGCTGCGCGATGGGCGAGTACTTCATGGAGCAGGGCAAGGACGTGCTGATCGTCTACGACGACCTCACCAAGCACGCCTGGGCCTACCGCCAGATCTCGCTGCTGCTGAAGCGCCCGCCCGGCCGCGAGGCCTACCCGGGCGACGTCTTCTACCTGCACTCGCGGCTGCTGGAGCGCGCGGCGCGCCTCGACGCGTCGATCGGCGGGGGCTCGATCACGGCGCTGCCGATCATCGAGACGCAGGCCGGCGACGTCTCGGCGTACATCCCGACGAACGTGATCTCGATCACCGACGGCCAGATCTTCCTCGAGAACGACCTGTTCAACGCCGGCCAGCGGCCGGCGGTGAACCCCGGCATCTCCGTCTCGCGGGTGGGCGGCTCCGCCCAGCGCCGCGCGATGCGGTCGGTTGCCGGCAGCCTCCGCCTGGACCTCTCGCAGTTCCGTGAGCTGGAGGCGTTCGCGCAGTTCGGCACGGAGGACCTGGACCCGGCCACGCGCCGCCAGCTGGAGCGCGGCCAGCGCCTCACCGAGGTGCTGAAGCAGCCCCAGTACGAGCCGCTCTCGCTCGCCCAGCAGGTCGTGATCCTCTACGCCGGCGCCGAGGGCTACCTCGACGACGTGCCAGTCGAGAAGGTCGCCGACTTCGAGCGCGCCCTGCACGAACAGGTCCAGGCGACCGCCGCGGGCGTGCTCGAGTCGATCGAGAGCAGCGGCGAGCTTGACGACGCCACCGAGGAGCAGCTGAAGGCGGTGATCGAGCAGGTCAAGGGCTCGGTCGCCTACTAGGGCGCCGCCGGGAAGGCGGCGTGGGCGCCCTCGGGGCGCGGAACGGGGAATAGCGCGAGATGCCAGGAGCCGGCCAGGTTCGGGCGATCCGCGGGCGGATTCGGTCCGTCGAGAACACCGCCAAGGTCACCAAGGCGATGGAGCTCGTCGCGGCCTCCAAGATGCGCCGCGCCCAGGACCGCGCCCTCGCGGCCCGGCCCTACTCCGAGCGCATGCGCGCCGTGCTCGCCCGCCTCGCCGCCTCGCCCGAGGCGCGCGGAGGCGGCGACGGCGACTCGCTGCACCCGCTGCTGGACGAGCGCGAGGTGAAGCACTTCGCGTTCATCCACATCACCGCCAACCGCGGGCTGGCCGGCGGCCTCAACGCGAACATGAACCGCGCCGGGGCCAGTCTCGCCCTCGAGCGCCAGCCGCACGTCGAGCGCGTCTCGGTCATCTCGGTCGGGCGCAAGGGGCGCGACTTCTTCCGCCGCGCGGGCTTCCCGCAGCTCGCCGAGTTCACCGAGCTGGGCGACTACCCCTCGATGGGCGACACGCTGCCGATCTCGCGCATCGTCACGCAGGACTACATCAACGGCGAGATCGACCAGGTCTACGTCGGCTTCCAGCAGTTCGTGAACACCGCCGTGCAGCGCCCGACCGTGCGGCAGCTGCTGCCGATCGAGCCGCCCGAGGACATGGGCGAGCTGATGGGCGGTGCGGCGGACTTCATCTTCGAGCCCTCGCCGCAGGCGCTGCTGGAGACGCTGCTCCCGCGCTACGTGGAGATGCAGGTCTTCGAGGCGATCCTCGAGGCGGCGGCGTCCGAGCAGTCGGCGCGCATGGTCGCGATGCGCGCGGCCACCGACGCGGCGAACGACATGGTCGCGGACCTCACGCTGACCTACAACAAGGCACGACAGGAACTGATCACCAGCGAGCTGCTCGACATCGTCGGCGGCACCGCGGCGATCGAGGCGTAGCGAAACGAGCGAAGCACAGCGAGCCGCGCGCAAGCGCGCCGGCGCGAGAGCAAGGCGGACAGCATGAGCACAGGGCTTGTACGGCAGGTCATCGGCACCGTCGTCGACGTGGAGTTCCCCGACCGCTCACATCCCCACATATAACAACCCCGCAACAAACCAAATGGCCAGACCCCC
>VXMT01000051.1 GCA_009840965.1 Chloroflexota bacterium
CTCCTCCAGCGGCAGCAGCGCGGTCGGCTGCGGCGCCAGGAAGGCGCGCGCCTCGTCCCGGCCGACGCGCAGCCAGCCGCCCGGCCGCGCGGCGAAGGCAGCCACGCGCGCCGTGAAGCGGCCGTCCGCCACCCCCAGCCGCGCGCCCAGTTCGCGCGGCGCCTCGCTCAGCAGCGCCCGCGCCAGCGCGTCCTCGTCCGGGTAGAGGCCCTCGAGGCCGCGCAGGTCGGTGTAGACCTCGCCCGGCGCCGCCTCCTCGACCAGCGGGCTGACCGCGGCGGCGGCCTCGACGAGCTGCGTGGCGGCGCGCCGCACGCGCGCCGGCCGCGCCTCGAGGACGGCGAGCGCGGGGCAGCAGGCCAGCGCCTCGCTGAGCCGCTGCTCCGGCCGCACGCCGCGCGCGGCGGCGGCCTCGCTGGCCTCGGCCACGCGCCGCCCGGAGTCGTCGCTGACGGCGACGGGGCGGCCCTGCAGCTGCGGGCGCGCCGCCAGCTCGGCCGCGAGCGCCGGCGAGGGCACGAGCAGGCATGCGATCCGGGTACGTCGAGCCGTCATGTTCACCCCCGCCGAGAGGCTTGCGGATGGTAGCAGAACGTGCGTTCTGTTACCATCCCCGACGCGGCGAAGGGGGTGGGCCGTGGCGCGCACACGCCGGGACCAGCAGCCCGGCTACATGGAGCGCTGGGACGAGTTCGAGGCCCGCCGGGCGCGGGCCGAGAAGGACACGCCACGCTCCCGTCCGCCGCGCGATCCCGTCGCGCCCCTCGACGGCGACGCGCTCGGCGGCGTGCCCTACGTGGAGCTGCACGCACACAGCCACTACTCCCTGCTCGAGGGCGCATCGAGCCCGCACGAGCTGGTGCGCACGGCCCTGGAGCAGGGCCACGCCGCGCTGGCACTGACCGACCACGACGCCATGTTCGGCGCGATGGAGTTCGCGCGCGCCGCCCGCGAGGCCGGGCTGCGGCCGATCAGCGGCCTCGAACTGACCGTGTCCGAGCCCGCCACGGAAGGCGACGAGGACGCCGAGGGCGGCGAGGTGCGCTCGCACCTCACGCTGCTTGCGGAGGCACGGCAGGGCTACACCAACCTCTGCCGGCTCTCCAGCCATGCCTTCGGACTGCGCGAGACGGAGCGCCGCGCACAGGAGGCGCGCAGGCTCGACCCGGTGCTCCCGCTCGCCGAGCTCGAGCGGCACACGGAGGGACTGATCGTGCTGAGCGGCTGCCGCGAGGGCCGCATCCCCCGCCTCGTGGAGGCGGGACGCCGGAGCGAGGCGGCCGCGGCCCTCGACCGCCTCGTCGGCTGGTTCGGCGCGGATCGGGTCTTCGTCGAGCTACAGGACAACGACGTGCACGGCGACCGACCGCGCAACGAGGCGCTGGTGCGGCTCGCGGAGCAGGCGGGCGTGGGCGTGGTGGGCACGGGCAACGTCCACTACCACGAGCGCGAGCGACACCGGCTGCAGGACGTGCTGGTCGCGATCCGGCACAACACCACCCTCGACGAGTGCCACGCCGAGCGCCGGCCGAATGCCGAGTTCTGGCTGCGCAGCCCGCGCGAGCAGGCCGAGCGCTTCGCGCGCTACCACCCGCAGGCGGCGGCGAACAGCGTGCGCATCGCGCGCCGCTGCCGCTTCGACCTGACCGCCGATCTCGGCTACCGGCTGCCCTCGCCGCCGCTGGCCGAGGGCGTCACTCCGCTACAGGAGCTGGAGCGGATCTGCCGCGAGCGGCTGGGGGAGCGCTACCGCTCGCCGGAGGAGCTCGCGCGGGCCGAGGCGCAGCTGGCCGAGGAGCTGCGCCTGATCGGGCTGCACGATCTGGCCGGCTTCTTCCTCATCTACCACGAGATCTTCATGCTGGCGCAGGAAGCGGCCCGCGACGTCCGCGGGCCCGGCGCCGCTCGCAGCGTCACCAACCTGCCGCCCGGCCGGGGCCGCGGCTCCTCGGTCTCCTCGCTGGTCTGCTACCTGATCGGGCTCTCGCACATCGACCCGATCCACCACCGCCTCTTCGTCGGGCGCTTCCTCAACGAGGAGATGGTCTCGCTGCCCGACATCGATCTCGACTTCCCGCGCGACATCCGGGCGGAGCTGATCGAGCGCGTCCACGCGCGCTGGGGCCGCGAGCACAGCGCGCTCGTCGCCGCCTTCGCCACCTACCGGATGCGCAGCGCGGTCCGCGACGTGGGCAAGGCGCTGGGACTGCCGGCGGCGGAGCTGGATCGCCTCGCCGGGCTGGCGAGCCCCTACGACGGGCCTGGGCAGCTGCCCGATCAGCTCGCACGCTCGCCGCAGTTCCGCGACCGCGCCGAGGCGCGCGGCTGGCGCGAGCTGGCCGCGCTCGTGCCGCAGCTCGCCGGCGTGCCGCGCCACCTCTCGCAGCACTCCGGGGGGATGGTGATCGCCTCGGGGCCGCTGATCGACTGCGTGCCCTGCCAGCCGGCGGCGATGGAGGGCCGCTACCTCTGCCACTGGGACAAGGACTCCGTCGACGACGCGCGGATGGTGAAGATCGACTTCCTCGCGCTCGGCATGCTCTCCGTCGTCGAGGAGACGATCGACCTGATCGCCGAGGGCCGCGGGCGCATCGTCGACCTCTCGCGCATCGACTTCGAGGACGAGACGGTCTACGACGCGATCTGCCGCGGCGATACGGTCGGCGTCTTCCAGATCGAGTCGCGCGCGCAGATCGCGATGCTGCCGCGCACGCAGCCTCGCAGCCTCGAGGACCTCACCGTGCAGGTCTCGATCGTGCGGCCGGGGCCGATCGTCGGCGGCGCGGTGAACCCCTACGTACGGCGTCGCGAGCTGCAGCGCCGCAATCCGCGCTACCGCCCCGCGCCGCCGCACGAGTGCGTGCGCGAGGTGCTGGACGAGACGCTGGGCGTGGTGATCTTCCAGGAGCAGGTGCTGCAGGTCGCCCGCCACATGGGCGGCTTTACGCCCGGCGAGGCGGACCGCTTCCGCCGCTCGCTGGGCCGCCGCCGCGCGCACGAGGAGCTCGAGGCCTGGCGTGATCGCTTCTTCGCCGGGGCGGCGGAGCGCGGCGTGCCCGCCGCCGTGGCGGAAAAGGTCTTCGACAACCTCGCGGGCTTCGCCGAGTTCGGATTCCCGAAGAGCCACGGCGCGGCCTTCGCACTGCTCGCCTACCAGTCGAGCTGGCTCAAGCAACGCTATGGCCCCGAGTTCCTGTGCGCGCTCTTCAACAACCAGCCGATGGGCTTCTACCCGCCGCACGTGCTGACCAACGACGCGAAGCGCCACGGCGTCGCCGTCGAGCGGCCCGACATCAACGTCAGCGCCGCGCGCTGCACGGTCGAGCTGCCGGGCGCGATCCGCGTCGGCCTCGGCTACGTGCGGGGCCTGGGCGAGGCCTGGGCCGAGCGCATCGAGGAGGAGCGCGGGCGCGCCGGCGAGTACCGCTCGCTGTTCGACTTCGTGCAGCGCACGGGGTTGGGACGGCAACCGGCATCGCGGCTGATCCGGATCGGCGCCTTCGATGGCTTCGGGCTGCAGCGCCGCGAGCTGCTCTGGCAACTCGGGCTGTTCACGGGCGGGGCCGTCACCGGGGCGGCCGGCGCGCCCTCGGCCGTGGCGACCGGGCGCCAGCTGCGGCTCGAGCTGCCGACCGCGCAGGACATGGTGACGCTGCCGGACTTCAACCCCTACGAGCGGATGGCCGCCGACTACGCGCTGCTCGGCCTCTCGCCCGATCGCCACCCGATGCGCTTCCTGCGCCGCACGCTCGGCGAGGGCGTCGCCTCCAGCCGCCACCTGCATTCGCTGCCGGCCGGACGCACGGTGGAGGTGGCGGGGCTGGTGGTCTGCCGCCAGCGCCCGCTCACCGCGCGCGGCATCATCTTCCTGCTGCTGGAGGACGAGTACGGCCTGGTGAACGTCCTCGTCTCTCGCGAGCTGGCCGAGGAGCGGCGCGAGATCGTGCGCACGGCGGCCTTCGTGCGGGCGCGCGGCGTGCTCGACGAGCGCACCGGCGAGCAGCGCACCCTGGTCGCGGACGCCCTCGCCGAGATCGTCCCGGCGGGCGCGCTGCCGATGCCGTCCGGCAAGTCCTGGGCGTAGCCGCCGGGGCTTAGCCCTCGGTCGCGCCTCCATCTCGCTCGAGGTACAACGCCGCGCCCTCGGTTCGCGCCTCGCCGCCGGCGAGGGTCAGCCGCGCGCCGCTCCGTCCGGCGATGCGTAGCAGCGACTCCAGCTGGTCCGCGCCCAGCGCCAGGCCCAGCTCCGCCGCCGCCGCGCGCAGCACGCGCACCGCCACCGCCTCCGGCAGCTCGCGCAGCCCGGCGCGCTCGACGCGCACGCCGGCCTCGCCGGTCCGCACGAGACGCGACGCCTCGGCGGCGGCCCAGACCTCGAGCGCTTCGTCGTCGCGGCGGGCGCGGCGGGCGAAGCCGGCCAGCGCCTCGGCGGCGCGCGGGTTGAGGCGACGCAGCTCCGGCAGCACCCGGCGCCGCACGCGGTTGCGATCGAAGACGAGCGTCTCGTTGCCCGGATCTTGGCGCGGCGCGAGCCCCCGCTCCGCCATCCCCAGCGCCTCGAGGTAGCCGAGCACCTCGGCGCGGCGCAGCTCGAGCAGGGGCCGCAGCAGCCTCGGCGCCGGGTCCGTCGCACCCTCGGGCGGCACGGGCCACGGCGCGTCGGGGGCCATGCCCGCCGCACCCGCGAGGCCGGCGCCGCGCGCCAGCCGCAGCAGCACGGTCTCCGCCTGGTCGTCCAGCGTGTGGCCGGTCACGCAGGCGGCGGCGCCGATCTCCCGCGCGGCCGCGCCCAGCCAGCGGTAGCGCGCCTGCCTCGCCGCATCCTCCGAGGTCGCGATCGGCTCACCCGGTGCGCCGGCCAGGCAGCGCACGCCGAGCAGCGCGGCCAGCGCCTCGACGGCGGCGCGGTCCGCGCTCGTCTCGGCCGGTGGCCGCAGGCCGTGGTCGAAGGTAGCGGCGACCACCTCGCCGCCGGACGCCGCCTGCCGCGCGCGCACGACCGCGATGAGCGCGGCGCTGGAGTCCGGCCCGCCCGAGCAGGCGACGAGCAGCGGCTCGGCCTCGGAGGCGACGCCGCCGAGGGCGCGCGCCGCGCGCCGCTCGAACGCGCCCGTCGCGCGATTGCGCGCGAGCACGCCCGCACCCGGCAGGGGAAGCGGCTGCGGCGGATCGACGGCGGTCATGCCGCCAGCGTAACGCCCGCGCGCGCGTCCGGGGCCACGGTCGGTGGGCCGGCGAGGCCGGCTAACGGTCGAAGAGCACTTCCCACCAGCGCTCGCCGGGCTGGCGCCCCGACTCCTCCGAGGGCGGCGCGTTGACCACTACCTCCGTCTCGCCGGGGTAGACGAGGCCGAAGTGGCTGCGCGCCATCGCTTCGACGTACTCGTCGGAGAGGAGGTACTCGCGCAGTCCTTCCAGCTCGGCCTGGCGGGTGCGCAGGGCGTGGATCTCCGCCTCGACGGCGCGGCGCTCCTCGGCCAGGCGGTAGTTCTGGGCGGCCGTCTGGATGGCGGCGTAGCCGAACAGCGCGAGCAGCAGCGCCACCATGGGAAGGAGGACGTGTAACGGACCAAAGCCGCGCAGCGGCCTGGGGAGAAGGAACCGCATCGCGCCCCTCGAGGGCCGGCCCCGCCACCATTCACCGTACCAGCCCGCCCTGCCGCCCGACAATCGCGGGCGCGCGGGGTCCGGGCGGCGCTACTCGTCGCCGCTCAGGTGGCAGCGATCGTTGAGCGTGACCACGGACCAGCCGGGCGGCTCGCCGTCCTCGCCCGGCCGCCGTTCCGCCACCGTCAGCGAGGCGAGGCCCAACTCGAAGCGCCGCGCGGCCGCCAGCGGCACGCCGATCACGCGCGCCAGCAGCGCCTTCAGCGCGAGGTTGTGCGAGACGACGGCGACCTCGCGGAAGCCATCGTCGCCGCCGTGCCGCGCGGCGATCTCGTCGAGGGCGGCCAGCATCCGAGCCTGCGCCTCGCGCATCGTCTCGCCGCCGGGGAAGCGCAGGTCGGCGATGTCCTCGTCGCGCCAGCGCTCGATGAAGTCAGCGTAGCGGTCGCGGATCTGCTCGATCGTCTGGCCGTCGAGGTCGCCGTGGTCCAGCTCGTGCAGCCGCTCGTCGACGGCCGCCTCGAGGCCGAGCGCGCGGCCGGCGACGGCGGCGGTCTCGCGCGCCCGCTGCGCCGGGCTGCAGTAGAGCGCGACCGGGCGGTAGTGGACGAACGCGCCGGCGG
Organism: Chloroflexota bacterium; assembly: GCA_009840965.1. Classification (GTDB taxonomy): domain Bacteria; phylum Chloroflexota; class Dehalococcoidia; order UBA2979; family UBA2979; genus VXMT01. The sequence continues at coordinate 6,231 of VXMT01000051.1, forward strand.
CGGCCTCCGCCTGGCGACGGCCCCGCTCGGTCAGCGGGTGATCGATGCGGCCCTGCGTCTGGCCCGCGGCGTTGCCCTCGGCCTCGGCGTGGCGCAGCAGCAGGAAGCGAACGTTCATCGCGTCAGTCCGAGAAACGCCCCGATCACCGGGTGATCGCGCACTTCCTCGCGGCTCCGCGCCGGCGAGGCCGGCTCGACATCGTCGCCGTAGAAGCCGATGAACCAGATCAGCAGGTTCTCGTGCCAGTAGACGAAGCCGTTGGGCGGCTCGCAGCCCGCGACCAGCGGCTCGGCGCGCTGACCCGTCTGCCAGTCGCCCTCCCGCGCCTCGGTGTCCGGGTAGACCCAGAGCACCCACACGGCGAAGCGCCCCGACGCCGCCTCCTCCGCAGCAACGATCGGCAGGCCCTCGACCGCCGCGCGCCCGCAGACCGCCGAGGGGTCGTAGAGGTCGGTCAGCACGACGCCGCCCGGGGCGAGCGCCTCGGCCATGTCGGAGAGCGAGTAGGGGACGCCCTCGGCGTCGATCTGCGTGGGCGTCGCAGGGGTCGGCGAGGGGGTCGCCGTCGACACCGAGATGGCTGTCGGTGCGGAAGTCGGAGCTGCGGTGGATGTCGTCGTCGCGGCCGGCGTGGTCGTCGCGGCCGTCCCGGTCGCCGTGCGTGTCGCTGCCGGCGTGGCCGTGGCCGCGCCCGCGCCCGCTGCCGTCGCCGTCGCCTCGCCTGCGCCGTCATCGCCATCATCGCCGCCGCAGCGGATGGCGATGACCGCGACCACCACGGCGACCACGAGCACGAAGAAGGCGATCCGGGACAGCGCGCTCACGCCCGACCCTCCCCGGCGCTCGCCAGCGCCCGCTCGCCGAGCCGCAGCCCCGTGCGCACGATGCTTGCCGGGCGCGACTCGACCTCGAGCGCCGCGAGGACCGAGGCCGGGCGGCCGGTGCGCTGCTCGTTCAGCTCCAGGTCCATGGCCAGGACGAAGCGCTCGCCCTCCTCGCGCAGCGCGAGGTCGCGGATCGCGGCTCGCAGGTCGTAGCGCCGCGTCTTCGCGCCGCGCTGCTCCTCCCAGTCGAGCTCCTCGAGGGCGAGCAGCGCCTCCAGCCGCGCCCGCACCTCAACGGCGTCGAGGGCGCCCTGCTCGAAGGCGACCTCGTACGTCGCGCTGTGGATCTGGGACTGCAGCGAGGGCAGCTCATGCGCCGCCTCCACGGCAGCCAGCAGCGTCAGCTCCTCCGGCAGCGACGCCCGGAGGCGGCGTACGAACTCCTCGGGCGCGACGGGTGGCGAGAGCCAGACATCGAGCAGCTCCCGCTCCCCGATCGTGCCGACGGGCAGCGGCGCGCCGAGGGCGATCCGCGGGTGCGGCGTGAAGCCCTGGGTGTAGGCCAGCGGCAGCCGGGCGCGGCGCAGGCTGCGCTCCCACGTGCGCATCAGGTCCAGGTGCGCGATGTAGCGCAACGCCCCGGCCTTGCGGTACGTCACGCGCAGTCGCTGCGGTCGTTCGTCCTGGCTCATCGCCCTTCGAGTGTAGCCGTCAGTCACGCCCTCGCGCCCAGCCGTCCTTCACGGCCTCCAGCAGGGCGCCGGCAGCGGAGCGGGGGTCGCGACGGCGCGCCGCCACCTCGTCGACCAGCTCCTCGAGGACGCCGGCGCGGCGCGCGGCCTCGAGCGCCTCGCGGTGCAGCGCGGCTCGGGCGAGCGAGATCACCTGAGAGCGCGCCAGGTCGCGGCGCGCCTGCTCGGCGTGCTCGGACCCGCGCAGGTACTCCTGGTGGTCGTCGATCGCCTCGACCAGCTCCTCGACGCCCTCGCCGCTCCGCGCCACGGCCTTGAGGATCGGCGGCTTCCAGGGCCGCTCGCCGGCGATGGCGAGCAGGGCCCGCAGCTGCGTCGCGGCGGTGTCGGCGCCGGCGAGGTCGGCCTTGTTCACGACCATCACCTGCGCGACCTCCATCAGCCCCGCCTTCAGCGACTGCACCTCGTCGCCGCCGGCCGGCATCGTGATCAGCACCGTCGTCTGCGTGGCCGTCGCGACCTCGACCTCGTCCTGGCCCGCGCCGACGGTCTCGACAATCACCACGTCGTAGCCGGCCGCGTCCATCACGTCGACGACGCCGGAGGCGGTCTCGGCGAGGCCGCCGAGGTTGCCCCGGGACGCCATCGAGCGCATGAACACGCCGGAGTCCGAGGTGAGGTCCTGCATGCGGATGCGGTCGCCGAGGATCGCGCCGTGCGAGAACGGCGACGAGGGGTCGACGGCGACGATGCCGACGCTGCGCCCCAGCTCCCGCTGCGCGCGCGCCAGCCGCCCGACCAGCGTCGACTTCCCGACGCCGGCGGAGCCGGTGACGCCCACGGTGCGCGCGCGCCCGGTGCGCGAGTAGAGGCCCGCGAGGACGGCGCGGCCCGTCTCCGTATCGGCCTCGACGTGTGTGATGGCGCGGGCGAGCGCGCGCCGGTCGCCGCCCTGGACGCCCGCGATCAGCTCCGCGGCGTCCACCGAACTCAGGCGGTGGGGCTCGCCGCGTGATCGCGGACGAACTCGATGATCGCCTCGGTGTTGGTGCCCGGCCCGAAGACGCCGGCGAAGCCCATCTCCTGCACCGTGGGGATGTCCGCCTCCGGGATGATCCCGCCGCAGAACAGCAGCACGTCATCCACTCCGCGCTCATCGAGGGCGCTCACGACACGCGGGAAGAGCTCGAGGTGCGCCCCCGAGAGGATCGAGAGCCCGACAACCTGCACGTCTTCCTGCAGGGCTGCCTCCGCGATCATCTCCGGCGTCTGGCGGATGCCCGTGTAGATCACTTCCATGCCGGCGTCGCGCAGGGCGCGCGCCACCACCTTGGCGCCTCGGTCGTGCCCGTCGAGGCCGGGCTTCGCGATCAGGACGCGAATCGCCTGCTCGTCAGTCATCGGGGAGTCTCCTGACCAGCCGCTGCTGTGTTCCTGCCGGCTAGTCTACCAAGCGGGCGGCGTCGTGCTCAGCCCGCCTCGCCGGTTCAGCCGACGTACTCGAGGAGCTGGATGCGGATGCCGAAGGCCTGGTCCGCGCTGATCTCCGAGCGCCGCGTCCCCGGCAACACGCCCACGACAGCGTCCGGCACCTCGAGCCCGGCCGCCCGGTAACGCGCGATCTCCGCATCGAGGTCGGGGACCTCGATCGCCACCATCGGGGACGCTCCCTCGCGCTGATCGCCGCGCGCGCGCGGCGCGTCCGGGCCGTCCGGGGCGCGCCGCGCGCGCCGGGCCGGGCCGCTTGGGGACGGCCCGGGCGGCCTCCCGGCCGCCACGTGTGGCGGGGG
>VXMT01000089.1 GCA_009840965.1 Chloroflexota bacterium
GGGTAGCCGCAGGCGTCGGCGTGGGAGTGACGGTCGGAGTGGCCGCAGGTGTCGGCGTGGGAGTGGCGATCGGGGTGGCCGCAGGTGTCGGCGTGGGAGTGGCGATCGGAGTAGCTGTAAGTGTCGGCGTGGGGGCGGCGGACGGAGTAGCCGTGGGCGTGGGAGCGGGACTGCTGTTACAAGCGCTCGACACGGCTGCGGTGGCCAGGACTGTCAGGACGGCGAGCCAGCGGATCGACTTGCTCCCCTTCCGCCAGTTCTCGGCCGTCACCCGGCGCGCCACGAGGCGTCACCCAATCGGGCGAGGGCCCCTCCCAGTCTAGCGATCGCGTCGAGGACACCCGATTCCTGCGGACGGGCGCCGACCCCGTCTGCGATCTCGCACAATCTCCTCTGGCACGGCACTGTCGGAGGCTCCGCTATCATGTCGGCCTCGGAAGCCGAGGGCTGCAGCCCTCGCCGCTTCGGCGCTTCGCCCCTGCAAGGAGGGCTATGCGGGTCAAGATCGACCTCGACCACTGCAGCCGCGTCGGCAACTGCTTCATCTACCATCGCCGGCTCTTCAGGGAGCGCGAGAACGGCTGCCCCGAGGTCCTCGCCGATCCGGTCCCGGAGGATCTGCGCAAGTCGGCCGAGAACGCCGTGGAGAAGTGCCCCACCGGCGCGATCTCGATCGAGGACGAGTAGGCCCGCGCCGCCGCAGGCGACGGGCCGGCAGCCCGGCCCTCAGCGCATCATCCGCCCGCCGTTGACGTACAGCGTCTGGCCCGTGATGAAGCCCGAGCGCTCGGAGGCGAGGACGGCGCAGGCCCAGGCGACATCCTCGGGCGTACCCCAGCGGCCCGCCGGGACGGCGTCCGGCCCGCTCTCGGGCGGGGATCCGGCGCGCTCGCCGCTCACGTCGATGGCGGCGGGGGCCACCATGTTGGCCGTGATGCCATGGCGCCCGAGGTCGGCCGCGAGCGCCCGCGTGAGGCCGAGCAGGCCGCCCTTGCCCGCGAGCGTGTGGACCCGGCCCGGGGCGACGCCGAAGCCGCCGCCGATGTGGATGATGCGGCCCCACCCGCGCTCGATCATCGCGGGCGCGACCGCCTGCGCGAGGTGGAACGAGGCGTCGAGGTTGATCGCCAGCGCGCGCCGCCAGTCCTCGGCGCTCACGTCGAGGACCCCCTGGTGCGGGCGCGTGGCCGCGCTGCTGACAGAGATGTCGATCGCGGGGAAGCGCCGCTGCGCCTCGCCGACGATCGCGCGCACGGCGTCCGGGTCGCCGACGTCGCCGAGCGCCACGAGGGCGTCCGCCCCCAGCGCGCGGGCCTCAGCCGCCACCGCCTCGGCCTCGGCGCGGTTGCTGCGCGCGTTGACGACGACGTTGGCGCCGCGCGCCGCGAACTCCAGCAGGATGGCGCGGCCGAGGTTGCGGCCCGAGCCGGTGACGAGCGCGGTCTTGCCCTCGAGATCGCGGCCGGTCTCCACGGCGCTCACTCCCCTCGCGGCCGGCGCCGGCGCACTCGCAGGCCGCCGGCGCGGAGACTAGCATCCCTGACACGGCGCGCGAGGGAGGACGAACGTGCAGGAGCTGAGCGATCGGGTCGCGATCGTCGCGGGCGTCGGCAACCTCGGACTCGCGCTCGCGCGACGCTTCGCTGAAGAGGGGATGCGCGTCGTGCTGGCGGATATCGACGAGCAGGTACTCGCGAGCGCGGAGGCCGAGTTGCGGGCTGCGGGCGCGAGCTGCCTCGCGGTACCGACTGACGTCGGGAAGCTCGCCGCCATGGAGGCGCTCGCGGAACGCACGCTCGAGGAGTTCGGCGCGGTGCACGTGATCTGCAACAACGTCGGCGTGAACCCCCGCAGCGCGAACCTCTGGGAGGCGAGCGACGCGGACTGGCGCTGGACGCTGGACGCCAACCTCTGGGGCACGGTGCACGCCGTGCGCGTCTTCGTGCCGATCATGCTGGCCGCTGGCGACGAGGGGCACATCGTGAACACCTCGACCGTGCCGGGGCTCGGCGGACGCCGGGGCAACAGCCCCTACGTCGTGAGCAAGGGCGCGATCGTGACGCTGACCGAGGTGCTGCACCACGAGCTCACTTCCGCCGGTGCGAGGGTGCGGGCCTCGCTGCTCCTGCCCGGCCGCATCGCGGGCGGGATCGCCAGGAGCGAGCGGCCGGCGGAGTACCGCGAGCCCGGCGACGAGGAGCGGCTGAGGCTGGAGCGCGAGCGCTACGAGGCGCGGATCCGCGACCGGCAGGCGGAGCCCGATGACGAGTACCGCACGCCCGAGGAGATCGCGGAGCTGGTCTGCACGGCGATCCGCGAGGAGCGCTTCTACGTGCTCACGCAGCCCGAGAAGGCGGTCGCGCAGGTCCGGCGCCGCACCGAGGCGATCGCCTCGGGTGGGGAGCCGGTGCTGTTCAGCGGCTGAACGTGCGGCCTCGGGTCCGGACCATGTGTAGACTCGTCCCGCACTGAGCTGTGCCGCCGGGGCGCGGAGTCGCGGCCCGTCGCTGGAAGTAGAGGCATGCGGTCATGATTGAGTGGCTGGGCATCGAGCACCTGTTCGAGCTGTCGCGAACGGAAGCGATCGCGGGGTTCTTCACCCCCCTCGTGATCTTCGCCGTGTTTCTCGTCGCGCAGATCGTGCTGCCCGCGAGGCGGGTCCCCGGCTACGTCATCAATCCGCGGACCGGCGAGCCGCGAAACTACCGGCTCAACGGCCTGCTGGTGTTCGTGATCGCATTGATCGTGTGGGCGACCGAGGTCACCGGGATGCCGCGCGACTGGTTCTACCGCTCCTCGGTCTATGCCGTGGCGGGGGGAACGGTCTTCGCGACGATCTTCACTGTGATCGCGGTCTACACCCAGCCGAAGCGCGAGGAACGGAACTTCATCTTCGATCTCTGGGACGGGCGAGCCCAGGAGCTGGCGTTCTTCAACGAGCGCTTCGACATCAAGATGTGGTTCTACGTCGTCGGCGGGACGATGTTGTCGCTCAACGCCCTGTCCGGCGCCGTGTACCACCACGAGCTGTTCGGCGACAACGCCAATCCGGGCGTGTACCTCTATGCGGCGTTCTTCACGTTCTACATCCTCGACTACTTCATCTTCGAGCGCGTCCAGCTCTACACCTACGACCTGATCCACGAGAATCTCGGCTTCAAGCTGTTCTGGGGCGGGCTCATCGTCTACGGGTGGCTGTTCATCCTCCCGCTGTGGGGCATGGCCGCCCATCCGGACCCCGGATTCTCGACGGCATGGACGTACGTCTGGCTGATCGGGACGGCGGCGCTCTTCCTGCTCGGGTGGGGCATCTCGCGCGGCGCCAACATGCAGAAGTACACGTTCAAGCGCTGGCCGGAGCGCAAGTTCCTCGGCCTGATCGAGCCTGAGTACATCGAGGCCGGCGACCGCAAGATCCTGATCAACGGCTTCTGGGGTGTGGCGCGCCACTTCAACTACATGGGCGAGGGGTTCCTGTCCCTGTCCATTGCCCTGGTGTTCGGCCACTTCGCCAATCCCTGGGCCTGGACCTACTTCGCCTTCATCGTCACGTTGTTTACCTTCCGTCAGCGCTTCGACGATGGGTACTGCGCCGAGAAGTACGGCCCCGAGAAGTGGGCGGAGTACCAGGCGCGCGTGAAGTACCGGATCCTCCCCGGCGTCTACTAGAACGCGCCGCGGAGCACCCGGGAGGCTGAGTGATGGCACAGGCCACGGTGACGGGCTACGACCCGCGGACCTTCGAGCCCCTGACGTTCCATGACGCCGCCCGGCGGTTCCGCTCCGGCGACGACACACCTCGCGACTACCTCGAGCGCTGCCTGGCAACCATCGAGGAGCGCGAGCCGGTGGTCCAGGCCTTCGCGCACCTCAACCGCGATGCGGCCCGCGCCGCCGCGGACGCAAGCACCGCGCGCTGGGCCGCCGGCGAGCCGCGCTCGCCGATCGACGGCATGCCGGTGGGGATCAAGGACCTGCTGGAGACGCAGGACATGCCGACCGAGTACGGCTGCGAGGCGTTCCGCGGGAACTTCCCCAGGCGGGACAACGCGGCCGTCTGGGCGCTGCGGCAGGCAGGCGCGGTGATACTCGGCAAGACCGTCACCGCCGAGCTCGGCGGCGCGCATCCCGGACCGACGACCAATCCGTTCGACCCGCGGCGCTCGCCGGGCGGCTCCTCGTCGGGCTCGGCCGCCGCGGTCGCGGCGCGCATGCTCCCCGCGGCCATCGGCTCGCAGGTCGGCGGCTCGATCATCCGGCCCGCCGGCTACTGCGGGAACGTCGCCCTCAAGCCCACGCAGGGCGGCATCAACCGCGGCGAGCGGCAGGCAACGAGCATGAGCACGCACGGCGTCCACGCCGGCTGCATCGAGGACATGTGGCAGGTCGCGATCGAGATCGCGAGCCGCGCCGGGGGCGACCGCGGCTGGCCGGGACTGGATGGACCGTCCACGACTCCCGAACCGCGCAGGCCCGAGCGGCTGATCGTGCTCGAGACACAGGGCTGGCCCGGACTGGACGACGCGAGCAAGGAGGGCTTCGCGGCGGTCCTCGAGCAGCTGAGTGAGCTCGGCGTCCAGCTCCTGCGGCAACGGGACCACCCGCTGGTCGAGTCGCTCGAGGCCGCGATCGGCGAGGCGAGCGAGGTGTGCAACGCGATCACGGGCTGGGAGAACCGCTGGGCGACGCGGAACCTCGTCGATCAGCACCCCGACGGCGTCAGCGAGCGGGCGAAGGCCGTGCTCGCCCGTGCCGAGGCGATGTCGGTGGACGACTACCGCGCGGCGCTGCTCGCCCGGCAGGTCGCGCAGGAGGCGCACGCCGCCCTCGCCGGAGCCGCCGACGCGATCATTACGCTCTCCTGTCCGGGGCCCGCTCACGTCTGGCTCGGCGACGAGCCGGGCAAGCCGCTCGCCGCGCGCCCGACGGGCGATCCGGTGTTCAACTTCCCGAGCTCGATGCTGTTCGCGCCGGCGGTCGGCATGCCGCTGCTGAGCGTCGGCGGGATGCCGGTCGGCGTGCAGGTCTTCGGCCGGCCGCACCAGGACGCCGAGATGACGGCGATCGCGCGCTGGCTGCTCGGAGCGGTCTCGCCCGTCCTCGTCGACTAGCGCGGGAGCGGGTGCCGCTCGGGCGTCAGCCCTTGAGGATCAACTGCGTCAGCGCGTCCGGCTCGCTCAGCATCGGGTAGTGGCCGGTGTCGAGCTCGTGCCAGCGCGCGCCGAACGCCTCCTCGGTGCGGCGCTGGTGCGCCTCGCCGGGGTTCTGGGCGCGCTGGCACCAGATGACCGAGACGTCCCACTCCTGGTCCCAGAACGACTCCAGCACGACCGGCTGCGTGACGGTTCCGATCGGGCGCCCCCGGAAGCGCTCGCCCGCCCACGCGGCGGTCTCGGCCGGGAGGCCGGCGAGCAGCCGCGCCAGGTGCTCCGCGGTCGGGCGGCCGGTTGCGGTGGCGGGCGTCCTCGGCCGCTGGAGGACGTCCGCGCTGGTCTCGCCGTGCTTCAGCACGAGCGCGTCGACGAAGACGAGGCGGGCGATGCGATCGCGCGCGAGCTCCGCCGTCCTCGCCGCCACCATCCCGCCCGACGAGGTGCCCACGAGCACCACGTCGCGGAGGTCCTCGTAGAAGAGCAACTCCGCGATCTCGTCCGCCTGCGACTCGACGGTGATGCCCGGGCGGTCCTGCTCCGACCGCTCGCCGCAGCCGTCCAGCGACGGCGCGTACGCGTCGTGGCCCTCGGCGCGTAGCCGCCTCGCGACGGGGCCCCAGATCCAGCCGCCCTGGTATGCGCCGTGTACGAGCACGAATGCAGTCATCGTTGTCGAGTCCTCGTGTGCGTGCGGGCTGCGTCCTGCGGATCATAGCGCCTGCGTTCCGGGCGGCGGCGCCCGGGCGCGTGTCCTCGAGGGGCGCGTGGCCTGCCTGCTTCCCGCGATCGAGGCGCTACGCTTGTCGTGAGCCCGCGACCGCGGGCGTCCGATGGGGGTTCCCATGCAGCAACTCGAGCTCGTCCCGTACCTGCTCTACGAGAAGGAGGACAACGGGATCCTCTGGATCAAGTTCAACCGCCCCGAGAAGCTGAACGCCGCCGTCGGCGGCCCCGAGCGCACCGGCACGCTGTCCAAGGTCGGCGAGTACATGCGGGCCGGCGACGACGATCCCGACGTCAAGGTGATCGTCCTCACCGGGGTCGGGCGTGGCTTCTGCGCCGGCGTAGACATCCGCGGCAGCGATCTCGGTCAGTTCGCGCCGGGCGACAACTTCCTCGGCAGCGCACCGTACGAGGCCGGCGGGCTGGATGCGACGCGACAGGGCTTCTACCACGGCATGACGAAGCTCATGAAGGACCTCTCGTACATCCGCAAGCCGACGATCGCGATGGTCAACGGCGTGGCCGCCGGGCTCGGGATGGACATGGCGCTGCAGTGCGACATCCGCTACGGCAGCGAGCACGCGCGCTTCATCTCCTACCACCTGGTGGGCCAGATGATCGAGCACGGCGGCGCCTACGTCCTCACGCGGCTCATCGGCCTCGGCCGCGCGCTCGAGTTCTCCTTCACCGGTGACCTCGACGGTCCGACTGCGGCGGAGTGGGGCGTGCTGAACAGGCTCGTCCCGGCCGAGGACCTCGAGGCCGAGGTGCGCGCGCTGTGTGACCGCATCATGCGCAACCCGCCGCTGGTCTCGTGGATCAACAAGCGGGTGATCCGGGCCGCCGCGGACACGACGCTGGAACACACGGCCGTGCTCACCTCGAACGCCTCGCCCATCCCCGGGACCTCGGAGGACGCGGCCGTGGCGCGCTCGGCCCTCCGTGAGCGCCGCGAGCCCGTGTTCAAGGGTCGCTGAGCGTTCCCGGTCGCTCCCTGGCGGTCGCCGCGCAGGCTATGTGGTACTCCGGCGCGAACGCGGCAACACCGCTAGAACGTCGCGATTGGGTTCGCGGGCGAGCCGGTGCCCTGCGCGAAGCGCAGCGGATTGAGCGAGAAGCAGAACTCCCAGCGATTGCGCTCCGCGCAGGCCTCCCCGAGCCGCTCGAGGTGGGCGTTGTCGATCAGCCGCAGGCCCATCATCGGGATCGCGACCTGGTGCATCGGCATCATCGTCTCCGCGTAGTGCCCGACCGGCGCGTGGTCGGTGAAGACGTCGGAGCCGATCAGCGCGACTCCGCGCTCGTGCAGCCAGGGCAGGCAGGCGGCGTTGTAGCCGGAGAACTCCTCGGGCGGCGGCTCCCCGGACGCGGCTGCCGCCTCGATCTGCGCGCCGTAGCCCACGCGCAGCAGCAGCACGTCGCCCTCCTCGACGCGCACGCCCTGGGCCGCTTCGGCGGCTTCGAGGTCCTCGGGGAAGACGTAGTCCTCCGGGTCGAGCGTCGTCCTGCCCTTCAGGCGGGCGACGTCGAGCAGGACCCCGCGCGTGAGGATGCCGTCGCGCATGACGTCCGAGGTCTGGACCGTGGCGCCCTCGCCGCTCTTGACCAGCGCGGACGAGCGGCCGTTGTACATCTGGCCCTGCCAGAAGACGTGGGCGAGGCCGTCGATGTGCGTGAAGATCGAGCCGTGGAAGACGAACGAGATGTGCTCGCTCGCTCCCTGCAGCATCTTGCGGCCCGGGAACCTCGGGTTTCGCGGTCGTCGCCGAGGGCGTACAGCTCACCGCTCTGCACCATGTTGGTCACCGGGTTCGCGCCGGCCATCGCGCGCGGACCGGACCAGGGGATCACGCGCGAGCAGGAGACGCTGACGCCCTCCCGGATCAGCGAGGCCGCCTGCCTGCGCTTCTCCGGCGTGATCAGGTTGAGCGTGCCGAGCGTGTCGTCCTCGCCCCAGCGCCCCCAGTTGCTGAGGCTCTCGAAGTAGCCGAGGACCTCCTCCTGGCTCGGTGGTGCAGGCATCGCTCCTGTCCTCCCTCCGCCCCCGGTCAGACGAGTCGGGCGCCTCAGTCGTGGAAGTGCGGGACGACCGTCTCGCCCATCAGCCGGAGCGACTTCATGATCTTCTCGTGGGGGAGGCTCGGCCCCGCCTGGACCAGGCACATCATGTGGTCCAGCCCGACCTCGCGGTAGCGCTCCATCTTCTCGATCACCTGGTCCGGGGTGCCGACGATGAACTGGTCCTCGGCGTCCATCGCCTGGAAGAACTCCTCGTTGGAGATCTCGGCGCCCTCCAGCACCTTGATCAGGACGCTGCGGCCGGGGCTGTCGCCGGACTCGGCGATGCGCTCGATCTGCGCCGCCCGGTCGAAGGCCGCCGACTCCTCGCCCTCCCGCTGGGCCTTCCAGCCGAGCCGCAGCGCGGCGACCTTCGTGAGGTACCAGGCCGCCGCCTGGGGACCGCCGTCGTGGATCGCCTCGTCCTCGGTTTCCGCGCAGTAGACGTAGGTGAAGGCGCCGCAGCGATTGTTGACCGCCCGTCCGAAGGGCTGCTGCTCGCGCTGCGCCTCGCGGTAGGCGCGCACGCTCTCGGCCAGCGCCGCCAGCGGCTGGAACAGCGTCAGCCCGAGGTAGCCGATGCCGCCGCGGCCGGCGAGCTCGATCGATTCGGGGCTTCCCCCGGCGATCCACATCGGCGGGTGGGGCTCCTGCAGCACGCGCGGCACGACGGTGATCGGGGCGATCTCGACGTGCTCGCTGGAGTGGGAGAAGTCGTCCTCCGTCCACATCCGCGGGATGATCTCGAGGACCTCGCGCAGGATCGGCCGCGTCGTCTCGCCGTCGATGTGGAATACGTCCCACTCGCGGACGGTGGAGCGTCCGAAGCCGATCTCGAGCCTGCCGTCGCTGAGGTTGTCCAGCACCGCCGCCCGCTCGGCAACGCGCACCGGGTGGTTGAACAGGGGGTGCGTGAGCACGACCGCATGCCCGACGCGCATCTGCTTCGTACGCGCCGCCACGGCGGTGAGGAAGATCTCGGGCGCCGGCATGTGCGCGAACTCGACCGAGCCGTGATGCTCCACGGACCAGAAGCAGTTGAAGCCCGCGGCCTCGCCGACATCGACCTGCTCCAGCACCTGCTGGTACAGGCGGTGGTCCGCGCCCGCCGGCCAGGGCCGTCCCACCCCCTGGCAGAACTCGTAGAACAGGTCGATCTTCACCGTGGGCCTCCCCGTGCTGCTCGCCGGACGTTGCGCGAGCGTCAACCCTCGAGGATCAGCCCCGTCAGCGCCTCGGGCTCGCTGAGCATGGGGTAGTGGCCCGTGTCGAGCTCGTGCCAGCGCGCGCCGAGCGCCTCCGCGCAACGGCGCTGGTGCGCCTCGCCGGGGTTCGCGGCGCGCCGGCACCAGATCACCGAGGCGTCCCAATCCTGCTCCCAGAACGAGTCGAGCTCCACCGGCTTCGCGAATGCCGCCGCGGGATGCAATCCGAAGCGCTCGGCGGCCCACTCGGCGCTCTCGCGCGGGAGATCGCGGAGCAGGTCCGCGAGCCGCTCCTCGGCCGGACGTCCGGTCGCCACGTCGGTGTTGATCGGCCGCGGCCGGTTGACTAGGTCGCCGATGGTATCGCCGGGGGTGTGCCCGAGTGCGTCGACGA
>VXMT01000013.1 GCA_009840965.1 Chloroflexota bacterium
GCAGCGTCGTCACGCACCGCGATGCGCGAGGCGAGGTCCGAAGCGTCCGCGGTCAGCACGTCACAGCGGCCCGTGAAGAACGCGTCGGCCACATCCTGGCTGAGGCCACCAAGTGGGCTGTACTCCAGGCCGATGTCGGTGAAGTGGTCCGCCACGTTCTGCTCGGTCGTCGTGCCGGTCTGCACGCAGATCGCGGCCTCGCCCATGTCGGACGTCGTGTCGATGCCCGAGTCGGTGCGAACGGCGAAGCCCTGGCCCGTGTAGAAGGTCGTCTGCGCGAAGTCGACGCCCAACTCGCGGTCACGCGAGGCGGTAATCGTCGTCGTGCGGATCAGGACGTCGATTTCCTGGTCGGCGAGCAGTTCGAAGCGCGTCGAGGCGTCCGAGGCATCCACGTACTCAACGGCGTTCGCGTCGCCGAGCGTCGCGGCAGCGATCGCCTTGCAGAACTCGATGTCGAAGCCGGTGACCGAGCCGTCGGCCTCCTTGAAGCCGAACAGCGGCTGGGTCTGCTTCACGCCGCAGAGTAGCTCCCCGCGGTCCTGGACCGTTGCGACCGTGTCGCCGGCCTCGGCCCCGCTGCCGCCCTCGTCATCCTCACAGGCGACGGCGAGCCCCAGCGCAAACAGCGCCAGGATCAGCAATGTCAGTCTCTTCATGGAACCTCCTCGCTTCGGGGAGTCACTCGGACTTCCTGCCCAATCGTGGATAATAGGAACGTCCTCTGCCGACCGTCAAACCGCTACAACCTACGTTCATACATAATACCTGGCTTACTTCAGAGGACCGCACCCGAGCGCCGCAGTTCCGCGATCTCCTCGTCGCTGATGCCCTGCTCGCGCAACACCTCGTCCGTGTGCCTCCCGAGGGCGGCCGAACCGGAGGCGATTGCGGTCGGGGAGCGCGAGAGGTCCACGATTGGCGCGGCCTGGCGCTGCGCGCCGAGCTGCTCGTGCTCCACCTCCACAAAGTGCGTCGCGCCCTGCGGATCGTCGGCGATCTCCTCTGGGAAGTGCACCGGCGCGGCGGGCACGCCGGCCTCGGCGAAGCGCGCGAGCCAGCGGTCACGGGTGTCGCTCGCAAGCACGGACGCGACCTCGCGGCGCACCGCCGCCATGCGTTCCCGCTGCTCCAGCGGGTCGCCGCCATCCTCGTCCTCGGGGCTCTCGTCGATGCCGAGGACGCCCTGGGCTGCGGCGCGGGTGGACGGGGTCAGCGCGCCGATGGCGAGCGCGCCGTCGCTGGTGAGGTAGCCGCCGTGGAAGGGCCCTCCCAGCGTGTCGTGGTAGCGCATGCGCGCGGCCAGTTGCTCGCGGTAGGGCGCGCCGCCGGCGCGCAGCGCGGCGACTTCCGCCATGAGCGGGTCGCGCACCGCCGCGTCCGTGACCGGCTCGCGCATGTTGAACATGCCGGTCTGGGAGAGCACGGAGCGCAGCAGCGAGGCGGAGACGAGCTGCCCTTCGCCAGTGCGCTCGCGGTGCAGCAGGGCGGCGCAGATGCCCAGCGCCAGCGCCGTTCCGGTCGAGAGGTCCGCCATCGTCACGCCGGTGCGCATCGGCGCGCCGTCCTCGCTGGTCTTCTCGCTCATCGCCATCGCGCCGCCGTGCGCCTCGGCGACGATGTTGCTGCCCGGCAGCTCGGCCATCGGACCGCTCGCGCCGAAGCCGCTCACCTCGGCGTAGATCAGGTCCGGCCGCAGCGCGGACAGCGTCTCGTAGCCGAAGCCGAGCCGCTCCGGCACGCCCGGGCGGTAGTTGTGCAGCACCACGTCGAAGCCGGGCGCGATGCGGTGCAGCAGCGCCCGGCCCTCGGCGCTCGCGAGGTCGATCACGAGGCTGCGCTTGCCGCGGTTCAGGTACTGGAAGACCTTGCTCTGCCCCGGCACGACTGCCCCGGTGCTGCGGAACGGCTCGCCGCTCGGCGCCTCCACCTTCACGACGTCCGCCCCGAGGTCGGAGAGATGCATCCCGGCGTAGGGCCCGGCGTAGATGATCGAGAGATCGAGGACGCGAGTCCCGCTGAGCGGCCCGTCCGCCATCAAGCGCCCCCTGCCTGCGAATCACGCGAGGGCGGAGCCTCCCGGCCGGCCGGGTAGTACTGCCGGAGCGCGGCGGCCCGCAGCTCACCCCGGAAGTCCGGGTGGGCGATGGCGATCAGCTCCTCCGCCCGCTGGCGCTGGCTCTTGCCTGCCAGCCGCGCGACCCCGTGCTCCGTGACGACGTGGTCGGCGAAGGAGCGCGGGATCGTCACGTAGGAGCCATCGGCGACCTGCGCAACGATGCGGCTCTGCTCGCCCCCTCGCGCCGTCGAGGGCAGCACGGTGATCGCCTTGCCCTGCGGCGCGATGAAGGCGCCGATGTGGAACTCGGGCTGCCCGCCGGTGCCGTGGTACACGGTGGTGCCCAGCGACTCGGCGCAGATCTGGCCGGTGAGGTCCACGCTGAGCGCGTTGTTGATCGAGGTCATGCGCCGCTGCTGTGCGACCACCTGGATCTGGTTGACCTCGCTTACCGCGCGCGTCTCCACCGGCCCGTGCTCCAGCCAGCGCGCCTCCTCGTCGTTCCAGGGGGACACGCTGGTGGTCACGTGCAGGCCGGGCTCGAGCGATTTGCGGCTGGAGTTGACCGTGCCCTCCATCATCAGCTCGAGCACCGCGTGCGGCGTGACCTCCGAGTGCCAGCCGATGTCGCGCTTGCCCTCGAACGCGCCGAGGTCGCCGAGGAAGATAGAGGTGCGCCCCGCGCCGAGCTGGACCGTGTCCCCGTCGTCGATGAGCTCGTTGACGAAGCCGGCGATCGTGGGCCCCTCCGGCTGGTAGTCGCGCGCGGGCGGCGGCGGGCGTTCGGCGGTCTCGGTGAGCACGAAGGCGCTGACCTCGGTCACGTGCAGCCGCTCGGTCGTGCGCACGTTGGGCAGCCAGGGGCACACCTCGAGGACCGAGGTGCTCGCGCGGCGCACGAAGTCGCCCTTGTGCCAGGGCACGCCGCCGAAGTGGATGTAGCCCTCGTCGTCGGGCGGCGCGCAGGTGGACATGAAGACGTCGATCGGCTCGTGCGAGCCGCGGTCGTCGTAATGGCTGAACTGCGTCGAGAAGAGCTGCGGGTAGTAGTCGGCGCGCAGGGACTCGAGGGCGGCGCGCCCGCCCGGCCCGGCGTAGACCTCGAGGTTGACGTCGAAGCCGAGCTCCGCGAACTCGTCCTTGAACCACTGCTGCTCGGGGGATGGCGCGCAGGCCCGGATCCTGACCTCGCGGTCCAGCTCGGAGATGCGGGCGATCAGCGCGGGCATGACGGCGTACGCGTCGCCGCCGATGGGCGTGTAGAGCGTGTGGCCGCGCTGCACCAGCTGCGCGGCCTCGCCGGGTGAGATCAGCCTCGCCTCGTACTCCTCGCGCCAGCCCACGCCGCCTCCGATCCGTCGCGAGCGCGCAGCCGCCCCGCGGCGCCGCGCATGGTAGCGCGGCGGCGAGCGTGGACGCGAAACGGCCCCCGCGAGGGGGGCCGTCGCGTTGTTCGCCGTGGAGGCGTACTACGAGAGGAAGCCCGAAACGGCGTCCATGAAGGCGTCGACCTGCTCGATCTGGGGCAGGTTGCCGGCCTCGGGGATGGTCGCCAGCTGCGAGCCCGGGATCAGCGCGTTAAACGCCTGCCCGTACTCCGGCGGGATCTGCCCGTCCGACTCACCCCAGACGACCAGCGTGGGCGCCTGGATGCGGTGGATGCGCTTCTCCAGCCCGCGGTCCGGGAACTGCCACAGGAAGCGGCTCCCGGAGGTCTGGGCGCGCGTGCGCTGGATCGAGATCTCCGGGTCGCGTGTCGGCGGGTTGTACTCCTGCGCGACCTCGGACATGTGGTCGTGCCACATCAGGGTCGGCAGGGTGCGCCGCGGGGTGGCGAAGTAGTCCGGGCAGGGGACCTCCTCGATCCACAGCCCGTAGGCGTCGATCAGCACCAGCTTGTCGACGCGGTGCGGGCTGAGGGCAGCCAGCTCGGCGGCGAACATGCCGCCCAGCTCGTGGCCCATCAGCGTGACGCTGTCGAGGCCGAGCGCGTCGAGCAGGTCGTTGTGGTAGATGACGGTGTCGACGGGCTCGTCGATGTGCTGCAGGCCGGTGGACTCCCGGAAGCCCGGGAAGATCGGCGCGATGACGCGGAAGTTCTCGGCGAGCCGATCCATGAACGGGAACCAGCCGTACTCGGCCATCATGTTGTGCAGATAGAGCAGGGGCGGGCCGTCGCCGCCCTCGCGCACTTCGACCTCGAAGGCGCCGTCCCGGACCGAGACGATCCGCTCAGTGTGAGTCGTGGCTGTCGTCAACCTGTACCTCCGTGCTGAACCGCCCGCCGGTCCCTCCGGCGGGCGGTTGTGTGCGATTTGTCTCGGCTATCCGCCGACCGGGGCCGGCGTGACGCGGTCCGCGAGCGGGCGCGGCGACCAGCGGTCTTCCCAGTCCTCGTCGTCCCAGACGTCGTGGATCTGCGGCAGGACCTCTTCGCCGAACATCTTGATGTTCTTCATCGTGGTCTCGCGGCGCATGTTCCCGATCTGGAGCAGCGGCAGCAGGTGGCCGACGCGCAGGCTCTTCGAGATGTCGACCAGCTTCTCGGCGACCTCGTCCGGGTTACCGGCGACGATGTTGCCTTCCTCGACCAGCTGGTCCCAGGACGGGCCGGCGCCCTGCGGCGCCTTGCGGCCGGCCTGCGGCGCGGACTCCTGCGCGAGGGCGAGGCTGCGCTCGAAGCCGGCGCGGATCGAGGCCTCGGTGCGGTAGCCGGGCGCCTCGGGGAAGTAGCGGCCGGTGGAGCCGAGCAGCTTCTGGTAGAAGAACTCGACCCCCTCCTGGTACTCCTTCTTGGCCTGCTCGTAGGAGTCGGAGACCAGCGTCAGCTGCATGTAGGCGGCGCGGTACGGGGTCTCGTCGGCGCCGTGCTCGCGGACGCGGCTCCAGTAGCCGTTGAGGGTCTGCTGGGCGCGCTTGTAGCCGCCGTAGCTGAGGGCCGCGTAGACGTGGTCCTTCTCGATGGTCCAGTCCCAGGTCTCGATCGAGCCGCCGCCGGGCACCCAGATCGGGGGCCGCGGCTCCTGCGCGGGGCGCGGCCAGATGGAGACGTAGCGCAGCTTGGTGTACTTGCCGTTGTAGTGGAACGGCTCGCGCGTCTCCATCGCCTTCTTGATCAGGTCCTCGGCCTCGTAGTAGCGCTCGCGGAAGGTCGAGGGCGACATGCCGTAGACCCAGTTCGTGTCCTGCGAGGTGCCCACGGGGAAGCCGCAGACCACGCGCCCGCCGGAGATCACGTCGATCATCGACATCTCCTCGGCGACGCGGGTGGGCGGGTTGTAGAGCGCGATCGAGGTCCCGAGCACGATCAGGTTCGCCTTGCTGGTGCGGCGCGCGAGGGCGGCCAGCATGATGCTCGGCGACGGCATCGTGCCGTACATGTTGGCGTGGTGCTCGTTGACGCAGACGCCGTCGAGGCCCACCTGCTCGGCGTACTCAAGCTCGTCGAGGTACTCGTTGTAGAGCTCGTTCCCGATCTCCGGGTTGTAGACCGAGTTGGGGAGGTCCACCCAGATACCCGCGGTCTTCCAGTCGGGGCCGTGCGGCGGCTCTTCGGGCATCGCCGAATACGGCATGAGGTGGAACATACTGACCTTCATCGAGACCTCCTCTGGTCTGCTGTATCGGGCCCGCCGCTGCGTCGGCGCACTGCCTGTCCGGCCAGCGCAACCCGTGACGCTCCCCGTGGATCGAGGAGCGCCCACAGGTTGATAACAGAGCGCGCGTCTGCGGGCAAACCTGAGCCCCCCGCGACACGCCCCCGAGACGCCCGATCGGCGCGCCCGCTTGCCCTCGCGGCGTAGCCTCTCTGCCGTAGCGGCAAGGAGGGCGCGATGGAACTCGGCGCTTGCTTCCCCACCAACGAGATCGGAACCGACACCACCGCGATCCGCGACTGGGCACAGGCCGCCGAGGACCTCGGCTACGACCTGATCGAGGTTTACGACCACGTCCTCAGCGCCGACCCCTCCGACGCGCCCGACAGGCAGGGCCGCGCCGAGCGGCGCGGCTACTACACCAGCACCACCGACTGGCACGAGCCGATGGTGCTGATGGGCTACCTGGCGGCGATCACCACCCGCCCGCGCTTCCTCACCGGCATCCTCGTGCTGCCGCAGCGCCAGACCGTCCTCGTCGCCAAGCAGGCCGCCGAGGTCGACATCCTCTCCGGCGGCCGGCTGATGCTCGGCATCGGCACCGGCTGGTCGGATGTCGAGTACCGCGGGCTCGGCCTCGGCGACGAGTTCCGTGCGCGCGGACGCCGCTCGGAGGAGCAGATCGCGCTGATGCGGCGGCTCTGGACGGAGCCGCTCATGAGCTTCGAGGGCGAGTTCGACTCCGTGCCCGAGTCGGCGATCGCCCCGCGCCCGGCGCGCTCGATCCCGGTCTGGATCGGCGGCCACGCGCCCGCCGTGCTGGACCGGGTCGGGCGAATCGCCGACGGCTGGGTCGTCGGCTGGGCGCGTGCGGACTACCTGCCGGGCGCCATCGAGCAGGTCCACGAGGCCGCCCGCGCCGCCGGGCGCGACCCGGCGGAGATCGGCATCGAAACCCGCGCGCGCGTCGCGCGCTGGACCCCCGAGCAGCAGGCGCAGCACGCGCGGCGCTGCGAGGAGGCGGGCGCGACGCACTTCTCGTTGCACACCCTCGAGGGCGGCCTCACGAGCGTGCAGCAGCACATCGACGCGCTGCGCGACTTCCGCGAGGCCTTCGGCGCGGGGTAACCCCGCGCGGGCTTAGCGCCGCTCGACTAGCGCCCGGTGAACCTGGGCTCGCGCCGCTCCTTGAAGGCGTTGATGCCCTCCTGGTGGTCCTCACTCACGTTCGAGATGCCCTCGAGGGCGAGCGAGAGGTCGAGGTTCGTGTTGGCGATCGCGCGCAGCGGCTGGTTGATCGAGGCTTTCGTGCCCTGGATCGCCACGGTCGGGCCGTTGGCCAGCCGCGCGACGAAGGCGTCGACCACCTCGTCGAGGCCGTCGGCGGGGACGGCCCGGTTGATGAGGCCGATCTCCGCGGCTCGCGTCGCCTCGATCAGCTCGCCGGTGTAGAGGTACTCGCGCGCTCGCGCGTAGCCGATGAGCGAGGGCCAGAGCGTGCTGCCGCCGTCGCCGGCGACGAGGCCGACGCTGACGTGCGGGTCGCCGATCAGCGCGCCCTCGGCGGCGAACGTGATGTCGCAGGCGAGCGCGACCGTCGCGCCGAGGCCGACAGCGGGACCGTTGATGCGCGCGATCACCGGCTGCCGCGCCTCCAGGATCGAGAGGATGATCTGCTTGCCCTCGAGGCTGGTGCGATTCCAGACCGAGGGGTCGTCGATCATGTCCTGCAGCCAGTTCATGTCGCCGCCGGCCGAGAAGGCGCGGCCGGCGCCGGTCAGCACCACGACGTCGGTGGCGTCGTCCATGGCGATCTCCGAGAAGAGTCGCGCCATCTCCTCGTGCATCTGCGCATTGAAGGCGTTGAGCGCCTCCGGGCGGTTCATCGTCAGCCGCAGCACGCGCGCCTGCCGCTCGATCTCGATCGTCTCGTAGCCCTCGTAGTCCACGCCGCGCCTCCGTCCCTTCGATGCGCCCCTGCCGCTCGCCGCGGCTACTCGCCGGTGTACGTGCCCTCGCGCTTCTCCGTCCAGGCGCGCACCGCCTCGCGGTGGTCGGCCGTCTTCGCGGAGTAGTGCTCGAAGGCGAGGCCGAGGTCGAGCACGTTGGAGAGCTGGTCGCGCAGCAGCACGTTGGCCGTGACCTTCGTCGCCTTCACGGCGTAGGGCGGCATCGCCGCCAGCCGCTGCGCGAGCTCCATCGAGCGCGCCTCCAGCTCGTCGTCCGGGACGAGGTGGTTGACGACGCCGAGCCGCTCGAGGTCCTCGCCCTCGACGAGGTCGCCGAGCATGAGCAACTCCTTGGCCTTGTTGAGGCCGACCAGCAGCGGCCAGATCAGCGCCCCGCCGGCCCCGGCGACGAGGCCGATGTTGACGTGCCGGTCGCCGATGCGCGCGGTCTCCGAGGCGACGACCACGTCGCAGAGCAGCGCCAGGGTGGCGCCGAGACCGATCGCCGGGCCCCGCACGGCGGCGACGATCGGCTTCTCGAGGTCGAGCAGCGCGCGCACGATCTCGCCGGTGCGCACCTGGGCGACCCGCGCGCGCGGGGCGCTGCCGCCCTGCGCGGCCCGGCGCTGCGCGGCGCCCCCCCCGCCGCCGGGCCGGCCCGCGCCGGGGCGCACGCCGGCGCGCGCCGCGTCCTCGTCAAGCTCGAGGAAGGCGCGGATCAGCTCCCGCCGCAGGGGCTT
Source organism: Chloroflexota bacterium (assembly GCA_009840965.1). Classification (GTDB taxonomy): domain Bacteria; phylum Chloroflexota; class Dehalococcoidia; order UBA2979; family UBA2979; genus VXMT01. The sequence continues at coordinate 8,345 of VXMT01000013.1, forward strand.
GTTGACCGCGTTGAGGCGCTCTGGCCGGTTCAGGGTCATCACGAGTACGTGGCCCTCGCGGCGGAACTCGATGTGCTCGTAGGTCGAGAGGTCCATGGCCACGCTCTCCCGCGTTCGTGCGCCGGCGATGATACGCGCCGCGGGCGCTTGTGCCTCGACAGACTGCGGCCGGGCGGCGCGCGTGGACAGTCGGCGGACGGTGACGTACCTTCCCCGCGCTCGGACAAGAATCAGCGAGCAGGAAGCAGGGGGTGACCGTGTCGGTCCTGAACTTCAAGGTCGAAAACCACATCGCACATCTCGAGATGAACCGTCCCGAGGTCATGAACGCGCTCAACTTCGAGCTCAACCAGGCGCTCGCCGACGCCTGGCAGGAGGTCCAGGAGAACGACGACATCTGGGTCGCGATCCTGAGCGCGCACCCGGAGAGCCGCGCCTTCTCCGCGGGGATGGACCTCAAGGAGCGCGCGGAGATGAACGCCAAGGGCATCGACTGGCGCAAGGTGCGCGTCACCGGCAACAACAGCCCCGAGGAAGTCTGGAAGCCCGTGATCGCCGCGATCCACGGCTACTGCCTGGCGGGCGGCTGGATGATGGCGCAGCGCTCCGACTTCCGGATCTGCGCGGACGACGCGATCCTCGGCATCCGCGAGGTGAAGCGCGGGCTGATGCCGCACTGGGTGGCGGACCTGCCGCGCATCATCGGGCTCGGCAACGCGCTCGAGGTGGTGCTGATGGGCGAGTACATCACGCCCGAGCGCGCCAAGGAGATGGGCTTTATCAACTCGATCGTCCCGAAGGACGAGGTGCTGGACGAGGCCTTCCGCTGGGCCAACATCCTGACCGAGAACGCGCCGCTCTCCGTGCGCTGCCTCAAGGAGATCCTCTACCGCACCCACGTGCTCCCGCACGACGAGGCGATGGTCATGGCGAAGCACCTGCTGCACCGCGTCGAGACCAGCGAGGACATCTCCGAGGGCCCGCGCGCCTTCGCCGAGAAGCGCCAGCCGGAGTGGAAGGGCCGCTAGCGCCCGTTCCCTCGGCCGCAGACACGACGGAGCCGCCCGCGAGGGCGGCTCTCTCGTGTCCGAGACTCCTTGCGTAACCCTCTCCTCTGGCA
>VXMT01000109.1 GCA_009840965.1 Chloroflexota bacterium
CCCCCCCCCCCCCATTTCTCTTTCTCCCTCCCCCCCCTCGACACCCTCCATGCCGTGTTGCCGGGGGGGCGGGGGGGGGGGTGTGTGCGGCGGGGGGGGGGGGCGCCGGGGGCGCCGTGCGCCGCTTCTTCGGCGGGCGGCGCTGACGGACCGCGCGGGCTTCGCCGTCTTCCTCAGCCTCGCCGCGCTCGTCGTGAACGCGATCGGCTGAGGGCTGCGCTCAGACCTCGGAGTAGCGGGCCGTCAGCGGCGCGACGGCCAGCGCCGCTCGATGAAGTACATCGCGATTCCGACCGCGACCACGAAGGCAAGCATGGCCCCAAACCGGGCAGCCTCGGGACCAGGCGTGAGTCGTAACACGGCCCCGCCGCCAAAGATGATGATGGCGACGACAAGGAGAGTCTGGAGGGACTGACGACCCATAGCCGTTCCCGTCCCGGCGACCCGGAAGGCAGAGTCCACGCGGGCCGCGTGGCCCTACCCGCCCGCCTCCGCGATCAGCGGCGCGGGCTCGTAGCTGCCGTCCCCGCGCGCCGCCTCGAGGGCGGCGAGCAGGCGCGCCAGCGTGGCGTAGCCGACTTCTTGCCCCCATGTCACCGGGCCGCGCGGGTAGTTGGTCGCGTGCTGCATCGCGGCGTCGATGTCCTCGCCGCTGGCGGCGCCGTCGCCGAGGGCGCGCGCCGCCTCGTTCAGCACCGAGCCGAGCATGCGCGCGAAGGCGTAGCGCTCCGCCGCGCTGGCCTGCGCCAACTCCTCGGGGTCGCACAGCGCCGCCGCTTCGACGAAGGCGTCGACGGCGTCCGAAAGCTCCGGCGCCAGCGCCAGCGGCGAGGCCTCGCCGCCGGCGTTCTCGCCGGGCGGGTCGCTGCCGTAGTCGTAGACGCCGCTGCCGGTCTTGCGGCCGAGCTGGCCCTGCTCGACGAGCCGCGCCTGCGCGGCGGGCGGCTCGAAGCGCGTGGGCTCGCCGGATCGCTCGAAGACGGAGACCGTGACCGCGTAGTTGACCTCTAGGCCCACGAGGTCGGCGACCTGCATCGGGCCCATGCGGAACTGCCCGAGCTTGCGCATCGCCCCGTCGATCGTGTCCGGTCCGCCGACGCCCTCGTCGAGCATGCGGAAGGCCTCGACGTAGGAGCTGCGGGCGACGCGGTTGACGATGAAGCCGGGCGCGTCGGCGGTGCGGGCCGGCACCTTGCCCCAGGCGCTCGCCGTCTCCGCGACGAGGTCGGCGGCGGCGTCGCTCGTCGCCTCGGCGGCGACGACCACCCCCCGCCCCACCACCGCCGCGGGGTTGAACAAGCGCACCCCGCCCACGCGCGCGGGGTTCCGCAGCGGGCTCGCGAGCTCGCCGACGGCGAGCGACGAGGTGTTGGTCGCCAGCACCGCATCGGCGGGCGCGGCCGCGTCGAGCTGTGCGAACAGCGCCTGCTTGGCCTCGAGATCCTCGATCACCGCCTCGACGACGAGTTCGACGCCCGCGAGGTCGTCGATGGAGCCGTCGACGAGGCGGCCGAGGACGGCGGCGTGCTCCTCCGCGGACATCGCGCCGCGGTCGACCTGGCGCTGGAGGCGCGCGCCCACGGACTCGCGGGCGCGCTCGACCGCGCCGGGCTGCGTGTCGATCAGCCGCACGGTGCAGCCGTGCGTTACCGCCACCTGGGCGATGCCGGCGCCCATCGTGCCGGCGCCGAAGATCGCGACCTGCTCGACAGCCATCGTGCTAGCAGCGCTCGACCACGGCCGCCATGCCCTGGCCGCCGCCGATGCACATCGTCTCGAGGCCGATCTCGGCGTCGTTGCGCTCCATCTCGTGCAGCAGCGTCGCCATGATCCGCACGCCCGTCGCGCCGACGGGGTGGCCGATCGAGATGCCGGAGCCGTTCACGTTGACGCGGTCCCAGTCGGAGTCGCTCAGGCCCCACTCGCGGGTGACGCCGAGCACCTGGGCGGCGAACGCCTCGTTCAGCTCGATCACGTCGATGTCGCCGAAGTCCATGCCGACCTGGTCGAAGACCTTCTTCGCGGCCGGTACGGGGCCCATGCCCATCAGCCGCGGCGGCACGCCGGCGACCCCCCAGCCGCGCAGCTTGCCCATCGCCTTGAGGCCGAGCTCGGCGGCGCGTTCCGGGGTGGTCACGACGCAGACCGCGGCGGCGTCGTTCTGGCCGCTCGCGTTGCCCGCCGTGACCGTCGACTCCGGGTCGTCCGCGCCGTAGACGGGACGCAGCCGCGCGAGCGACTCCAGCGAGGTGTCGCGCCTCGGGTGCTCGTCGGTGTCGACGATCACCGGGTCCCCGCGGCGCTGCGGGACGGCGACCGGGACGATCTCGGCCTCGAAGCGGCCCTCGTCCTGGGCGGCGACGGCGCGCTGGTGCGAGCGCAGCGCGAGGGCGTCCTGCTCCTCGCGCGGGATGCCGTACTCGCGGCGCACGTTCTCGGCGGTCTCGATCATGCCGCCGGGCACCGGGTGGCGGATGCTGCCCGCGGTCACGCGCGCCCGCGCGAGGCGGTCGTGCAACTCGATCGCGCCGTTGTTGGGGCCCCAGCGCGGGGCGCTCGAGTAGAACTCGACGGTGCTCATGCTCTCCGCGCCGCCCGCGAGGACGACGTCCGAGACGCCAGTCTGGACCTGCATCGCGGCGTAGCAGATCGCCTGCAGGCCGGAGCCGCAGCGGCGATCGAGCTGCAGGCCCGGCGTCTCGACGGGCAGCCCCGCGTGCAGCGCCGCCACGCGGCCGACCGCGGGCGCCTCGCCGCTCGGGTAGCACTGCCCGAAGACCACGTCGTCGATCTCCGCGGGGTCGAGCTCGGTGCGATCGAGCAGCGCCTCGATCACGGTCGCGGCCAGCGTGGTCACGTCGATGTCGCGGAAGACGCCGCCGTAGCGCCCCACGGGTGTGCGCATCGGGTTACAGATCACGGCCTCGCGCATACGCTTGCTCCTCTACAGACCCGGGCGTGCGGACCTGACGCCGCGCCGCCGCCGCCATGGTAGCGGTAGAGCGGCGAACGAGCGCCCGAAGCCCCTGGTTGTCTCTCAGCTCGCCGAGATCTGCTGGGCGTGGTCGTGCAGGTGCGTGCCGACCAGGCTCATGCCGTACTCGCCGCCGATGCCCTCGCGGATCTCGCCCTCCAGCTGCTCCGCCGTGACCTCCGCCCAGGCGGCGTCCGAGTGCGCGCTGGAGGCGGCGAACGCCTCGAGGGCTTCAGCGGCGCTGGCGAGCGACAGATCGGGGCTCTCGGTGTAGGTCGGCTCCGCTCCCCGAAGTCGCTCACCCCACGCGGCGAACACGTAGTCGATGTTGATCGTGTGCTCGGCCGTCTCGCGGCGCGTCCACTCGTCGCCCTCGGGATGTTCGTCCCAGCCCTCGGCGGCGCCCTCGCGGGCGCCGCGGAAGGCCGCGCGCCCCTCCGCGATCTGTGCCCGCAGTTCGTCCGGTGTCGCCATCGCTCACCCCCTCGCGCGCGGCGTGCTCCCGCCGCGCCGGGCACAGTGTAGCGGCTAGCGCGAGGGCTCCCAGCGGAAGCGGCGCACGGCGACGATCGCGCCCGCGATACCCCAGGCGGCGATCACCGCGAGGTTCCCGAGCTCCAGGCCTGACCCCTGCTCGAACGGGTTGAACGCCGTCTGTAGCGCGATCGAGAGGTGCTTCACCGGGAAGACGTCCCCGGCCAGGCCGAGCCAGATCGGCGCGTTCTCGCGCAGCGGGATGAAGACGTCCGAGATGAAGAGCAGGGGCAGGATGATCGCGTTGACGACGGCCGGGGCGGCCTCGCTGTTGGGGATGAAGGCGGTCGTCGCGAGCCCGAGCGCGGCGAACGCGGCCGCACCCACGACGAGCGAGAGCAGGAACGCGGGCAGCGTGCCGCTCGGTACGTCGACGCCGTAGAAGACGAGGCCGAACGCCGTCACGACGACGACCAACAGCATCCCGACCACCGTCATGAAGAGGACCTTCGCGCCGAGATACGCGGCCTTCGGCAGCGGCGTGCCGGCGATGCGCTTGAGCTGCCCCTGGTCGCGCGCGAACGAGATCGAGACGGCGAGCCCGGTGTAGCAGGCGTTGATCACGCTGAACGCGGCGATCGCCGGTATGTAGAAGGTCGAGGTATTCGTCGTGCCGCCCTCGACGTCCATCGGCTCGTTGCCGAAGATCAGGTTGAAGATCACGAGGAAGATCAGCGGGAAGAAGAAGGTAAAGAACGCCGCCGCCGGGTTGCGCGTGAAAGCCAGCCGGTCGTAGCGCAGTTGGCGGACCAGCAGCCGCGCGCCTCTCATGCCGCCTGCTCCCCCGCGGCTCCCGAGGTGAGATCGAGGTAGACGTCCTCGAGCGTCGCGCGCTCGACCCGCAGCTCGGCGAGCTCGACTCCCGCCGCGAGCGCCCGCCCGCTCAACTCGTGCAGTAGCTCCGTGGGCGACTCGACGTGCAGCTCGTAGCGGCCGCTGCCGTCGTCGCGCGCGTCCTCGAAGCCGTCGAGGATGGCGGCGTGGCCGGGGGGGAGGCGGAAGGAGACGGTGACGGCGGCGCGGCGCGCCATCAGCTCGGCGGGCGAGCCCTCGGCGACGATCGCGCCGTCGACGATCACGCCCACGCGATCGGCCAGGTGCTCCGCCTCGTCCATGTAGTGCGTCGTCAGCAGCACGGTCGCGCCGGAGGAACGCAGGTTGCGCACCATGTCCCAGGCCTGACGCCGCGCCGCGGGGTCGAAGCCCGTCGTCGGCTCGTCCAGGAAGAGCAGCTCCGGGTCGCCCGCGAGGGCGATCGCGACGTCGAGGCGGCGCTGCTGGCCGCCCGAGAGCCTGCGAACGCGCTGGTCGCGCTGCCCGGTGAGCCCGACGGTCTCGATGATCTCGTCGAGCGGGCGGGGCTGCGCGTAGTAGCCGCGGTACTGCTCGATCGCCTCGGCCACCTTGAGGTAGGGCTCGACACCGGTGGTCTGCAGCACGATGCCGATGCGCTCGCGGAGGGCGGCTTCGTGGCGGGCGGGGTCGTGGCCGAGCACGCTGACCTCGCCGGCGTCGGGGTCGCGGTGGCCCTCGAGGATCTCGACGCTCGTGGTCTTGCCCGCGCCGTTGGGCCCGAGCAGCGCGTAGACCTCGCCGTGCGCGATCTCGAGGTCGAGCCCGCGCACGGCCTCGATCGCGCCGTAGGCCTTGCGCAGCCCGCGCACCGTGATCGCCGCCTCGCCGCTCATGCGCCGAGTCTAGTGGCGCGCCGCGCTACGGGCTGTCGAGGGGCCTCACTGGTCCTCGCGCGGGTCCTGCAGCGGGTTCTCCGGGCAGTAGGGGACGCCGATCGTATCGCAGGGGTCTTCGTCCTCGGGAGGTTCGAGCGCGGCGAGGCGCTCGAACGCCACCTCGAACAGCGCGCTGTTCAGGCGCAGCTCCGCCATCAGCTCGGGCAGATCGCCGAGCAGGGAGGTGTCGCCTCCGAGGAGCAGGACCAGCTCCTCGACGGCGTCTTCGAGGCGCTGGATGCGCGCCTCGATGGTGGCGAGGGCCAGCCGCAGCTCCGCGACCTCGGTGCTGTCGACCCCCGAACCGCCCCCGCCGTCCGGCGCCGCCTGCGCGCCGCCCTCGCCGCAGGCGGCGAGCAGCAACACGAGCGCCACGAGGGCGAGAGCGGCATGGCTGCGTGCTGCGGGCATCCGCGCCTCCGCCGTGTGCGCCTACTGCAGCGGCAGCGGCGGCTGCCACCACGGCGGGCGCTCGCTGACCTCGATGCGCTCGACCCACTTCACCCAGTGGTAGCCGCGCCGCGTTGGCGCGACGAGGCGCGCGGGGAAACCGTGCCCCGAGCTCAGCCGATCGCCTCCCACGTGGGTCGCCAGGAGCATGCCCTCCGCCTCGCCGAGGCCGAAGCGGCGGCTGTAGCCGGTGGCGGAGATCGCCCGGATGCTCCGCGCCTCGGCGTCGACGCCCGCCAACTCAAGCAGCGCGGGGAGCGGCACGCCGCTCCAGTCCTGCGTGGTGTACCAGCCGCCCGTGCAGTCCAGCGTGGCGCGCAGCGCCCGCTGCGGCAGCTCGCCCAGCTCGCGGTAGCCGAGGGCGTACGGCTCGGAGACCGCGCCGCCTACCTCGAGCCGCCAGCTCTCGGCGGCGATGCGCTGGCGACTGTCGCTGAGCCAGTTGGTGACCGGGTGCGCGTTACCTTCGAAGCTCGCCTCCTCGCGCGAGCCCGTGAAGCGCCGCTGCGGGCCGGAGAGCGTCGAGGCGGCGGCGACGCCGCGCCAGAGCACGAAGCCCCCTGCGCCGACGGCGAGCAGGCGCAGCATGGCGCGGCGGCTGGTGAAGTCGGCGTGACGCACGCGCGGCCAGCGCAGCGCCGCGTGCAATGCGAACGGCGGCACGAGCAGGAAGGCGAGGATCGCGTGCAACACCAGCGGGCGCATGTCGCCGTAGAGCGGTACCGGCACGCTGCCTCGGCCGACCAGCGCCCACCACAGGCCCGTCGCGAGCGTGCCGAGGAAGCAGACGCCCAGCGCGGCGGGCGCGATCGACCACAGCCCGGCGCCGCGCCGCGCGAAGGAGCGCACGACGATGCGCCACTTCCAGATCAGCAGGACGACCAGCGAGAGCCCGCCCACGCCGTGCACCCAGAAGACCCAGCGCCCCTCGGGGGCGCCGACGAGGAAGCTGGCGAGCCCCGACGCGAGCTCGAGCAGCAGCAGGGCGAGGATCACGAGGTTCACCGCACGGGTGCTCACGGACCGCCTCCTCTCGCCCTCGGGGCGAGCGTACACCCGTCGCGCCCCCGCCCGCCGTCCGTGGTAGCGTGCGGCTCGCCGCGCGCGCGGGCAGCCGGAAGGGGCGGGGCGATGAGGGTGCTGGTCATGGGCGGGACGCGCTTCAACGGGCTCGCGCTCGTCCGCGAGCTGGCCCGGCACGGCCACGAGGTGACCATCTTCAACCGCGGCCGCACCGAGGCGGAGGTTCCCCTCGGCGTGCGCAGGCTGCTCGGCGACCGCACGGACCACGCGGGCATGGCGGAGGTCTTCGCCAACGAGGAGTTCGACTGCATCTACGACATCTCCGCCTACACGCCCGACGACGTGCGCGGGATGATCGAGATCTTCCGCGGCCGCACCGGGCACTACGTCTTCGCCAGCTCGACCGTGATCTACGCCGCCAGCAATGTGCTCCCGATCACCGAGGACTTCCCGGTGGATCGCTCCGAGAAGCAGGGCCAGTACGGCCTCGACAAGCTCGAGTGCGAGGCGATGCTGCTGCACGAGCACCGCGTCAACGGCTTCCCCGCGACGATCGTGCCGTTCTCGATGGTGTTCGGGCCGAACAACATCATCCCGGAGCGCGAGCAGCGCATGTTCAGCCGCCTGCTCGCCGGGCGGCCGGTGCTGATCCCCGGCGACGGCTCGACCCTGAGCCAGATCGGCCACGTCGACGATGAGGCGCGAGCGCTGCGCATGCTGATGCAGCGCCCGATCACCTACGGCAAGCGCTACAACCTCACGGGGCGCGACTCGTGGACCGACGAGGGCTACGTGGACACCTTCGCCGAGGTCACCGGCGTCGAGCCGCGCAAGGTCTTTGTGCCGCCCGAGGTGATGGACCGGCTCTACGACGACGAGCTGATCCTCGACGTGAAGGACGTGGCGAGCTACCGCAACATCCGCACGGCGAGTTCGAGCACACCCGACTCGCACCAGAACCTGCGCTTCCTGCAGCAGGTGATCCAGCGCCTGGCGCCGTACATCCACCGCTGGAACCAGGGCGCCGTCTTCAGCATCGATCGGCTGCGCCGCGACGTCGGCTTCGAGCCGGAGTACACCTTCCCGCGCGCCGTCGAGCACACCTACGAGTGGTACCGCCGCGAGAACCTCCACGAGACCCGCGAGTTCGACTTCCGCTGGGAAGACGCCCTGCTCGAGCACCTCGGCGAGGCGTGAGCGCGGAAGCGGACGCGATCAGCGGCGGGTCGGAGGAGCCGGTGCGGACAGCGGCGGAACTGAAGGCGCTTCGCCAGCGGGCCGCGAACATGCGCTTTCGCGAGGTCGCGGCTCTCGTCGAAGAGCAGGGCTGGACCCTCGCCCGCACTCGCGGAGGCCACCACATCTACCGCAAGGCCGGGGCGCGCCGGCCGCTGGTCGTGCAGAATGACCTCCAGGTGGGCACGACGCGCGATATCATCAATCAACTGATCCGGGAGCTGGAGGGCTGACATGAACGTCGACGACTACCTGCAGCGGCCGTACACCCGCATCCTCGAGTCGGATGAGACTGGCGGCTGGTCCGCGCGCGTGCTCGAACTCGAAGGGTGCTTCAGCGGGGGCGACACGCCCGATGAGGCGAACCGCAACCTCAGCGAGGCGATGAGCCTCTGGATCGAGTTCCAGCTCGAGCACGGCTACGAGATTCCCGAACCGATCGACCCGGCCACTCGCTGGGATGAAGAAGACGCACCCGCCGCCCGTCGCGAGGCCGCCCCGGCCGCGTAGGGCTCAGCGCAGCTTCCAGTCCGGGTCGCGACGCTCGACGAAGGAGCGGGCGCCCTCGCGCACGTCCTCGATCGTGGGGTTGGCGGCGGCGATGGCGCGGGCGTTTGCCATGCCGTCGGCGAGACCCTGGTCGAGGCTCTCCCAGACCGCCTGCTTCGCCAGCCGCACGGCGTGCGGCGCGTTGCGCATCACCGTGCGCGCCAGTTCCTCCGCCGCCTCGCGCAGCTCGCCGGGCGGGACCAGCTCGCCGACGAAGCCGATCTGGTAGGCGCGCTGCGCCGTCATCCGGCCGTGGCGGCCGAGGAAGATCAGCCGCAGCGCCTCGTGCGGCGGCATCGCCCGCGCCAGCTCCGCCGCGCCCATCGCGGGCACCAGGCCGACGCTCGTGCGGGCGTCGCTGAAGTACGCGCTCTCCGAGGCGATCAGCAGGTCGCAGTCGGCGACGATCTGCATGCCGACCCCGGTGCAGACGCCGTTGACGGCGCCGATCACCGGCTTCGTCACGCCATTCGCGCGCGGCGAGACACGGGTCTCGCGGGTCTGCTCGGAGGCCCCGCCGTCGGCGCTGTGCTGGAAGGCCCCGGCGCGCTCCTTCACGTCCATCCCGGCGCAGAAGGCGAACTCCCCGGCGCCGCTGATGATCGCGACGCGCGCCTCCTCGTCCGCCTCGAAGCGCAGCCAGGCGTCCGGCAGGTCGATGCTCATGTTGTGCCTGGTCAGCGCGTTGCGCCGCTCCGGGCGGTTGATCGTGATCCAGCCGATGCGGTCGCGCCGCTCGTACAGGATGTCGCCTTCGCTCATCGCTCCGCTCCCTGCTACTCGACGATGCCGTCCTCGCGCAGCGCGGCGATGGCGGCGGGGGTGAGGCCGGCCGCCGCCAGCACCTCGTCGCTGTCCGCGCCGAGGCGCGGCGCGGGCCCCATCACGGCGGTTGGGCGGGCGCTACTGTGGGCGACCCGGGCCCACACCAGTCTCAAAAAAACCAAGCCGCGCCCCC
>VXMT01000010.1:0-6780 GCA_009840965.1 Chloroflexota bacterium
CCCCTCACCCCCGCCCTCTCCCCAGGGAGAGGGAGCCGGATCGGGCTTGTGGGAGATTCGCAAGGGTCTCCGAGGGCGCAACCAGGTGCGCGGGACCGAAGCGAGAGCCGTTGATATACTCATTTCGCTACGCTCCCGCGCGTTACCGGTGGTCGACGGACCCCGCCGCTGCGAGGAGAACCCGCTGCGCGCAGCGTCGCCAGAGAGAAGGGGCCGGCCTTGGGCATAACCGCTGAACGCCTCCCCCGCTCGCTCGTCTCACTCGAGATCGAGGTCGAGCCGGAACGCCTCGAGGCGTCCATGAAGAAGGTGATCAACAAGGTCTCGCAGCAGGTCCGCATCCCCGGCTTCCGCCCCGGCAAGGCCCCCCGCGAGATCGTCGAGCGCACCGTTGGGCAGCCCCTGCTGCTCCAGGAGGCGATCGAGGATCTGCTGCCCGGCGTCTACAACGAGGCCCTCGAGAGCGAGGAGATCGACGCGATCGACCAGCCGGAGATCGAGCTCAAGTCGACCGAGCCGCTGGTCGTGCAGGCGACCGTGCCGGTCCGCCCGACGATCGAGATCGGCGCCTACCAGGCGCTGCGCGTACCCCGCGAGGAGCCCTCGCTCGGCGACGCCGAGATCGAGGAGGCGATGACGGGGCTGCGGCGCCAGTACGCAACCCTCGAGCCGGTCGACCGCCCGGTGGAGTGGAACGACACGGTGCGCATCGACATGACCGTCTCCGTCGAGGGCCAGGCCGAGCCGCACGTCGAGGAGGGCGCGGAGTTCGCCGTCACCGAGGGCGGCATCGTCTCGCTGCCCGGCTTCCTCGACCAGCTGATCGGCCTCGAGCGCGGCGGTCCGCACGAGTTCTCCTTCGACCTGCCCGAGGACTACCAGGCCGAGGATCTGGCCGGGAAGACCGCCAACTACAGCGTGCAGTTGCTCGAGGTGAAGCAGGAGGTCCTGCCGGACCTCGACGACGACTTCGCCCGCTCGCTCGACGAGGAGGGCATCGAGAATCTCGAAGAGCTGCAGGAGCGCGTGAGCGAGGGCGTGCGCGCGCAGATCGAGGCGATCCACGAGGCGACCTACCAGGAGGAGGTCGTGGACCTGCTCCTCGCAACCGCCGAGCTGGACTACCCCGAGGTGCTCGTCGAGCGCGAGATCGACCGGCTCGTCGACGAGCAGTCGCAACACGCCTCGCACGAGCGCGAGGACTTCGAGCGCTGGCTGCAGGCGATCGGCCGCACCGAGGACGAGGTGCGGGACTCGCTGCGCGAGCAGGCCGACCTGATCGTGCGCCGCGGCCTCGTGCTCTCGGAGTTCGCCGTGCGCGAGGAGATTGCGGCCTCCGACGAGGAGATCGGCGAGCGCATCGACGAGCTGATCGAGCAGACCACGGCGGGCACGACCGATCTGGAGCAGCGCGCGCGGATCCGCGGGATGCTCGACACGGAGCACACGCGCCTCTCGCTGCGCGAGCGGCTGATCTCGGACCGCGCGCTGGAGCGGCTGATCGAGATCGCCTCGCAGGAAGACGAGGAGCTTGAACCGGGCGCGCCCCCCCCCCCCCGGCGGCCCCCCCCCCGCGCGGCCCCCCGCCCCGCCGCCCCCGGCGGCCCCCCCCCGGCCCCCCCCGCCCCCCGCCCCGCGCCCGGGGGCCCCCCCCCCGCGCCCGGCCGCTCCCCGGGCCCCCCTCCGCCGGCGACGACTCGGCGGACGAGGCCGAGGCAGCGGCGGAGACCGACGACGCCGCGGAGGACGAGCAGGGCGACGAAGGCGGCGAGGGCGGCGAGTAACCGGGCGGCGCGCGGCGCACGCCCGCGACACGAGGGAACGAGAGCAAGCGCGCGCCGGACGACCGGCGGCGTCGGGGAAGACGGGTGATATGACGATGCGGCCGGGCGCGATTCCTCCCAGCAACGTGGTGCCGATGGTGGTCGAGACGACCGCACGCGGCGAGCGCGCGTACGACATCTACTCGCTGCTCCTCAAGGAGCGCATCATCTTTCTGGGCACCCCGATCGACGACCACGTCGCGAACATGATCGTCGCCCAGCTCCTCTACCTGGAGCGCGAGGACCCGGACCGCGACATCAACATGTACATCCACTCGCCCGGCGGGGTGATCACCGCCGGACTGGCGATCTACGACACGATGAACCTGATCCGCTCGGACGTCTCGACGATCGCCGTCGGGGCGACCGCCTCGATGGCCACGGTGCTGCTCTCCGCAGGCGCGGATGGGAAGCGCTACGCCCTGCCGAACGCCACCGTGCACATGCACCAGGCGATGGGCGGCGCGCGCGGTCAGGCGGCGGACATCGAGATCGCGGCGCGTGAGATCCTGCGCAACAACGAGATCATCCGCAACATCCTCTCGGAGCGGACCGGCCAGCCGATCGACCGCATCCGCATGGATACCGACCGCGACTTCTACCTGAACGCCGAGCAGGCGCTCGAGTACGGCATGATCGACGAGATCCTCGCGAGCCCCGGCGGGGACGAGTAGCGCGGGACGCCGCGGCGGCGCGACCAGCGAGGCGGGGAGAAGGGAGCCGGCACAGTGGCGAACTCCTCCAAGCGCGGTGCGTGGGTGCAGTACCACTGCTCGTTCTGCGGCAAGAACCAGGACCAGGTCAAGCGCCTGATCGCCGGTCCCGGCGCCGTCTACATCTGCGACGAGTGCGTCGAGCTCTGCCGCGAGATCATCAGCGAGGAGAGCGGCGACGGCGTCCCTGCCCCCGCCGCGAAGCCGACGCGCACGCCTCGCGAGCTTGTCGAGCAGCTCGACGAGTACATCGTCGCGCAGGACCGCAGCAAGCGCGTGCTCTCCGTGGCCGTCTACAACCACTTCAAGCGCATCGACGCCCCGATCCAGGCGGACGTGGAGCTCGAGAAGTCGAACATCCTGCTGATCGGCCCGACCGGCACGGGCAAGACGGCGCTCGCGCGCACGCTCGCGAAGGTCCTCGATGTGCCGTTCTCGATCGCGGACGCGACCGCGCTCACCGAGGCGGGCTACGTCGGCGAGGACGTCGAGAACATCCTGCTGCACCTGATCCAGGCGGCGGAGTTCGATGTGCAGCGCGGCGAGCGCGGCATCGTCTACATCGACGAGATCGACAAGATCGCGCGCAAGGCGGACAACCCCTCGATCACGCGCGACGTCTCAGGCGAGGGCGTGCAGCAGGCGCTGCTCAAGATCATTGAGGGCACGGTCGCCAGCGTGCCGCCGCAGGGCGGCCGCAAGCACCCGCACCAGGACTTCATCCAGATCAACACCGCCAACGTGCTCTTCATCGTCGGCGGCGCCTTCGAGGGCCTCGAGGACATCGTCTCGCGGCGCACGGGCATCGGCGCGCGCAAGCTCGGCTTCGGATCGGAGCGGCCCAGCGAGGCGGACCGCGCACGCATTCTGCGCCACGTCACGCACGACGACCTGCTGCAGTACGGGCTCATCCCGGAGTTCGTCGGCCGCCTGCCCGTCGTCTCTGTCCTCGATCCACTTGATGTGGAGACGATGGTCTCGATCCTGACGGAGCCGAAGAACGCGATCGCGAAGCAGTTCCAGCGGCTCTTCAAGATGGACGACGTCGAGCTCGCCTTCACCGACGACGCGCTGCACGCGATCGCCGAGGACGCGATCGAGCAGAAGACCGGCGCGCGCGGCCTGCGCACCGTCGTCGAGGAGCTGCTGCTGGACGTGATGTACGACGCGCCCTCGATGCCCGAGATCCGCAAGTGCGTCGTCTCGGCCGAGACGGTGCGCAACCGCACGCGCCCGCTGCTCGTCACCGAGTCCGGCGCCGTCGTCGGCGACGCCTCGCCCGACGACACGCTCGAGGTTTCCGAGTCGGCCTGAGCGCTCGTTATTGCCCCGACTCTCGCAATCTCGCGTGGTACTCGTCGAACTCGAGGTAGAACGCCTCGATGGTGAGGCCGAAGGCCCGCTCGAACGCGGCCTCGACGCTCGGCTCGGGAAGCAGCAGGCGGTAGTACTCGAAGACGGCGCGATCGCCGGCCCGCTCGACGAGCCAATCGACGGCGAGGTAGCCGAGCGCCGCGACCGGCCCGTCGCCCGTGTTCGCCACCTCGCGCAGCGAGTAGCTGGTGCTGCGGGCTACGCGCGCGTGCGCCTCCCAGTTGTATGCGAGATCGCGGCGCCCGGCGGCAGCCTGGTAGGCGGTCGTCGCATAGTTCTCGAGGCCGCTGAGTAACCAGTTCGGCCCCCGACTGCTCTCGGTGTAGGCGCTGATGCCGGGGAACCTGAGCAGGCCGAGGGGAGCGAGTTCCTGCACCATCGCGCCGACGTAGATCCGCTCCAGCGCGCTCCAGTTGAGGCACTGCTCCAGCAGCGCGACCGCGCTGCTCCAGGACGGGGGCGAGCTACACGAGTGGTGGCGCCGGTCGGGGAAGGCGCGAAGTGCGGTCGACTCATCGGCGGCCACGTAGAGCGTGAACTCCGTCGCCCGAGCCTCGAAGCGATCGCTGTAGAACTGCTGGACGTTCTCGAACTCCGCGCGGACCTCGGCCGCGTCCGCTTCCGGGACGTCTCCGAGGAACACGAGCGCGGGCGCATCGAGATCGTCGATGAGGTGGGGGAGCGGCGTGAGGTCGCCGGCCCGGTACGTCGCGAACGAGAGGTAGAAGTCCTCGACATCGATGCCGAACGCGGTCGCGAACGCCGCGCGCCAGTCGTTCGAGGTCCTCACTAGCTTCAGGTAGTCGAAGACGGCGGGGTTGCCGGCGCGCTGCGCCAGCCACTCGACGGCGAAGAAGCCGAGCGCGGTCTCTGAGAAGTTGGTTGCCCCGTCACGGTTATCGGACACCTCGAAGTAGCTCAGGGGCAACGAGGTCCGCCGGGCGCCGGTCTCGAGGTTGAGCCGCTGCCTGGTCGTGGGGCCGCCGCGGTATTCCTCGAGGGCGTACTGGCGGGCGCCGGCGATCAACCAGCCGGGGCCGCGCGGGTCGAGCGCGGGTTCCCCTCGCCCATGGACTCCCTTGCCGGGCACCTCGATTAGCAGCTGGCTGATGTAGTCGTAATCGAGTGTGCCTCCGGGAGGGCCAATGCAGCGAACCGTCACGAGCTGGATGCTCCCAACGGACCGCCCGCAGAACCCCTCCGGCGGCTCGCGTCCGACGAACTGGAGGTAGAGCGGGCGTATGGCCTCGACATCGGCTGCGATGTAGTGGGTGTTGCCGCGGATCGCGACCCCGAACTCCTCCGCGAAGTAGCGCCGCAGCTTCGGGTATTCGCCGAGGAGCGTCTCCCGCCGGTAGTCCGACACGTCGCCGAGGAAGAACAGCGGCGGCGACTCCGTTCCAGGCTGCCATAGGTTGAACGGCGCCGCCGCCTCGATCCACAGCGCTTCGCCTCCGCGGAGGGTTGCGTCCCCGAAGCGGTACGGCTCGTAGTCCTGCCGGAGTGGATCCCAGCGCCACGCGCGCGCGTCGGCATCCTCGGGCGGCTCGACTGCGCCATCGGCCACGACGCCGACGAGGCGCCGCCCGGCGCCGAGCCGGAGCACCACGCCATCCGAGGTCCCCGGGCGCGTCCAGTACAGCTGCCTGTCGCCGCCGAGATAGAGCCACAGCCCCATGCCGGGCGTGACCGCCGGAACGTCGTTCTTCAAGCCGCGCCACTCGTAGCGATACGCGCCCGCGCTCGCATCCCACGCCCCGACCGTCTGGAGTTGCGGGAGCGCGTCGAAGAGCTCCGAGGTCGGGGTCTCCGGCCCGACCCAGCCGACCATGTTCCAGCCGGGGTGCAGCAGCGTCGTGATCGTCCCGCCCTCGGACGCCCCGTCCGAGGCTTCCGAGGTGTGCGCGAGCCCGGCGGTGAACAGGAGCGCCGCGAGGGCGGCGAGCAGGGCGGGGCGGAGGCTTCGAGGTCGCACGCAGGCCTCCGGATAGGGACACGACGCACGCGGCTCTCGCGGAGCCGCTACTTCACAATACGCTCGCGCGGCCCTGATGGTTCCGGCCCCGGCAGCGTCACCGGCGGCTGCGGGGTATCCTCGATCTCTATGACAACCGCCGCCCGACGCCGATCGCGCGCGCGACTGCGCCTCGACGAGCTGCTCGTCGAGCGCGGGCTGGCGCCCGACGCAGAGCGCGCCCGTGCGCTCGTGCTCGCGCGCGAGGTGCGCGTCGAGGGCGCGGTGGCGACGCGGCCCGCGGAGGCCGTCGCGCCCGGCGTCGCCCTCGAGGTGCGCGAGCGTCCGCGCTACGTCAGCCGCGGCGGCGACAAGCTCGCCTCGGTGCTCGACCGCGCCGGTCTCGACGTGCGCGGGCTGCGCTGCCTCGACATCGGCGCCTCGACCGGAGGCTTCAGCGACTGCCTGCTGCAACGCGGCGCGCGCGAGGTCCGCGAGCGCACGAACGCGCGCAACGTCGAACCGCTCGATCCGCCCGCCGACCTCGCCGTCGTCGACGTCTCGTTCATCTCGCTGACCGCCGTGCTGCCCGCGGTGTTGCGCTCGCTGCGGCCGGGCGGCGACGTGCTGGCGCTGGTCAAGCCGCAGTTCGAGGCGCGGCGCGAGCAGGTGCAGCGCGGCGGCGTGGTGCACGACGCAACGGTGCATGCCGAGGTGGTCGGCAAGGTCGCCGCGTGGGCCCTCGATCGCGGGCTGCGCGTGCGCGGCGTCCATCGTTCGCCGCTTACCGGCCCGGCCGGCAATCGCGAGTTCTTCCTCTGGCTGCGCCTGCCGGCCGCCCCGGTCCCCCGCGGCGCGTCGTGAGCGGCCCCGGCGGCCCACCGGCCCGCGCCCGCCGCCGGCGGCGGTGACACCC
>VXMT01000010.1:6790-9407 GCA_009840965.1 Chloroflexota bacterium
ACCCGCCCCGGCCGGCACCGGCTCCTTCACCGTCGCGCCGCCCCCGCCGCCCGCCCCGCCCCCCCCGGGGGGGGCGCCGGCGCCGCGGGCGCCCTCGGCGCGATCGCGCGCTGCGGCGTCTGCTACCACCCCGACGTGCACGGCGCGCGGGAGCTCGCCGAGCGGCTGCATGCGCAGATCGCCGAGGCCGGCCTCGAGAGCTGGTGCGCACCGTTGGAGCGCAACGGACCGGCCGGCGGCGAAGGCCCCGTTGAGGCGCAGTTGCCCGGCTCGGACCTGCTGGTCTGCGTCGGCGGCGACGGCACGGTGCTGCAGGCCTCCGGACTCGCCTCGGCGCTCGGCGTGCCGGTCTTCGGCGTGCGCATGGGCCGCCTCGGCTTTCTCGCCGAGTCGACCGAGGGCGAGGCGGAGGCGGCGCTGCGCCTGATCCTCGCCGGCAAGGGCCGCATCGAGGAGCGCACCATGGCGCAGGCCGTGCTCGAGGACGGCGAGCCGCTGCACGCGCTCAACGACGTGGTGATCGGACGCCAGCGTCTCGGCCGCACGGTCTCGGTGGGCGTGCACCTCGATGGCGTCGTGCTCGCCGAGTACCGCACCGACGCGATCATCGTCGCGACGGCGACCGGCTCCACGGGCTACGCGCTCGCGATCCACGGGCCGATTCTCTATCCGACCTCGCCCGAGCTGATCGTCGCGGCCGTCGCGCCGCACCTCTCCTACAGCAACGCGCTTGTGGTGCGCGACGGCGCGACCGTCACGCTGGAGGTCGCGCGCGGCCACGAGGCGGTGATGACCGTCGACGGCCACCACGAGGTCGAGGTGCGATCGGGGAGCACGGTGCGCATCGCGCGCTCGCCGCGGCGGGCGCGCTTCGTGCGCCTGGGAGGCGAGAACCAGTTCTACGCCAACCTCGCGCAGCGCCTCGGCTGGTTGCGCCTCGACCATCAGCTCGGCGAGCTGGAACGAGACTGACGATGGACAGGCAAGCGGACGCCCCCGCGCCCCCCGTCGCCGGATTGCGGCGCGCGGGACTATCCTAGAAGCATGACGGCCCCAGCTCTCCCCGCCACCGTCGAGCGCGCGACGATCCACGACGTGGACGGGATCCATGCGCTCGTGAACTTCTGGGCGGCCCGCGGCGACATGCTGCCCCGCACCAAGGGCGAGACCTACGAGAACCTGCGCGACTTCTTCGTCGTCCGCGAGGGTGACGAGGTCGTCGCCTGCGGCGCGCTGCACATCGTCTGGGCCGACATCGCCGAGGTGAAGTCGCTCGCCGTCTCGGAGCAGCGGCAGGGGCAGGGCTACGGCCAGCTGCTCGTGCGGGCCTGCATCGAGGAGGCCGGACGGCTCGGCCTCGAGCGCGTCTTCGCGCTCACCTACCGCCCGGAGTTCTTCGAGCGCCTCGGCTTCGAGCAGGCCGACGTGATGGAGCTTCCGCGGAAAGTCTGGAACGAGTGCTACCGCTGCCCCAAGTTCCCCGGCTGCAACGAGATCGCGGTGACGCTCGACCTGCCCGCGCCCGTCACGGCCTGACGCCCGAGTGAGCGACGACCTGCCCGAGGTCCTCAGCAGCGAGCGCGTCTACGAGGGCGCGCTCTTCGATGTCGAGCACGCGCGCCTGCGCTTCCCCGACGGTTCCGAGGGGATGCGCGAGACGGCGCTGCACCCCGGCGCCGTCGCGCTCCTCGCGGTGCGCGACGACGGCCGGCTGCTGCTTGTCGAGCAGTACCGCCACGGGGCGCGGCAGCGCCTGCTCGAGGCGCCCGCGGGCACACGCGAGCCGGGCGAGCCGCCGGAGGTCACCGCGCGGCGCGAGCTGCGCGAGGAGACCGGCCATGACGCCGAGTCGATCGTCCGCCTCGGGGGCGCCTGGATGGCGCCGGGCTTCACCAGCGAGTACATCGACATCTACCTCGCGACGGGGCTCTTCGAGGCGCCGCTCGACACAGGCGACGAGGAGGATCTCGGCGAGCCGATCGCCGTCACCCTCGAGGAGCTCGACGCCGCGATCGGCGAGGGGCGGGTGGAGGACGCGAAGACGATCATCGCGCGCCATCTCTACGCCCGCCGCTTGCGCGAGGAAGGCCGCGCCGGGGGCTGACCCGCCCGCTTGACCATGACTCCGGCCGCGGGAATAGTGAGCGCTGCCGCTCCGCCCGGCCCCGCGCGGGGCTCGGCCGACCGGAATGAGAGGCGCCGTGGCCGACGATCTTCAGCACGACCTGCTCATCGTTGGCGGCGGCGGGGCCGGCCTGCGCGCCGTCATCGCCGCGGCCGAGGCCTACCCCGACCTCGATGTCGCGATGGTCTCCAAGGTCTACCCGATGCGCAGTCACACGGTCTCCGCCGAGGGCGGCGCGGCGGCCGTGATCAAGGACAACGACTCCCTCGAGGAGCACATCCACGACACGATCAGCGGCGCCGACTGGCTCGCCGACCAGGACGCCGTCGAGCTGTTCGTCAACGAGGCCCCCGGCGAGATGATCCAGCTCGAGCACTGGGGCTGCCCCTGGAGCCGCGAGGAGGACGGAAGCGTGGCCGTCCGCCCCTTCGGCGGGATGCGCATCCGCCGCACCTGGTACGCCGCCGACAAGACCGGCTTCCACATGCTGCA
>VXMT01000086.1 GCA_009840965.1 Chloroflexota bacterium
ACATCGACCCGGACGAGAACCGCCCGCGCCCCGCCACGGCCGATGAGCGCGAACGCATCCTCGCGGCGCTCTCGGAGCTCGGCGAGGACTGAGCAGCCCCGAGGGGCCGCATCGAGGGCGTGTTACGCTCGGCGCGGCCCGCTCACGCGTGCCGATCGAGGCGCAGCGTCCCTCGCGGGGCGCCGAGCGCGGGGCCGGGGAGGCTTCTTGAGCGAGGAGCGCGCCGCAGGCGCCCGCGAAGCACAGGACGCCGACGCGCTGCGCAGCCGGGAGCGGCCCGGCACCTGGGACTCCCTCAGGATCAGGAACTTCCGCTACCTCTGGCTCGGCCAGGCTGGCCATGCCGCCGGCATCTGGATGGAGCAGATCGCGCGGCCCTTCCTCGTGCTCGACCTCACGGACGGGTCGGCCACCCACGTCGGCGGCGTGCTCGCCGTGCGCACGGTTCCGCAGTTCATCCTCGGCATGTGGGCGGGCGTGATCGCCGACTCGTTCGACCGGCGATCGGTGCTGCTGGTTGTGAAGACGGGCACCCTCCTGCTCAACATCGCCTTCGTCGCGATTCTCGTGCTCGGCCTCCTCGAACTCTGGCACATGTACGCGTACGCCATCGTCCGCGGCACGATGATGGCCTTCGACCAGCCCGCCCGCATGGGCCTCGTGCCCTCCGTCGTGCCCGAGACGCATGTCACGAACGCCGTCGCGCTGATGAGCGCGACGCAGAACACGATGCGCATCTTCGGAGCGGCCAGCGGCGGCGTCCTCTACGGGGTGTTCGGGGCAACCGGGGCGTTCGCCCTGATCACCCTTGTCTACGCCGTCCCCGTCTTCTCCACGTACATGCTGCGCGTCGCGCCCGTCCTGAGCGGCGTGCGGCGCAGCGCGAGCGGTCTCACCGGCGGGCTGCTCGAGGGCGTGCGCTTCACCTTCTCGCACCCGGCGATCCGCGGGGTGCTGCTGCTCTCGATGATCTACTTCATGTTCGGGATGTCGTTCCTGCAGGTCTTCGCCCCGCTCTTCGCCGAGAAGGTGTTCGACATCGGCAGCACCGGCTTCGGCGGCATGACGGCGCTGATGGGGGTCGCCGCCCTGCTCGCCTCGCTACTGATCGCCACCCAGCAGCCCACGCGCCTCGGGGTGATCCTTCCGCTGATGGCGACGGTGTTCGGCGCCGCGCTGGTCCTGCTCTCGCTGACCAGCTACATCCCCGGGCCCGCCGGCCTCGTCATCCCGTTCGCGATGCTCACCGTCCTCGGCGGGCTGCAGAGCGCCTACATGGCGCTGACGCGCTCGGCCCTGCTGCTGACGGCGCCGCCGCGGATGCACGGCCGCGTCTTCGGCGTGTTAACCCTCGATCGCGCCTTCATGACCGCGGGCGGCGCCGCCGCGGGGTTCCTCTCCGACGGGATCGGCGTGCAGCCGGCGCAGATCGCCTTCGGCCTCATCCTGATCGTCGGCGGCCTCGCCATCTACGCGCTGGCCGGCGAGTTCCGGCGCTCCCGCGCCGGCGCGCGCTACGAGGTCCCCGAGGAGGACGAGGACGCCACGCCGCAAGCCTCGCGCGCCGACGCAGCCGGGGTCGCCGCCGATCGCTGACGCCGCGCCTCGCACTGCACGCTACTCGCCCGCGCTGGTACCCTCGCGCGACGGGAGGGCGCCATGCCTCGCTACCTGATCGTCGCCGACCAGACGGCCACGAGCCCGGAGCTCGTCGCGCAGGCGAAGGAGCTGGCGGACGAGCACTCCGGCTCGACGTTCGCGCTACTGCTCCCGGCGCTGCTCCCCTCGCACGTCCGCGGCGGGCCGTTCGACGCGGTGACGCGCGGCCGCGCGGAGCAGGCCCGCACCATGCTCGAGCGCGCGGGCCTCACCGTGGAGCGCACCACCATCGGCGACGCCGCCCCGCTGCTGGCGATCGAGGACGAGCTCGATGAGCACCCCGGCGCCTACGACGAGCTGCTGCTCTGCACGCTGCCCGCCAGCATCTCCCGCTGGCTGCGGCTCGAGATCATCGAGCAGGCCCGTCAGCGCTTCGAGCTGCCGGTCCGCCACATCGAGGCGCAACTACCAAGCCGCCTCGAGTTCCGCCGCGCCACGCTGCGCGACCACGAGCGCATCCAGGCGCTGTGGGACGAGTCGCGCCTCGAAACCGTCGACGAGGACGAGTGGGACACGCTGATCACCAGCCCGGGCGCGATCGCGCTCGTGGCCGAGGAAGAGGGAGCGCTCGTCGGCGCAATCGTCGCCACCGTCGACGGCTGGCGGGCCTACGTCTACCACGTCGCCGTCGTCCCGGCGCGGCGGCGTCGGGGCGTGGCTCAGGCGCTCTTCGCCGAGGCGCACGCGCACCTCGCACGGGCGGGCAACCGGATCATCTACGTGATGGTCAACGAGGAGAACGACGCTGGTATGGCCCTGCTGCACTCGCTCGGCTACCGCGCCCAGGGCGACATCGTGATGGTGCACCAGCTGGAACCCTAGGCGCGCACCGCATCCGCCCCGGACGCCCTCGATTACCACGCCCGCACGGCGGGCGCGCGGCCGCGTATCATGCCGCCTGCGAAGCAACTAGGAGGGGGTAACGCATGACCACCGGCCGCATCGTCGTCGTCAAGGAGTACAACGAGCCGTTCGTCATCGAGGAGTACGACGTCCCCGAGCCTGAGCCGGGCGGGATGATCCTGCGGATGACGCAGGCCGGCGTCTGCGGCTCCGACCTCCACACCTGGCGCGGCGACCAGATCAACGTCCCGCTTCCGCCCTCGGGCAAGAACATGGGCCACGAGGGCACCGGCGTCGTCTGGAGCCTCGGCGCGGGCCGCAGCACGGACTCGCTCGGCCGGCCGCTCGAGGAGGGCGACCGCGTGATGTACGCGGCGATCTTCCCCTGCAACAACTGCTACCAGTGCGGCCGCGGCGAGCACAACTGGTGCTCCGACCGCCAGGCCGGCATCGGCGCGCGCATCGCCGGCGATTGGCCCTTCTTCACCGGCACCTACGCCGACTACTTCTGGATCCCCGCCAACCACCCCGTCTACAAGGTGCCGGACGAGCTGCCCGACTCCGTACTCGGCTGGATCAACTGCGCGATGGGCACGATCACCGAGGGCCTGCTGCGCTCGGGCCTCGGCGAGGGCGACTACCTGGTGATCCAGGGCGCGGGCGGCCTCGGCCTCAACGCCACCGCGATGGCCAAGGACATGGGCGCGCACCGCGTGATCGTGCTCGACCGCATCCCCGAGCGCCTCGCGCTCGCCGTCGAGTTCGGCGCCGACCACACGATCAACATCGACGAGTACGACAGCCTCGAGGCGCGGCGCGACCGCATCTTCGACCTCACCGACGGGCGCGGCGCGAACTACGTGATGGAGCTCGTCGGGCGCGCCGAGCTGCTGGTCGAGGGCCTCGAGTACCTCACCAACGGCGGCACCTTCATCGAGATCGGCGACATCGTGCGAGGCCGCACGGTGGCGATCGACCCGTCCACCATCCTCCGGGGCAAGAAGATCATGGGCTCCTCGATGTACCGGCCGCACCTGCTGCCGGTGATGATGGAGATGCTCGTCAAGAACCTCGACAAGCGGCCGTACACCAAGCTGGTGTCCGACAACTACTCGCTCGACGACGTCAACGAGGCCTTCGCCCAGGCCGAGTGGAACGAGCGCCAGACCCGGATCTCGCGCGCGATGCTCGTGCCGTAGCAGCGCGGGTGGCGCCGGCCCGGTAACCGGCGCCGCCGATCGCGTACGCTGGCGGCGATGGACGTCTACCTCCTCGACGGCACGTATGAGCTGTTCGGCCAATTCTACGCGGTGCCCCCGCACCGCGACCCCGCGGGCAACGAGGCCGGCGCGGTCGTCGGCGTGCTGGAGTCCGTGCTGCGGCTCTTCGCCGAGGGCGTCACGCACCTCGGGGTGGCGACCGACCACGTGATCGAGTCGTTCCGCAACGACCTCTGGCCCGGCTACAAGACGGGCGAGGGCATCGACCCGGCGCTGTTCGGCCAGTTCGGCCCACTCGAGGACGCGCTGCGGGCGCTCGGAGTGCGCGTCTGGCCGATGGTCGACCTCGAGGCCGACGACGCACTCGCCGCCGCCGCGGTGCTGGCCGCGGAGGACCCCTCGGTCGGCCGTGTCGTGATCGCGACGCCGGACAAGGACCTCTCGCAGTGCGTCGGCGGCAAGGTCGTGCAGCTCGACCGGCGCAACCGCGAGCTGCGCGACGCCACGGCCGTCGAGGAGCGCTTCGGCGTCCCGCCCGCCGCGATCCCCGACTACCTCGCCCTCGTCGGCGACAGCGCCGACGGCTTCCCGGGCCTGCCCGGCTGGGGCGCGAAGTCGAGCGCGACCGTGCTCGCCCGCTACGGCCACATCGAGGCGATCCCTGCCGACGCCGACGCCTGGGACGTGAAGGTGCGCGGCGCGGCGAAGCTGGCCGCCACGCTGGCCGAGCAGCGCGACCTCGCCTTCCTCTTCCGCGACCTCGCCACACTGCGCAGCGACGCCGAGGTCTTCGCCTCCGTCGAGGAGCTGCGCTGGACCGGCCCCACGGCGGACTTCCCCGCCGTCGCCGAGCAGCTCCGCGCGCCCGCGCTGCTCACGCGCGCCGAGCGCCTGAGCGCGTAGAATCGCGGCCGCGAGGAAGCGGAGCCTCCATGCAGGACTTCGAGGGGAAGGTCGCCGTCATCACCGGTGGCGCGAGCGGCATCGGCTACGGCATGGCCGAGCAGTTCGCGGCCGCGGGCATGACCGTGGTCCTCGCTGACATCGACGAGGAGGCGCTGCCGGAGGCCGAGTCCAGCCTCGCCGAGCGCGGCGCGAGCGCCCTCGGCGTCCCGGTCGACGTCGCCGATCCCGACCAGGTCGAGGAGCTGGCGCGGCGCGTGCTCGCCGAGTTCGGCGCGGTGCACGTGCTCTGCAACAACGCCGGGGTCAACTCGCCGGACGGGCCGATCTGGGAAGTCTCGCAGGAGGACTGGGCGCGGGTCATCGACATCAACATGCGCGGCGTGATCCACGGTATCCAGACGTTCCTGCCGCACATGCTCGCCCAGGACTCCGAGGGCCACATCGTCAACACCGCCTCGGCGGCCGGCCTCGGATCGCGGCCGGGCATCTCGCCCTACGTGGCGACGAAGCACGCGGTGATCGCGCTCACCGAGTCGCTGCACCACGACCTGCGCGCGGCCGACTCGAAGCTGCGCGCCTCGGTGCTCTGTCCGGGCCGCATCCGCACGCCGATGATGGCGGCGCACCTGGAGCGCGCGGGCCAGGACGTCGAGGAGGCCGCCGCCGGCTACCTGCTGCCGCGGCAGGTCGGCGAACTCGTGCTGGAGGCGATCCGGGAGGAGCGCTTCTACATCCTCACCCACCCCGAGGGCGAGAAGGATCGCGTCAAGGGCGCGGCAGACGATATCCTGCTCGGGCGCAACCCGACGCACTCGCCGCCGATCCACTAGCCAGCAGCCGCGTCGGCCAGGTCAGGAGCCCCCATGAGCAGCGAAGCCGTCCTCAAGCCGCAGCCCGAGGGCATCCCGCTCCCGTTCCCCAGCTCGGTCTCGGAGCCGCACTGGGAGGGCTGCAAGCGCGGCGAGCTGATGGTGCAGCGCTGCCTCGACTGCGAGGGCTACGTCTTCATCCCCCAGCCGGCGTGCACCCACTGCCTGAGCGAGAACATGGAGTGGGTCCAGAGCAGCGGCAAGGGGACGGTCTACAGCTGGACCACCGTCTACCGCCCGCAGCAACCGAGCTTCGAGACGCCCTACATCTCGGCGATCATCGAGGTCGAAGAGGGCTGGTACATGATGACCAACCTGGTCGACATGCCCGTCGAAGACGTGCGTATCGGCCTCCCCGTCGAGGTCGTCTTCCACCCCATCAACGACGAGATCACGCTCCCCTACTTCCGCCCGGCCGGGTAGTCCGCCGCCGCCTAGGTGTCCGAGAACGCCGAGCCGCGGCGCTCGACGCCGCCGCCCGTGGCGTGGTCGATCACGCCGCACTCGACGAGGAAGGGCTGGCTGTGCGCGACGCGGCCGGAGACGCGCTCGGCGGGCTCGGAGACCAGCCACAGCGCCGCCTGCGCCATGTGCTCGATCGGCTCCGTCACGACCGCATCGAGGTTCGCGCCCGGCCCCAACTCGCTCGCCGTCGCGCCGGGCGTCACCACCAGGTTCGAGGGCGAGAGCGCCGTGACGGCGATGCGATGCGGCCATAGCTCGGCGGCCAGCCCCTGCGTGAAGCGCTCCAGCGCCGCCTTCGAGGCCCCGTACATCGTCCCCGCGTCGACACGCTCGCGCTCCGCATACGGCGCACGCCCGGGACCGCCCGAGGCGCTCGACGAGATGTTGCAGATCGCCCCCCGCCCACGCTCGATCATCCCCGGCAGCACGAGCTGGGAGAGGTAGAAGGCCGCGTGGATGTTGACGTCGAAGCCCAGCTTCCAGCGGCGCAGCGGGAACTCGGTCAGCGGGTGGTAGGTGGTCATCGCGGCGTTGTTGACGAGCACGTCGACACGCCCGAAGGCATCGACGGTCTGCTGCACGATCGCCTCGCAGCCTTCCTCGCTGGCGACGTTCGCCTGGATCGCGACCGCCGAGCCACCCGCCTGCTCGATCGCCTCGATCGTGCCGCGCAAGGAGCCCTCGAGGCGGTGGTCGCCCTCCTCCAGCGTGCGCGCGACGCAGGCGACCTGCGCACCCTCGGCGGCGAACAGCTCGGCGATCGCCTTGCCGATGCCGCGGCTGGTCCCCGTCACGATCGCCACCCGGTCGTCGAGCCGGCCCATGGTCGTCCCCCGTCCTCGCGCTCACCTCGCAGCGCAGGCGCACTGTAGAACGCCCTCGCCGGGGGTGCACCGGCGACCCGTCACGAGGCGCCGTGCGTCTTGCCGCTCGTTACCCCATCGCGCACACTGGATTCGCCGCTCCCCGATAGCTCAATTGGTAGAGCGAGCGGCTGTTAACCGCTAGGTTCGTGGTTCGAGTCCACGTCGGGGAGCCAGCACTTATGTCACACAACGCCCAGCGCCCGGTGGACCGCCGGCGGCGTGTGACGCTAGCGCGACGCCTCGCCCTCGAAGCTGAGGCGCGGCAGCACGCGGTCCAGCCAGTCCGGCAACCACCAGTTGCGCTCACCCAGCAAGGCCATCGCCGAGGGCACCAGCAGCATGCGCACGATCGTCGCGTCGATCGCGATCGCGACGGCGAGGCCAAGGCCGAAGACCTTGATCGAGCGGCTGTCCTCGAAGACGAAGCTGGCGAAGACCACGACCATGATCGCGGCCGCGGCGGTGATCAGCTTCGCCGTCGAGGCGAGCCCGTCGGCGACGGAGTTGGTCGCGTCGCCGCTGCGACCGTAGGCCTCGCGGACGCGCGACAGCAAGAATACCTCGTAGTCCATGGAGAGCCCGAAGACGATCGCGAACAGCATCATCGGGATGAAGGGATCGATCGGCCCGCCAGCGATGCCGATCAGCGAGCCGAGCCAGCCCCACTGGAAGATCGCCACGACCACGCCGAACGAGGCGGCGAGCGCGAGCACGTTCATGATCACTGCCTTGACCGGCACGAGGATCGAGCGGAAGACGACCATCAGCAGCACGAAGGAGAGCGCGAGCACGGCGCCGATGAAGATCGGCACACGCTGCGAGAGGTAACTCGTGAAGTCCATGCTCGTCGCCATCGAGCCGGTGATCTTCACGTCGAGCGTGCTCCCCTCGACGGCGGCCGGGACGACTTCGTTGCGCAGCGTTCTCACGAGGTCCGACGTCGCCTCGTCCTGCGGCGAAGTCTCGGGCACGACGCGGATCAGGTAGGCGGGGGCATTCGCGGGGTTCGAGAGGTCGCTCGGCAGCGGGCCGCTCGCGAGCGCCACGCCCTCCGCCGCGCCGAGCGCCTCGACGAGCTGCGTGAGGGCGGCGCGGTCCTCGGCGACGGCAGGCCGGGCAGTGACGATCAAGGGTCCGTTGAAGCCGGGCCCGAAGCCCTCTGCGAGCAGGTCGTAAGCGCGGCGCGTCGTCGTCTCCTCGGGGAAGTTGCTCTCATCGGCGAAGTTGAGCTGGAGCGTGGGGATGGGGGCGGCGATCGCCAGCAGCAGCGCGACACCGGCGCCGAGCCCCCACCAGGGATGCGCCTGCACGAGGCGGCTCCAGCGCCAGGCGAGCGTGCGCCTCAGCGGCCGGCGCGGGCGCTTCGGGACGATGCCGCGCAGTGGCGGGATGATGTACCCGGCGAGCAGCACGAGCAGCGCCGCTGGAAACGCCAGCAGCAGCGGCCGGAAGCCAATCCCCACCCCGAGCAGCGCGACGGCGCCGAGGCCGGCGGCGATCAGCCCGCGCCAGCGAGTGATCTCGATCCGCTCGCGCACGAACCCGATCAGCGCCGGCAGCAGCGTCACCGAGGCGACCATCGTGGCGGCCACGGTCAGCGTCGCGCTGACGGCGAGGCCGGTCACGAAGCTGAGCCCGATCACGACCATCCCGAGCAGGGAGATCACCACCGTCAACCCGGCGAAGACCACCGCCCGGCCGGCCGTGTTCATCGCCCGGAAGATCGAGCGCTCCGATCCGTTGCCGCCGTCGGGCTGCAGGCCGTCGCGGAAGCGGCTGATGATGAACAGCGCGTAGTCGATGCCCACGCCGAGGCCGATCATCGCGCCGATCGACGTGGCGAACTCCGGGATCGGGAGCAGGTTCGAGAGCAGCGAGGTGAGCGCCGCGCCGACTCCCACGCCGACGCCGGCCACGGCGATCGGCAGGCCCATCGCCAGCACCGAGCCGAAGCTCACGATCAGCACCACGACGGCGAAGGCGAGCCCGATGAACTCGGACTGCGGCGTCTCGAGCGGCGCGAGCGTGTCGCCGGCGATCTCCACCTGCAGCCCGGGCTGCCGCGGCGCGAGCCCGGCAATCTCGGCGCCGATTCCGGCGGCGCGATCGAGGTCGATCTCCTTCGCAACGTTGAGGCTGGCGTAGGCGATGCGGCCGTCGGCGCTGATCTGGTGACCGTCGCGGACGTGAAGCGTGCTCGGGGCGTCGCCGACGGGCGAGGCGCCGCCACGCCCCTCGTGCAGCGCCTCCGGCGCGTAGGGGCTGGTCACCGTCACGCCCTCGATCGCCGCGACCTGCTCCAGCATCCGCCCGATGGCGGCGAGCACCTCCGGGTCGTGCACGCACGCTTCGGCGCGGTAGCCCATTGCGCCGTTGGCCCCCCCGGCGGGCTCGCAGCAGTC
>VXMT01000125.1 GCA_009840965.1 Chloroflexota bacterium
GCGACTTGAAGAAGGCGTGCGTGAAGAGGTGGAACATCGCCGCCGTCACCGAGCCGACGCCGAGCGCGACGAACATGAAGCCGAGCTGCGAGACCGTCGAGTAGGCGAGCACGCGCTTGATGTCGCTGGTGACGAGGCCCATGGTCGCGCCCATCGCGGCGGTCGTGAGGCCGATGTAGAGCACGACATCGCGCGCGATCAGCACCTCGTCGAAGACCGGCATCATCCTCGCGACGAGGTAGACGCCGGCGACCACCATGGTGGCGGCGTGGATCAGCGCGCTGACCGGCGTCGGGCCCTCCATCGCGTCGGGCAGCCAGACGTGCAGCGGGAACTGCGCCGACTTCCCGGCGGCGCCGGCGAAGAGGAAGAGCATCGAGACGGTGAGGTAGAGGCTGTCGAAGCCGCCCTCGCGGGCGAACTCGATGATCTGCTGAATGTCGAAGCTGCCGGCGCCGCGCCAGAGCAGGATGATGCCGATCAGCAGCCCGACGTCGCCGATGCGGGTGGTGATGAAGGCCTTCTTCGCCGCCTCGGCCGCGGTCTGGCGCTCCCAGTAGAAGCCGATCAGCAGGTACGAGGCGAGGCCGACCGCCTCCCAGGAGAGGTAGAGCAGCAGCAGGTTGCCGGAGGTGACCAGCATCAGCATCGCCGCGGCGAAGCCGGAGAGGACCGCGAAGTACCAGCCGTAGCGCGGCTCGCCGTCCATGTAGCCGACCGAGTACATCATCACCATCAGCGTCACGATCGAGACGACCGCGATCATCAGTACGGTGATCCCGTCGACGTAGGTGCTGAACTCGATCAGCAGCGACTCGCCGATCTTCGCCCACTCGAAGGCGTAGACGTGCTCCGAGCCGGGCGCGAACTTGCCGTCCACGAAGCTCGCCTGGAAGTCGAGCGTGACGAGCAGGCCGAGCACGACGACGACGGCCATCCCGAGGATGGCGAGCCCGTCGCCGCCGCGCGGCATGGCGCGGTTGAAGAGCGCCAGCAGCGCGAAGAGCGCGGCGGGAATCGCCGGCAGCAGCCAGACCTGCTCCATGCCCACGGCGTTAGGCCTCCGCTCCTACCACTTCAGCTCGCTCGCATCGTCGACGTACGCGGTGCGGCGCTCGCGGAAGATGCGCAGCACGATGCCCAGCGCCAGTCCGACCTCGGCCGCGGCCACGGTGATGATGAAGATCGCGAAGACGATGCCGGTGAAGGCCTCGTGGTCGAAGTAGGCGGCGAAGGCGACCATGTTGATCGTCGTCGCCGCCAGCATCAGCTCGACGGAGACGAGGATCAGGATCGCGCTGCGGCGGGCCAGCACGCCGTAGAAGCCGATGCCGAAGAGCACGGCGGAGAGCACGAGGAAGTTCTCGATCGGGATGGCGCTCACGAGGACTCACCCTCCTCGACTGCCTCGTCGTCCTCCTCGCGGTCGCGGCGCGCGACGGCGACGGCGCCGATCAGCGCCACGATCAGGACCAGCGAGGCGATCTCGAAGGGCGCGCCGAAGTCGCGGAAGAGCCGCTCGCCGAGCGTGGTGAAGGGCGCGACCACGGCCTCCGTCTCCGCCCAGTCCTGGTCGAGCAGCGCCGCGGAGACGATCCCGGCGAGCAGGATGCCGACAAGGAAGGCGAACGGCTTCTGCGCGCCGTCGGTCACCTTCGGGTCCTCGCTGGCGTTGGTCAGCATCAGACCGAAGAGCAGCAGCACGGTCACGCCGCCGCCGTAGATCAGCACCTGGACCAGCGCCAGGAACTCGGAGCCGAGCAGCAGGAAGATGCCCGCCACCCCGAGCAGCGCGATCACGAGCGAGAGCGTGGCGTGCACGATGTTGGGCAGCAGCACCGCCCCGAGCGCGCCGAGGATGATCAACGCGGCGGCCAGCCAGAAGATCACCTCGGCCGCCGTGATCTCGTCGAAGATCAGCAGCGCGAGCAGCACGATCGCGATCGGCGTGACGACCGCCCCGGCGACGATGCCCGAGAAGATGACGATGCGATCGAGTTGCTGGGGGAACGGGATGCGTTCTAGCAGTTCAAGCACCGCGCGCCCCACCGTATCGCCGGGGTCTCCTGTCCTCGGGGCTCGCGCCCGCCGGGACCGGGACCGGGCCTAGATATCGGCGACCCACTCGTCGAGTTCGCCCGCGCGATGCTGGGCGAGCAACTGCGGCAGGTCCATCACCAGGTCCGACCGGTCGTACACGGACAACTCGTGGCCGGTCCAGGTGTTGTTCATGGCAATCGCCTCGAAGTTGCACACCTCGACGCAGATGTTGCAGCGCATGCAGCGCGCGTAGTCGATCCAGAACTTGTCGATGATCTTGCGGCGCCGCGAGGTGCCGCCCTGGCTTTCGTGGTTGGGGTTGTCCTTCATCAGGACGGTCATGCACTCCACCGGGCAGGCGCGCTCGCAGGCGTGGCAGCCGGTGCAGTAGGGCTCGTCGATGTGGTCGTCCCAGAGCAGGATCGGGAAGGCGCGGTCGCGCTCCGGCAGGTCGCGATGCCCTTCCGGATACTGCCGCGTGACCGGACGCCGGGTGAACGTGCCCAGCGTCGTCATCATGCTCTTGAGGAGGCCCTTCATGGCCGGAAGCCTTTCACGCCCGCACCTTATGCGGTAGTGCCCGCAGGCGCGAGCCTGCCGCTGCCCTCGAGGCTCACGAGGCCGCCTCCGCCTGCGCCGCCGGCCGCGCCCCCCGCCGGGGGCGGCGGCGCGTGATGGCGTGCTCGACGATCACGTAGAGCAGCACCAGGCCGATCACGTTCGGAATCAGCAGGAAGACGTGCGGCCACTCGTACACGAGGACGAGCCCGTTCGCGAGGATCAGCCCGAACGAGACCGGCATCAGCACCTTCCAGGAGAAGGCCATCAGCTGGTCGATGCGCATCCGCGGCACGGTCACTCGCACCCAGAAGACGCTGAAGATCAGCAACCCGGTCTTCGCGCCCGTCAGCACGATCTGCCACCAGAACCCGGCCTCCTCGCCCAGCGGCCAGGCCCAGCCGCCGAGGAACACGGCCGAACCGAGCAGCGCGAGGATGAACAGCCCCGCGTACTCGGCGAGGAAGAACATCGACCAGCGGATCCCGCTGTACTCGACGAACGGCCCGCCGACGACCTCGGACTCGCCGATCGGGATGTCAAAGGGGCTGCGGTTCAGCTCGGCCAGCATCGCCACGTAGAAGATGGCGAAGGCGAGCGGCTGCCAGACGATGTAGGGCACGCGGCCCTGCTGCTCGGTGATCTCGTTGAGGTTGAGGCTGCCGGCGACCATCGCGATGGCGAGCACCGAGAGGATCAGCGGCACCTCGTAGGAGATGCCCTGCGCGGCGGCGCGCAGCGCGCCGATCATCGCGTAGCGGTTGTCCGAGGACCAGCCGGCCATCACCCAGCCGACGACGTTCACGGAGGCGATGGCGATCACGTAGAAGAGCCCCAGCTCCAGCACGCGCACGTTCCAGTCGAAGGCGAACGGGATCGCGACGAAGCCCATGAACACCGGCACGAAGACCATGTAGACCGCGAACTCGAAGATCAGCGGGTCCGCGTTCCTCGGCCGCAGGTCCTCCTTGGCGAGCAGCTTGAGCGCGTCGGCGAGCGACTGGAGCAGCCCCAGCGGGCCGGTCCGCGTCGGGCCGAGGCGCATCTGGAAGCGGGCGATGATCTTGCGCTCGATGTAGATCAGGCCCATCACGACGACGGTCATCAGGCCGACGATCAGGTGCAACCGGATGATCGCGTCCACCCAGACGTTGACCGTCGGGAAGCCGAACAGCTCGGTGTTCATCGATCGACCTCGCAGAGCACGATGTCGAGGGAGCCGAGGACCACGACGGCGTCGGCGACGTAGCCGCCGATGGTCATGTCACGCAGGGCCTGCAGGTTGGAGAGGCAGGCCGAGCGGATCTTGAGCCGGTGCGGGCGGTTGCCGCCCTTGCTCACCAGGTAGATGCCGTACTCGCCGCGCGGCGCCTCGGTGCGCGTGTACACCTCGCCCGGCGGGGTGCGCAGCATGCGCGGCAGCCGGTCGGGCACGATCGGGCCCGGCTCGAGCCGCTCGAGGCACTGCTCGATGATGCGGATCGACTGCCACATCTCGTTGATGCGGCACTGGAAGCGGTCGAACACGTCGCCGTGCTCGCCGCTGATCACGTCGAAGTCCACCTGGTCGTAGAAGAGGTAGGGCTCGTCCTTGCGTATGTCCATCGGCACGCCGCTGGCGCGCAGCGTCGGGCCGCTCGCGCCCCAGTCGAGCGCGTCCTCGGCGCTGAGGAAACCGACGCCCTCGGTGCGCGCGCGGAAGATCTCGTTCTGCGTCATCAGGCCGTCGAGGTCCTTGATGCCGCGGCGGGACAGCTCCAGCGTCTCGCGCACGCGCGCCTCGAAGTTGCCCGGAACCTCCCAGGCGAGGCCGCCCGCGCGGAAGTAGGCGAACATCAGGCGGTCGCCGGCGACCTCCTCAAAGAGGTCCTGGATGAACTCGCGCTCGCGGAAGGCGTAGGTGAAGGCCGTGCCGAAGACGCCCACGTCCGTCCCGAACGCGCCGAGGAACATGAAGTGGCTGGACAGCCGGTTCAGCTCGCAGAGGATCATGCGGATCCACTGCGCCCGCTCCGGCACCTCCAGCTCGGCGAGTTGCTCGACGGCCATCACGTAGGAGAGCTCGGCGTTGAAGTTCGCCAGGTACTCGGTGCGGTCCATGTAACCGATGCCCTGGCGGTAGTCCATCGTCTCGCAGAGCTTCTCCGCCCCGCGGTGCATGTAGCCGATGTGCGGCGTCACGTCGGTGACGAGCTCGCCGTCGATGGTCAGGACCATGCGGAAGACGCCGTGCGTCGAGGGGTGCTGCGGCCCCATGTTGATCATGAGGTCCTGGGTCTCGAACTCGTGATCGAAGGAGGGGGTGTCCGGCACGGCGGCGGTCACGGCTGCACCCCCTCGCCATAGGCGATGCCCTCGCCCTGGAGCACTTCGATCTCGGCGAGCGGGTGCTCCTTGCGCAGCGGGAAGGTGTCGTCCATGTCGTCGGGCAGCAGCAGCGTACGCGGGTCGGGGTGACCCTCGAAGCGTATGCCGAACATCTCCGCCGTCTCGCGCTCCAGCCAGTTGGCCGCGCGCCAGACCGTCGTCGCCGTGTCGACCGTCAGGTCCTCGTTGGGCAGCCGCGTCTTGACGGTGAGGTTCAGCTTCCGGGTCGAGGAGTAGAGGTGGTACACGACGTCGATGCCCTCGTCCTCCCAGTCGACGCCGCTGAGGCAGCGCAGGTAGTCGAAGGCGAGGTCGGGGTTGCTCTTGAGCGCGCGCAGGCCACGGACGATCTCGCCCTTGGGAATCGTGACGATCAGGTCCTGCGCGCCGCGCTCGGGGTCGGCGGTGATACCGGCGAGGCAGGCGTCGACCTGCGGCCAGATGGTGCCCTCGAGGCCGTCCGCGTCGCCGCTCGTCATCGGCCGGTCGCTCCGCGCTCCTCCATGATCTTCTCCTGGAGGGCCACGAAGCCGTCGAGCAGTGCCTCCGGCCGGGGCGGGCAGCCCGGCACGTAGACATCGACCGGCACGATCTTGTCGACGCCCTGCAGCACGCGGTCGTAGCGGGTGTAGGGGCCGCCGTTGGTCGCGCAGGCGCCCATGGAGATCACCCACTTGGGATTCGGCATCTGCTCGTAGAGCAGCTTCACGGCCGGGGCCATCTTCTTCGTCACCGTCCCGGCGACGATCATCACGTCCGACTGGCGCGGCGAGGGCCAGGGCACGATCCCGAAGCGGTCGAGGTCGTAGTGCGACATGTAGGTGGCGATCATCTCGATCGCGCAGCAGGCCAGGCCGAAGGTCATCGGCCAGAGCGAGGACTTGCGGCAGGCCGCGACCACGAGGTCGGCAGGCGCCTGCATCACGCCCGGCAGGACGATCTTGTAGAGCGCCTTGCCCGGGGTCGCCTCGACGGGTGTCAGCCGCGGCAGCTCGGCCGGGTGCTCCTGCGGAGGCGAGTACGGCATGAGCGGCAGCGGCGCTGCGTCCGGCCGTGTCTCCGGAGGAGCAGTGGTCGTCTCGGTGGTTCCGGTCGTGGGACCTACCGCCATTGCAGCGCTCCCTTCTTCCAGGCGTAGGCGAAGCCCACGCCGAGGATGCCCACGAAGAGCAGCATTTCGTAGTACGCCTGCGGTCCCACGCCCACGAACGAGAGCGCCCACGGGAAGAGGAAGACCGCCTCGACGTCGAAGATGATGAAGATGATGGCATAGAGGTAGAAGCGCATGCCCACGTTGGTGCTCGCGCGCCGGACGGGCAGCATGCCGCACTCGTAGGTGGTGGCCTTGTGGCGCTCGGCGGAGAAGGGGGCGATCAGGCGAGCGGCGATGAGTGCGGTGATGACGAGGAAGAAGCCCACGCCGATGGCGATGAGCACGGCCAGATAGTTGCCGAACAGCTCGTCCAACGCCCTGTCCCAGCCGCTCGTGGCAGCGTCCGCCGCCACCTGCTACGGGGCGGATCGCGGCCCTGCGGCAACGTAGCAGCGGCCCCCCGCATGGTCAACGCGGACGGGGGTGCGCTCACACCGCGAGAGGTGGCCGGATTGGCCTCGCGAGCCGCGCCGCCGCGACTGGCGCGCCTAGCGGGCGTGGTGATCGGCCGGGCGGATCGAGCCGTCGTCCGCCGGCCGCGAGGCATCGAGGTAGCCCTGCACCAGCAGCGCGACGCGCCCGCGCTCGATCGCCGCGGCGGCGGGCAGCGGCTCGCCCTCGCCCGCCTCGCCCGAGGCGGAGACGGCCGCCTGCGCGGCGAGCTGCGGCAGCGCCATGCGCGCGCGGCTGTCCGCCTCCATGCGCAGCAGCGGCTCGGCGATCGTCCATGACGCGCAGCCCTCGTGGCGCGCGCGGTCGTGGCTCGCGTAGGCGCACCAGTCGAGCGCGCGCTCGCGCACGTCGTAGTGCGAGAACAGCCGGTACTCGTGGTCCCACCAGTCGCGCTCGAAGCAGGCCGGCGACCAGTCGATCGGGAGCGGCATGTCCGAGCGCGCCTGCGGATCGAGCGCGATCAGCCAGAGCGAGACGGCGAGGGCGAGCGGGGTCTGGTGGTAGGGCGCGCCGCCCTCGGTCGTCCAGGACAGCGCGTGAGCGGCGGCGGCGGCGCGCGCCACGCGCTCGTCGATGATCAGCCCGGCGGCGAGCAGCGTGCGCGTAACGAGCAGGTGGCCGAGGAAGCGCGCCTCGTCGTCGGAGCGGCTGCGCTCCCCGCTGGGCAGTGTGAGCGAGGCGTCCGCGTCCGGCGCGAAGCAGGCGAAGGTAGTGGTCAGGCCGCAGTCGTGGCCGGGCGCGCCGGGCCGGCCCTGCGCGGCGAGCAGGGTGTCGAGGGCGCCCGGATCGCCGATGGGCGAGCCGTCGCGCAGCCCCGGCCAGAGCTGCAGGGCGAGGTCGAGGGTTGGGCTCTCGGACACGCCTCGCACGCTACGAACGCGCCCTCTCGCGGTCAACCTCGCGGCTTCGCGTGGCCGCACGAGGGCGGGCCGCGTACGATCCCCTCCGATGCAACTCGACATCCGCACCCGCGTGGCGATCGTCTGCTGCGTGCTCGCCCTGGCGGGCGTCTACGGCAGTCCGCGGGACTCGCCTGCCACGCCGTCCGCGACGCCTCCCGTGGCTACGCGGCCGGCAGTGACCATCGCGCCGGTCACTGCCACCCCCGCCACGCCAACTGCGGCGCCCGCAGCGATCGCGAACCCGGCGGCTCCGGCTGCCACGCCAACGGCGACGCCCCGACCGGCGCGACCGACCGCGACTCCCGCCTCGGGAGCCACGCCTGCGGCAACGGCGGTTGAGACTCCCACGCCCACGCTAACGGCAACCCCGTCGCCGGAGCCGACGGCGACGACGGGCGCGCTGCCCCTCGAGGCGCTGCCGAGGATCGAGTTCGTGCGGGCGGACGGGACGGTGGTCTCGCTGCCGATCGAGGTGCCGGCGCGGACGGAGTACGGGATCGGGTTGTCGGGGCGCTACGAGCTGGGTGAGCGGGGGATGCTCTTCCACTACGAGGAGGAGGGCAGGCGCTCGTTCTGGATGAAGAACACGCACATCGACCTGGACATTGCCTTCATCGGGGCCGACTTCGTGATCCGCGAGATCTTCGGCATGGAGGCGGAGTCGCTGGAGATTCGCCGCCCCGACGACGTCTACCGGTACGCCGTCGAGGCGCCGTCGGGCTGGTACGCCGCGAACGGCGTGCAGGTCGGCGACACGGCGCGCTTCGCCTTCG
The DNA here is from genome assembly GCA_009840965.1 of Chloroflexota bacterium. Classification (GTDB taxonomy): domain Bacteria; phylum Chloroflexota; class Dehalococcoidia; order UBA2979; family UBA2979; genus VXMT01. The sequence continues at coordinate 8,247 of VXMT01000125.1, forward strand.
TACTCGAGGACTATCCGTTGGAGTGAGAGGCGCGGGCGCTCGCCCCGGGGAGGCCCTCACCCCGCCCTCTCCCTCGGGGAGAGGGGGCTGGAACGGTGAACGGAAGCGACAGCCTAGTACCACTCCTCCTCGATGACGCGGGAGGCGTGGACGGCGAGGGTTTCGAGGATGCGCTCGTCGTCCCTGCCGAAGCTGCGGCCCTCACGCCGGTCGGCGACGTAGAGCGAGCCGCGGACGTGGCCCTGCGACCAGATCGGGACGCCGGCGAGGGCGCGCATCTCCGGATGGTGCGGCGGGAAGCCGAAGGCGCGAGGGTGGTCCTGCACGTCCTCGAAGCGCACGGGGCGGCCGTCGGCGCGCAGCGAGCTGAGCGGGCCGTGCCCCTGCGGCGGTGTCTTCAGGCCTCGCAGCTCGATCGGCGTGAGCCCCGAGGTGACGAAGCCTTGCGTCGTGTCGTGCTCGTCGGTGACGGCGAGGGCGGCGTAGTCCGCGCCGGTCGCCTCGCGCGCGAGGTCGACGACCACCTGCAGGGAGTCCTCCGGGCGGCGGCGGGCGGGCAGCTGCTTGAGCCCGCGCGCGAGCGCCCGCAGTGCCCGCGCCTCCGGGTCGCGCCGCAGCAGGTTCCGTAGTCTCGCAAGCGCCACGCCTCGCTCCTCCCGCCCCGAGTCTATCGCGAGGCGGGGTTGGGTGCGGGGTTGCGGGCTCATCCCCTCCGGTCCCCTCTCCCCGAGGGAGAGCCAGTGCTTTGTGGGGGGACTCCCCCCACACCCCCCGCGGGTGAGGGAGGGGTCCGCCCTCCGGCATTGCGTTGCGCCATCGGGGCGTTCGGAGGCGCGCGGGAGTCTTCCCCCTCACCC
>VXMT01000267.1 GCA_009840965.1 Chloroflexota bacterium
CGGCGGCCTCGGCCTCGGCATGCTCTCGACGGCGATCCCGCTGCTCACGATCGTGGTCGCGATTGGCATCACCTTCGAGCTGGCCGGGCTGTACGGGATCGCGCTCGCCGCGGTCGGCATGCTCTCCACGCTCGGCGTCACGCTCGCCAGCGACGCCTACGGGCCCGTCGCCGACAACGCCGGCGGCATCGCCGAACAGGCGGCGCTGCCTCCCGAGGTGCGCGAGCGCACGGACGCCCTCGACAGCCTCGGCAACACCACGGCGGCCACCGGCAAGGGCTTCGCGATCGGCTCGGCCGTGCTCACCGCGATGGCGCTGATGTTCACCTACCAGCAGGTGATCAGCAGCGACGGCGGCACGTTGTCGTTCGACCTGCTCGACGTGACGGTGCTGGTCGGCGCGTTGATCGGCGCGCTGATGCCGTTCCTCTTCGCCGCGCTGACGATGGCCGCGGTCGGCCGGGCGGCGATGGCGATGGTCAACGAGGTGCGGCGCCAGTTCCGCGAGCACCCCGGCATCATGGATGGCAGCGAGCAGCCCGACTCGGCGCTGGCGGTCACGATCGCGACCAACGGGGCGATCCGCGAGATGATCGTGCCCGGCACGATCGCCGTGGTCGTGCCCGTGGCGGTCGGCATCTTCATCGGACCGCAGGCGCTCGGCGGGCTGCTCGCCGGCTCGATCGCCGCGGGCGCGCTGCTCGCGCTGATGATGGCGAACGCGGGCGGCGCCTGGGACAACGCCAAGAAGTACATCGAGGCCGGCGCGCACGGCGGCAAGGGCTCCGAGGCCCACGCCGCGGCCGTCATCGGCGACACGGTGGGCGACCCGTTCAAGGACACCTCGGGCCCGTCGCTCAACATCCTGCTGAAGCTGATGGCGATCGTCGCCGTCGTATTCGGTCCGCTCTTCATCTAGCGGCGCCGGCGCGGCGGCAGGGCGCGAACCGGACGGGGCCGGGCTGCAAGGCCCGGCCTCGCTGGCCTCGAGGGTTGTTCCGCCGGCGGGCTGGTGAGGGGAGTGCAAGCGGCGCGTGGGCCAGACGAAGGGGGAGCGGCGTGAGCAGAAGCAGCGCAAGAAGCGCGAGATGCGCACGCACGGCTTCAGCCTGAAGAACATCCAGCGGCTGATCGGTGAGCGCGCGCGCCGGCTGAGGAAGCACGAGAAGCAAGAGCGATCATGACGGCGGTAGCTCCGCTGCCTGATGCCACCCCGCTCCGGCTGGTTCATCGTTGAGGGCAGTGCGGGGCGGTGCTACGCTCCCCCGCGTCCAACGGCGCCAGCCAGCACACGACGTAACGAGGAGTCCCGCGTGACGGACGCCGCTCTCGACACCCCCGCAGCCGCGTCCGTCGAGCTCGACACGCTCGTCTCGCTTGCGAAGCGGCGCGGCTTCGTCTTCCCCTCGGCCGAGATCTACGGCGGCTTCGCCTCCACCTACGACTACGGCCCGCTCGGCGTCGAGATGAAGCGCAACATCCGCGACCTCTGGTGGCGGTCGATGGTCCAGGAGCGCACGGACATCGTCGGCATCGAGGCGGCGATGATCACGAACCCGAAGGTCTGGCAGGCCTCTGGCCACGTCGACAGCTTCGCCGACCCACTCGTCGACTGTCTCGACTGCCGCGCCCGCGTGCGCGCCGACCACATCGAGGACAACATTTGCCCCGTCTGCGATAAGGTGGCGCGCTTCACCGAGGAGCGCCAGTTCAACCTGCTCTTCCGCACCTTCGTCGGGCCGGTGCAGGACGACGCTTCGGTCGCCTACCTGCGGCCGGAGACGGCGCAGGGCATGTTCGTCAACTTCGAGCTGGTGCAGCAGTCGGCGCGGCGGCGGCTGCCCTTCGGCATCGCCCAGATCGGCAAGTCCTTCCGCAACGAGATCACGACGGGGCACTTCACGTTCCGCATGCTCGAGTTCGAGCAGATGGAGATGGAGTACTTCTGCGACCCGGCCGACTCGCTGGAGTGGCACGAGTACTGGAAGCAGGAGCGGCTGCGCTGGTACCACTCGCTCGGCGTGCGCCCGGAACGGCTGCGCCTGCGAGACCACACCGCCGAGGAGCTCTCGCACTACTCTCGCGGCACTTCCGACGTCGAGTACCTCTACCCCTGGGGCTGGGGCGAGCTCGAGGGTATCGCGCATCGCGGCGACTTCGATCTCGGCGCGCACGCAAGCGCCTCGGGCAAGTCGCTCACCTACTTCGATCAGGAGCGGGGCGAGCACATCGTGCCGCACGTCGTGGAGCCGGCGGCGGGCGTCGATCGCATCATGCTCACGCTGCTCGTCGACGCCTACGACGAGGAGCTGGACGAGCGCGGCGAGAAGCGCGTGCTGCTGCGCCTCGCACCGGATGTCGCGCCGACGACGGTCGCGGTGCTGCCGCTCTCGCGCAACGAGCGGCTGGTCCCGACGGCGCGCCGGGTCTGGGAGCAACTGCGCCCGCACTTCCGCACCCAGTACGATGACTCGCAGTCGATCGGCCGCCGCTACCGGCGGCAGGACGAGGTCGGCACGCCGCTCTGCGTGACGGTCGACTTCGAGACGCTGGACGACGAGGCGGTTACTATCCGGGAACGCGATACCATGTCGCAGATTCGCGTGCCCCTCGACGGCGTCGTCGAGGCGCTGCGCGAGCGGATCGAGGCGTTGCGGCCGACAGTGCAGGAAGCGGGGGACGAGTGAGCGAGCAGCCGGGCCGGAGGGAACTGAAGTTCCTGCACACGTCCGATGTGCACCTGGGGGCCTACGACCACAGCAAGGCCGAGCGCACAATGGAGCGCCGGCAGGAGATGCACGACACCTTCCGGGCGGTGATCGACCTCTCGATCGCCGAGCGGGTCGACTTCATGGTGATCGCGGGCGACTTCTTCGACAACGCCCGCGTCCAGGAAGACACGATGGAGTTCGCCGGCGAGCAGCTGGCGCGCGTGCCGGGCCCCGTCGTGCTGCTGCCTGGCAACCATGACCACGTCGGACCCGGCTCCGTCTACGATCGCCTCGACCTCACCTCGCTGGCCCCGAACCTGCGCCTGATGCGCGAGCCCGAGGGCGAGTTCGTGATGCTCGAGGAGCTGAGCGTCGAGCTGTGGGGCCGAAGCCACACCGAGCTCGACCCCCAGTTCCGCCCCTTCGAGGACGCTCCGTCACGCCGCGAGGCGGACTGGCACATCGGCGTGGGGCACGGACACTTCCTGCACCCCATGTCCGCCGACCACTCCTCGTACCACATCTACGAGGATCACTTCTCCGTGCTCGACCACGATTACTTCGCGCTCGGCCACTGGGAGCAGCAGACGCGCGTCGCCGCCGGCGAGGGGCTCGCGGCCTACTCCGGTGCGCCGGACGGCCTGGCGGGCCACACCGGCGGGCGCGTGCTGATCGTGCACCTCGAGAGCGACGGCACGGTGCGGCTCGAGTCGCACCCGCTGCGCGAGGGCGCCGAGCGACTCGGCCACGAGGACATCCCGATCCTCGAGGGCTCGCCGATGCCGGCGCGGTAGCGCCCGCAAGCCTCCGGAGACACAACGAAGCGCCGCGAGAGCGGCGCTTCTGCTTGTTGGTCGGAGGCCTCAAGGGCCGAGCGACCTAGGCTGGCACCTTCTCGCGCGCGGCTGCGGCGTCCTGGTACCAGAGGACGTTGATCTCGGCGAAGGCCGACTGGTCGTCCGGAAGGTCGTCCTCGGCGTAGATCGCGTTCACCGGGCAGGCCGGCTCGCACGCCCCGCAGTCGATGCACTCGTCCGGGTCGATGTAGAGCATCCGGTCTTCACCCTCCTCGAAGTGGATGCAGTCGACCGGACAGACATCGACGCAGGACTGGTCCATGACGTCGATACAAGGCTGGGTGATGTAGTAGGTCATCCCGCAGGGCGTCCCTTCATGCGGTCGCGTTGCCTCGATTCTATGGACGGGGCGGCATCGGGACAAGCGAGGGCTGTTGGGGGGCTCCGGACCCCCGCACGGCTAGCCGGATCGGCGTCGCCAGAGCCGCTGCCAGAGGCTGCGCCGCTCCGCGCCGCCCGCCTCTCCGGACGGCGCGCCCCCGGCTGCCGCGCGCTCCGCCTCCGCCGCTCGCGCGGCCTCGACCTGGGCCGTGGCCTCGCGCACGGCGTTGTCGAGCCGCCGCCGCAGCATCACCCCCTGCGAGGCGAGGTCGAGCGCGCCGCCCTCTTCGCTGGCGTGCGCGGGGAAGAGGCGCGCGAACGCGTCGGCAAAGCCCGGAACGACCGAGCGGCCCTCGCTCAGCTCGTACTGCTTGAGCTCGTTGACCGTCCCGAGCAGCGCCTCGCCGAGCCGCGCGAGCTGGTACGCGGTCACATCGAGCGTCGTCACGGCGAGGCCGAGCTGTCCCTCGATGACCTGCTGCAGCGGCCCAAGCCCCGCCTCATGCCGCTGCAACGTCGCCGCATCCAACTCCGACCCCGGCCGCCCGAGGTGGTAGACGACGGCCAGCGCGGCCAGGCGAGCGTCGTCTGGTTGCAGTCGGATGGTCGTCATGGCGCTTCCGGGCCCGCCTACGCCCGCGCGGCGGCCTTCGGCGCGCGCTTGCGCCTGCGCGGGGCGGCGCGCGGCTTCGCGCCGTTGTCCGAGGGCGGCGCGGCGCCCTCGGGCGCGACGCCGTGCTGCTCGAGCGTGGCGCGCAGGAAGCGGCCCGTCGCCGAGGTTTCGACGGCGGCGACTCGCTCCGGCGGGCCCTCGGCGAGCAGCTCGCCGCCGCGCTCCCCGCCCTCGGGTCCGAGGTCGATCAGCCAGTCCGCGTTCTTGATCACGTCCAGCTGGTGCTCGATCACGATCACCGTGTTGCCCTGGTCGACCAGCCGCTGCAGCACGCCCAGCAGCGCCTCGATGTCCGCGAAGGAGAGCCCGGTGGTCGGCTCGTCGAGGATGTAGACCGTGCGGCCGGTGGCGCGCTTCGACAGCTCCGTCGCCAGCTTCACGCGCTGCGCCTCGCCGCCCGAGAGCGTGGTCGCCGGCTGGCCGAGCCGGATGTAGCCGAGCCCGACCGCGTGCAGCGTCTCCAGCTTGCGCTTGGCGCGCGGGAAGGCGTCGAAGAACTCGAGCGCCTCCGTCACGGTCAAGCGCAGCACCTCGGCGATGGTCTTGCCGCGGAAGCGGACCTCGAGGGCCTCGCGGTTGTAGCGATCACCGCGGCAGACCTCGCAGGGCACGGTGACGTCGGGCAGGAACTGCATCTCGATCTGGTTGTAGCCGTCGCCCTTGCATGCCTCGCAGCGGCCGCCCTTGACGTTGAAGGAGAAGCGCCCCGGCTTGTAGCCGCGCGCGCGCGCCTCCGGCACCGTCGCGAACAGCTCGCGCACCACCGTGAACAGCCCCGTGTAGGTTGCCGGGTTCGATCGCGGCGTGCGCCCGATCGGCGACTGGTCGATCACGACCGCCTTGTCGACGTGGTCCAGGCCCTCGATCCCCTCGTGCGGGCCGGGGCGCTCGCGCGCGCGGTGCAGGTCGTGCGCGAGCCGCTTGGCGAGGATCTCGTTGACCAGCGAGGACTTGCCGGACCCGGAGACCCCGGTCACGCAGATCATCGTCCCGAGGGGGAACGCCACGTCGAGCTGCTTGAGGTTGTGCGCGCTCGCCCCGCGCACGATCAGCGCCTCGCCGTTGCCCTCGCGGCGCGTCTTCGGCATTGGGATCTGGCGCTTGCCCGAGAGGTACTGCGCCGTGATCGACTTGCGATTGCGCAGCACCTGCTGCGGCGTGCCCGCGGCGACCACCTCGCCGCCGTGCTCGCCGGCGCCGGGCCCGAGGTCGATCAGGTGGTCGGCGGCGAGCATCATCGCCTCGTCGTGCTCGACGACGAGCACGGTGTTGCCGAGGTCGCGCAGCCGGGTCAGCGTGCGGATCAGCCGCTGGTTGTCGATCGCGTGGAGGCCGATCGAGGGCTCGTCGCAGACGTAGAGCACGCCCATCAGCGCCGAGCCGATCTGGGTCGCCAGGCGGATGCGCTGCCCCTCGCCGCCCGAGAGCGTCGCCGAGGCGCGGTCGAGCGTCAGGTACTGGAGGCCGACGTCGCGCAGGAAGGTCAGGCGGTTGCCGATCTCCTGCAGGATCTGGCGCGCGATCTGGCGCTCGCGCTCGGACAGTGGCGAGTCGTCCGCGCGCAGCCGCTCGACCCAGGCGAGCGCGTCGCCGACCGACTCGCGCACGGCATCGGCGATCGAGCGGCCGTCGACGGAGACGGCGAGCATCTCGGGCTTGAGCCGTGCGCCGCGGCAGTCCGGGCAGGGCGCCGCCACCATGTAGCGCTCGAGGTCGTTGCGCACCCAGTCGGACTCGGTCTCGCGGTAGCGCCGCTCGAGGTTGGGCAGCACGCCCTCCCAGGTGATCGCGTAGTCGCGATCGCGCCCTCGCCGCGTGCGGTAGCTGACGTGGATCTGCTGGTCGCCCGTCCCCTCCATCAGCGCCGACCGCTGACGCTCGTCGAGCTGCCCGAGCGGCGTGTCCAGGTCGAAGCCGTGGGCGCGGGCGAGCGCCTCGAGGCGTCGGCGATACCAGCTCAGCGTCGTGCTCAGGCGCTGGTAGGGCAGGATCGCGCCCTCGTTCACCGTCAGCCGCGGGTTCGGGACGACGAGGTCCGGGTCCAGCTCCATGCGCAGGCCGAGGCCCGTGCAGGTCGGGCACGCGCCGTGGGGGCTGTTGAAGGAGAAGTTGCGAGGCTCGATCTCGCCCACCGAGTAGGGCGGGTGCGTCGTGTTGGGACAGGCGAAGTGCTCGCTGAACGTCTCCTCCGGACGCTCCTCCGGGGCGAACAGCAGCACGCCCTCGCCGAGCCGCAGCGCCTGCTCGACGGAGTCCGAGATGCGCTGCCGCGTCGCTTCGGCGTCCTCCGCGTCGGCCTCGGGCGTCACCAGGCGGTCGACGACGACGTCGATGTCGTGCCACTCGTAGCGCTCGAGGTCGAACTGCTCCTCGATGTCGCGTACGACGCCGTCGACGCGCACGCGCACGAAGCCGGCGCGGCGGATTGCCTCGAAGACCTGCTCGTGCTGCCCGCGGCGGTGGCGCACGACGGGCGCGAGCAGCATCGCTCGCGTGCCGGGCGGCTCGCCGAGGATCACGTCGACGATCTGCTGGATGGTCTGGCGGCGGATCACCTGTCCGCAGTGCGGGCAGTAGGGGACGCCGACGCGGGCGAAGAGCAGCCGCAGGTAGTCGTAGATCTCGGTCACGGTCGCGACCGTGGAGCGCGGGTTCCTGGAGACGCCCTTCTGGTCGATCGAGATCGCGGGCGAGAGGCCGTCGATGTAGTCGACGTCGGGTTTCTCCATGAGCCCGAGGAACTGGCGGGCGTAGGCGGAGAGCGATTCTACATAACGCCGCTGTCCCTCGGCGTAGATCGTGTCGAAGGCGAGCGAGGACTTGCCGGAGCCGCTGAGCCCGGTGATGACGACGAGGCGGTCGCGAGGAATCTCGACGGAGATGTTCTTGAGATTGTGCTCGCGGGCCCCGGTGACGGCGATGCGGTCGGTCGGCAGAGTCCACCTCGATCGTGGTGGGGGAGGGCGTCGCAAACGGGGGACGGCGCCCCTCGTCGGTCCGATTGGGCGGTCCCGTCCATCGTAGCGACGCGCCCCCGGCGGCGCCAGCGGTGGAGGGTTACACGGGCTCCGGCGGCTCCTCGTCGTCGAGTTGGCCGAGCTGGCGGCGCAGCTTCGCCTCGATCTCGCTGAGGTGGTCCTCGGTGATGCCCATCGAGGACAGCGTCTCGCGGATCAGGCGCTGCACCTCGTCCATCTCGCGGCGCAGCAGCGCGTCCGCGATCTCCAACTGCGTCTCGACGGCACGGAAGCCCTCGCGACGCGGCGCGGAGTCGTCCATCGCGAGGATCGTCGCCATCAGGCGCGTGAACAGCGTCGAGGTGCGCGCGATGCGCACGCGGTCCTCAGGATCCTCGGGGAACTCGCCCGTGACCTTGACCTCGAGGCCGGTGCGCGTGTCGGTGGCGACGTACTGGTTCGGCATGGCTCCCGCCGCTGGCTTGCGGGCTCGTCGCGCGCATCGTAGCGCGGGAGCGGGTAGGCGGCTCTTGCCCGGCGAGCGGGCTAGAATCCAGCGCGCGTGCGACGGCGCGCGAGAGGGGGCCGCGATGAAGCTCGGACTGCAGGCGCCGATGGAGGAGGACTGGCGGGAGACGCTGGAGAAGGTGCGGATCGCCGAGGACCTCGGGATCGCGCACATCACCAGCGGCGGCGAGTCCTGGGGGCCCTCAGCGATCCCCTGGCTCACGCTGCTCGCGGAGCACACCGAGCACGCGATGATCATGCCCTCGATCCTCAACGTCTTTTCGAGGAGCCCCGCCACGCTCGCTCAGGAGTTCGCCCGGCTCGAGCAGATCTCGGAGGGCCGGATGACGCTCGGCCTCGGCTCCTCCGGCCACCTCGTGATCGAGGGCTTCTTCGGCGTGCCGTTCGAGCGGCCGCTCCGCCGCATCCGCGAGTACATCGAGATCTTCCAGATGTTGATGGCCGGCGAGCGGCTGGAGTACGAGGGCGAGCTGTTCAACCTGCAGCGCGGCTTCCGCCTGGACTACCCGCGCGTGCGCGACCGCGTGCCCGTCTGGATCGCCGCGATCACGCCTCGCTCGATCCGCCAGACCGGCGAGGTCGCCGACGGCATCCTGCCGATCCACTGGCCGACGCGGCTGCTTCCGCAGCTGCGCGAGCAGCTCGGCGAGGGCGCGAGCAGCGCCGGACGCGACGCCTCGGAGATCACGATCGCACCGTTCACCAACGTCTTCGTGCTCGACGGCAACGCCGACGAGGACGAGCGTAAGTGGATGGCGGCGCGCAGCCACGTGCATCACTACGTGAACCGCATGGGCGACTTCTACTGGCAGATGCTCACCCGCGCCGGCCACGAGGACGAGGTCGCCGCCTCGCGGGCGGCCTGGGCGGAGCGCGACCGCGAGGCCTCGCTGGCCGCGCTCAGCGACGAGATGATCGCCGGCATCCAGGTGATCGGACCGATCGAGCAGGTGCGCGAGCACCTGGCCGAGCGCGCCCCGCTGGGGGCGGACGTGCAGATGCTCAACATGCCGCCCGGCGC
>VXMT01000227.1 GCA_009840965.1 Chloroflexota bacterium
CGAGGGTAAGGGCGCGGCGGAGGACCTCGGTGGTGGCGGCGTAGAGGGCGGCGGAGTCCTGCGCGACGGGCTGGTGGGGCTGGCGCTGGCGCGGGCGCTCGAGGGCGTGCGCGACGAACTCACGGCACCAGCCGAGCGTGTAGAGGATGGCGGCGTCGCCCGGGCAGAGCTCGGCGGCGCGCTCCAGCGCGGCGAGGCCGTCCGCGAAGCGCCGCTTCCGTGTGACCAGCGTGTTGCCGAGGTAGGCGTGCGCCTCGCAGAAGTCCGGGTCCAGCGCGACGGCGCCCTCGGCCGCTGCGAGCGCGGCGTCGATCTGGTCGTCGCTGTGCAGCCGCATCGCGCGGCGCAGCAGCGCGCGAGGCTCCTCGCCCTCGCTGCTGCCGGTCATGGGAGGAGGCCCGCCGCGCGGCTCAGGAGACGGCGTCGTAGTCCGCGATCACGCGGGCGTTGCGCTGCTCGTACTCGGGGCGCGTGTCCGGGTGGCTGAAGATGAAGAGCCGGTTGGCGCGCACGCCGTCAATGGTGCGGCGCGCGACCTCGACCGGGTCCATCGCCGGGTCGACCTCGACCAGCTCCTCGCGCTGGGCGACGCGCGCCTCCGCGGCCGGCGGCAGCTCGGCGGGGCCGCCCAGCTCCGCCGGGCGGTTGCGCGTGGCGGTGAAGATCTGCGTGTCGACGCCGCCGGGGCAGAGCACCGAGACGCCGATGCCGTCCGGCTCCAGCTCGCTGCGCAGCGTCTCGGCGAAGCCGACGACGGCGTACTTGGAGGAGACGTACGTGCCGATCGGCGTCTCGTGGATCGGGCGCGTACCGGCGATCGAGGCGGTGAAAACGATGTGGCCTTCGCCATCCTGCTCGCGCATCCTCGGTCCGAAGGCGTTCGCGCAGTGGATCGCGCCGTAGAGGTTCACGCCGAGCGTCCAGGTCCAGTCCTCGAGCGGCGTTTCGAGCAGCGGCGCGACCATCATCACGCCGGCGTTACTGCAGAGCAGGTTGACCTCGCCGAACTCCTCGTAGGCGCGGTCCGCCAGCTCCTGGACGGAGTCGGCGCTGGAGACGTCCGTGCGCAGCCCGATCGCCTCGCCGCCGAGCTCGCGGACCGCGTTGGCGACGCGCACCGCCTGGTCCTCCTCGATGTCCGAGACGACGACGCGCATCCCGGCCTCGTGGCAGATGCGGGCGAAGCCCTCGCCGATGCCGGAGCCCCCTCCGGTGATCACTGCGACGCGGCCCTCGAGTTGCTCCATGACTTGCTCCGATCCGTTGCGCCCGGCGGGCGGGCTACAGCTCCCTGACGATCTCCTCGGCGGCGTCGCGGCAGAGCACCACCGCGGCGTCCTCCGTCCTGCTCGGGTTGACGATCTGGTGCGGCGCGTTGGCGGGCACGTAGAGGAAGTCGCCGCTCGCCGCGCGGTGCTCCAGCTCCAGCGCGGGGCCGTGGCGCATCAGCACGGGGCCCGCGAGGACGAACATCGCGGTCTCGCAGTTCGTGTGGACGTGCGGCGTGCTCTCCATGCCCGGCGGGATGCGCTGGTGCGTCATGAAGACGTTGCGCGACCCGCTCAGCTCGCCGGAGACGCCGAACTGGATGCTCATCCCCGAGCGGTGCCCGGACCAGGGCGCGTCGGCGCCACGCGTCAGCACGATCGGCGCGCCCTCGACGGTCTCGTCGGCGGACTCGGGCATCGCGTCCTCCCGGCGCAACATCCTACCGCGCAAGTCGCGCAACCGCCGCCGCTGCGCCCCGCGCGGTTGACGGGCGCGCCCGGCGCTGCCTAGCGTGCCGCCCGATGTCCTCCGTCAGCCTCGCCGCCGACCGTGCCGCCATCGTCGCGCTCGTCCACGCCTACCCGCGGCTGCAGGACGGCGCGGATTTCGAGGGCATCGGGAAGCTCTTCGCGAAGGGCCGCTTCTCCTCGACGATGGGCCGCTCCCTCGGCGGAGCCGAGCTGGCGGCCGACCGCGCGCGCGGCATCCGCCTGCACGAGGACGGCACGCCGCGCACGCGCATCCTCACCACGAACCTGATGATCGACATCGACGAGGAGGCAGGCACGGCTCGCGCCCGCTCCTACTACGCGATGCTGAAGCAGCCGCCCGGCGAGCCGCTGAGCGTCGTCGGCGCGGGTCGTTACCACGATGAGTTCGTGCGCGAGGACGGCGCGTGGCGCTTCGAGGAGCGGGTCAGCATCTTCGACCTCTCGGGCGACGTCGGCGGCTTCCTGCGGCAGGCGCCGCGGCGCCAGCCCTCGCTCGCGCTGCGCGGGCCGTCCGCCGCCGAGCTGCGGCCGCTGCCCCCGCCGCCGGACGCGGCCGACGCGATCGAGGCGCTCATCTACACCTACGCCGAGCGCATCGACCTCGCGGACTTCGAGGGCGTCGGGGCGCTGTTCGCACACGGGCCGTTCGTCGGCGAGACCGAGGACGGCGGGAGCTACGCGCTACGGGCCGAGGCGCTGGCGAAGGGTCTGCGCGGCGCGGTCCAGCTCTACGAGGGCAACCCGCGCACGAAGCACCTGACCACCAACGTCGCCGTCGAGGTGGACGAGGCTGCGCGAACGGGCCTCGCGCGCGCCTACTTCGTCGTGCTGCAGCAGACGCCCGCGCTGCCGCTGCAGCCGATCGTGAGCGGGCGCTACGACGACCGCTTCGAGCGCGTCGAGGGCGCCTGGCGCTTCGCTGAGCGGCGCGTCTACACGGACCACGCGGGCGACCTGAGCGCGCACCTGCGCGGCGGGGGCGGCGAGCGCGCTTGACGGCCCTCGTGGCGCGCTCATACGGTCCCGCCGGGGTGTGATACCGATGGCGGACAGCCGCGACGAGATCCGCGACGTGATGCTGCGCTACGCGCGCTTCACTGACCTGGGCGACCACGACGCCGTCGGCGAGATCTTCACGCACGGGCCGTTCCGCTCGAGCCTCGGCTCTTCGCACTCCGGCGCGCAGATGGCCGAGAACCGCAAGCGGCGGCTCCTCCTGCACAACGGCTCGCCGGGCACGCGGCACATGACGACCAACATCATGATCGACGTCGACGAGGAGGCCGGGACCGCCCGCGCCCGCTCCTACTTCACGCTCTTCCAGGCGACGCCGACCATGCGCCTGCGACTGCTCGGCAGCGGCCGCTACTACGACGAGTTCGAGCGCATCGACGGCGGGTGGTGGTTCACCGACCGCCTGACCATGCTCGATACGCGCGGCGACCTCACGCAGCACATCCGGGGCTACGAGATCGGCGAGCTGCCGTACGACATCGAGGTGCTCGGTCCGCCGCTCGAGGAAGTCCCGCCCATGCCCGTCCCCGACGAGGTGCATGCGGCGGTGGAGACGCTGATCTTCACCTACGCGGAGCGCGTCGACCTCGGAGACTTCGAGGGCGCGGGCAAAATGTTCGCGCACGGCGGGCGGCAGTTCGGGCCGGACGGCACGCCGCTGGGCGGCCCGGCGCTGGCCGAGGCGCTGCGCAGCAGCTTCCGCCTGCACGACGGCAGCCCCCGCACGAAGCACGTCACGACCAACGTGCTGATCGACCCGGACGAGGAGGCAGGCACGGCGACGGCGCGCTCCTACTTCGCCGTGACGCTGGCGACCCGCGAGCTGCCGATCCAGATCATCGCCGCCGGCCGCTACCACGACGCATTCGAGCGCGTGGACGGCGCCTGGCGCTTCCGATCGCGGGTGATCCTGCTCGACCATCAGGACGCGATCGAACACCATGTGCCAGCGGGCTCGGCGCTGCATCGCTAGCGCCGCTCGCGCGGCCCGGCGGCACGCGAACGGAGACTGAGTGCAGATGGACGTCGGCATCCTGCTCCCCCAGGCCGGAGATCGGGCCACGCGCGATGCGGTGCTGCGCCACGCGCGCGCCGCCGAGGAGGCGGGCTTCGACTCGCTCTGGACGAACGACCACGTCGTCTTCCCTCGCGAGTACCGCTCGCGCTACCCCTACAGCGCGGACGGCAACCTGCCCGGGCGCGTGCACATCGACGCCTCGCTGCTGGAGCCGCTGACCGAGCTCGCGTTCGTGGCCGGAGTGACGAGCCGGGTCCAGCTCGGCGTGGCGGTGCTGGTGCTGAATATGCGGCAGGCCGTGCTGCACGCGAAGATCATGGCCACGCTCGACCACCTCGCCGGCGGGCGCCTGATCCTCGGCGCGGGCATGGGCTGGGCGAAGGAGGAGTTCGAGGTGCTCGGCATGCCCTCGGACCGGCGCGGCGAGCGCTTCGAGGAGAGCCTGCTGCTCACGCGCAAGCTCTGGACCGAGGACTGGGTCGACGGCTTCGAGGGCGAGACCTACCAGGTCGACGGCTGGACCTCGCGCCCGCACCCGCCGCGCCACGTGCCGATCCTGATCGGCGGCGACAGCCCGCAGCAGATGCGGCGCATCGGCGAGCTTGCCGACGGCTGGCTGACGCACGGCAACTACCTCGACACCGCCGGGGAGGCGATGCAGCCCGCGCGCGAGGCCGCGGAGCGGGCCGGACGCGACCCCGACGCGCTCGTGATCGCGATGACCGGCATCGCGCTGCTGGCGAGCGATCGCCTGGAGCAGGTGGTCGAGCGGCTCGGGCGCGCGCGCGAGGCCGGCGTCGACCACGCGATCGTCGGCCTGCACCCCCGCGAGCTGCTCGACGCCCCGGACCTGATGCGCCGCTTCGGCGAGGACTACCTCGCCGCGGCGAAGTCGGGCTGAGCGCGGACGGACCTGGCCGAGGGCTCATGGAGATCGAAATCACGGCCGCGGCGGCCGAGCTGGCGCGTCGCCGGGGCGGCGCGCTGGCGCTCGACTTCATCCGGCCGCTCGGCTGACGGGGCGTCCTCGATGTGCCGGTCGACACCTACCTCAAGGGCAAGAATCTCTCCCGCTACGAAACCGTCTCGCACGGCGATCTGACGGTCCACGTCGCGCCCGCGCTGCTGCAGTGGGCGAGCGCCGTGCTCGTGGACGCCGAGCGCTTCCTCTTCTTCTGGCGCCGCTTCACCGTCCTCGCCGAGCACCGCCACCAGCCGACCTGACAGCACGGCTAGCCCGCCGTCGGCGGGGGAGGTGCGAGGCCGCGACCGGCTACATGCGCGCGATCAGGTCGCGCGAGATGCGCTCCAGCGTGCGCCGCGCGGACGGCACGTCCGGGTCCGTGATCAGGATGTTGAGACGCGAGACGCCGAGCTCCCCGAGGCGCTGCGCCAGCTCCAGCTCGGGCGGCACGCCGGCGCTGATCTCGATCTCGTCCGGGTCGCGGCCGTGCGCCTCGGCGGTGCGCCGCGCCTCGGCGATCAGCTCGTGCCAGGCGCGGCCGAAGACGTGCGGGAAGAAACCGCTGCCGTACTTGCCCGCGCGCCGCGCCGCGGCCACGGAGTGCCCGCCGATGATGAAGGGCACCCCGCCCGGCTGGACCGGCTTGGGGTCGCAGGCGACGTTGGAGAAGCGCACCAGCTCGCCCTCGTAGCTCGCCACGGGCTCCGTCCAGAGCGCGCGCATCGCCTCGATGCACTCGTCCGTGCGCTTGCCGCGGCGCTCCCAGGGCACGCCGATCGCCTCGAACTCTTCGCGCAGCCAGCCCACGCCGATGCCGAGGTCGATACGCCCCTCCGAGTAGACGTCGAGCGAGGCGAGCTGCTTGGCGAGCACCACCGGGTTGCGCTGCGGCAGCACCAGCACCGAGGTGCCGAGGCGCAGCGTCTTCGTCTTCGCGGCGACGAAGGTGAGCGTCACGATCGGGTCCGGGATCGGCGCCTCCTCGTAGGGCATGCGCTCGGCGTAGGGGTAGTCCGAGTTGTGTCCCTGCGGGATCACGACGTGGTCGCTGGTCCAGAGGGTGTCGAAGCCGTAGTCCTCGGCGGCCTGCGCGAAGCCCGCGAGGAACTCCGGCGAGGTCACCGGCTGCTCGTTGAAGTCGACCGTCACTCCGAAGCGCATCTCGCCCCCCGTCCCCGCTCAGTGTCGAGCAGCGCCCGCGTTCCGCCGCATCCTAGCGGAGCACGCCCTTGCGCTCACGGCGTGCCGCTTCGCGCGCCCTCGCGGTAGGCTGGACGCGCGCAACGCGCGGCGGAAGGAGCGAGGGCAATGACGAGCGGGGCGGTGCTGGACGCGAGCGACGCGACGTTCCAGACGGACGTGATCGAGCGCTCCCGAGAGCTGCCGGTGGTGGTCGACTTCTGGGCGCCCTGGTGCGGCCCCTGCCGCGTGCTGGGCCCGACCCTCGAGACGATCGCCTACGAACGCGCCGGCGAGGTCCAGCTCGTCAAGATCAACGTCGACGAGAACCCCGGCGTCGCCACCAGCTATCAGGTGCAGGGCATCCCCGCGGTCAAGGCCTTCCGCAACGGCGAGGTCGTGAGCGAGTTCGTCGGCGCGCTGCCCGAGCCGCAGGTCCGCAGCTTCTTCGACTCGATCGTGCCGAGCGCCGCCGACCAGGCCGTGGCCGCCGCCCAGCACGCGCTGAGCATCGACCAGCCGGGCGCCGCGCGGCTGCACCTGGAGCACGCGCTCGAGCAGGATCCCGACCATCGAGGCGCCTCGGCGGCGCTCGCCGGAATCCTGCTCGCCGACGGCGAGATCGCCCGCGCCCGGGAGCTTGCGGCCCGCGTCCCCGGCGAGCCGGCCGCGGCCCGCGTGCTCGCGCAGCTCGCCTTCCGCGACGAGGCCGGCGACGCCTCCCGCGAGGAGCTGGAGGCGCGGCTGGAGGCGGACTCCGAGGACGCCGAGGCGCACTACGCGCTCGGCTGCCTGCTGGCGGCGGAGGGCAAGTGGCAGGACGCCCTCGAACACCTGCTGGCGACGGTGCGGCTCGACCGCGGCGTGGCCGAGGACGGCGGGCGGCTGCGCATGCTGGACGCCTTCACGTTGCTCGGTGACGGCGACGAGCTGACCCGCCGTTACCGCCAGCGGCTCACGAACCTGATCTTCTAGCGCACGGGCAGGCGAACGCGATGTCCGAGGCGATCGACTGGCCCGCCGTACACGCCGAGGCGCTCGACATTCTCCAGCGCTACCTGCGCATCGACACCTCGAACCCGCCCGGCAACGAGGCCCCGGCCGCACGCTTCCTCGGCGCGCTGCTCGAGGCCGAGGGCATCGCCTGCGAGTACATCGAGACGGCCCCCGGCCGCGAGGCGCTGGCCGCGCGGCGGCCCGGCGACGGCAGCCGCCGCCCGCTGCTGCTCGGCAATCACCTCGACGTGGTGCCGGTCGAGGAGGAGTTCTGGGACGTCCCGCCCTTCGGCGGCGTCGTGCGCGACGGCCGCATTTACGGCCGCGGGGCGATGGACATGAAGGGCGCAGGCGTGATGCAGCTCATGGCCGTGCTGCTGCTCCAGCGCCGCCGCGAGCCGCTGCGCCGCGACGTCGTCTTCCTCGCCGCGCCCGACGAGGAGGTCGGCAGCGTCCACGGGATGCGCTGGCTCGTCGACCACCGCGGCGACCTGTTCGACGTCGAGTTCGCCCTCAACGAGGGCGGCGGCGGCCTCACGGACTTCGCGGGCCGCGAGGACGGGCGCATCTTCCTCGCCAGCGTCAACGAAAAGTCGGTCGGCTGGCTGCGGCTGCGTGTCGAGGGCGTGACCGGGCACGGCAGCCTGCCGGCGGAGGACAACTCGGCGCTGCGGCTGATCCGCGCACTGCTGCGGCTGGCCGACTGGGATCGCGGCGTGCAGTTCGAGCCGGGTACGGCGCGCCTCGTCGACCAGCTCTCGCGCGCCGGGCTGCTCCCGCCCCCCGAGGACGCCGAGGCCTTCGAGCAGGCGCTGCGCAGCGACCCTGCGGCGCTGGCGATGTTCATCAACACGCTCAACGTCACGGTCATCGACAGCGGCTTCAAGGCGAACGTCATCCCACCGCGCAGCGAGGCGATCATCGACTGCCGCCTGCTGCCCGGCCAGAGCCTCGAGGACTGGATCGAGCAGGTGCGCGAGCGCATCGACGATCCGCTCGTCTCCGTGCGGCCGGAGCTCGACGACTTCACCTCGACGCCCTCGTCGGACTTCGACACGGAACTGTTCACGGCGATCCGCGAGGTGGTGGAGGAGGCGTTCGAGGGCGCCGTGGTCGCGCCCTCGGTGGCCTCGTTCGCCACCGACAACCGCTTCCTGCGCGAGATCGGGGTGCCCTCCTACGGCTTCATCCCTTGCATGTTCAGCGCCGAGGAGCGCGCCGGCTTCCACGCCCACAACGAGTTCCTGACGGTCGAGAACCTCAACGGCGGCTGCGAGCTGATGTACGAGATCGTGCGCCGCGTCGTCTGCTGAGGTCCGCCGAGCCCCCGGCGGCGGCTACAGCATCCCGCGCTGGGTGAGGGCGATGCGCGTCACGAGTTGGTGCAGCTCGGCGCGGCGCTCGAGCGTCTGGTTGTGCTGCCCCATCTCCACGAGGACGGGCGTGAGACCGTCCACGTAGTTACCCAGCGAGAGCGAGCTGCCGCCGCGGCCCGGCCGCCAGCCCCAGCTGGTAGTCCCATCGCTGGGCAATCCACCCTGGAAGGACGAGGACCCCCAGAAGCTCCGGTCTCGCGCGAGCAGGTGATCGCGCTCGGTCTCCACCTGCCCGTTGAACTCCTCGGCGATGCGCGTGGCGACCGTCGTGTCCTCGCCCGGTCCGGCTGTGATCGTCTGGCCGATGAACGCCGTGCCGCTGTTCGACCCGCGCTCGGCGTAGAAGCCCCACGACTCGTGCAGGTCGAGGACGAGCGAGACGCGGTAGCGCCGCGCGACCTCGACGATCTGCGCCGCCATGCGCGCCATCGGCAGCTCGGCGTCATCCGCGCCGGGGTAGAGCCGGTTGAGGTCGCCCAGCTCGGGCAGCGTCCGCTCGCCCACGCGGGTGGCGACGATGTTCGCGCGCGGGATCACGATCAGGCTGCCGCGCAGGGGCTGCCAGTCCACGATCTCCTCGGTCGCGAGCCAGCTCCCCGGCTCGTTGCCGTGCACGCCGCCGAGGACGAGCACCGAGGGCCCCTCCGCGCCGCTGTGGTTGGCGACCAGGGGGTTCTCCCACTCTGTGCCCTCCAGCAGGGCGATCTCCTCGCGTCCCGCCGCCCACGGCGTCGGTTCGGGCG
>VXMT01000295.1:0-7404 GCA_009840965.1 Chloroflexota bacterium
CCCCCCCCCCACCCCCCCCCGCCGCCGCGCCCCCCGCCCGCACCCGTCCCGAGTAGGCGAAGCCGCCGCGATCGAAGACCACTGCCGCGAGCCCTGCCTCGCGGGCGCGCTTCGCGACCAGCTCGCCGACCGCGCGAGCGCGCTCCACCTTCGTCTCGCCCGCGCCCTCGCGCAGCGAGGGCTCCAGGTCGGAGGCCTGCACCAGCGTGCGCCCGGCGTCGTCGTCGATCAGCTGTGCATAGATGTAGCGCGCCGAGCGGTAGACGCAGAGCCGCGGCCGCCCGGCCACGCCGTGGACGCGCTTGCGCAGGCGCCGGTGGCGGCGCACACGCGCGGCTCGCCGTGTCTGTTGCTCGCTGCCCATCGCTGCTTCCCTGCCTCGCCCTACGTCCGCTTGCCGGCCTTGCGGCGCACCTGCTCGCCGCGGTAGCGGATGCCCTTGCCCTGGTAGGGCTCGGGCGGCCGCACGCGGCGCACGAGCGCGGCCTGCTGGCCGACGATCTGCTTGTCGATGCCGTCGACGTGCACCAGGGTCGGCGTCTCCACTTCGAAGGCGGCCCCCTCGATCGGGTCGAGCTGCACCTGGTGGGAGAAGCCGACGTTGAGCACCAGCGAGTCGCCGCGCTTCTCGGCGCGGTAGCCGGTGCCGTGGATCTCGAGGGTCTTGCGGAAGCCCTCGGTGACGCCGACGACCATGTTGTGGATCAGGGCGCGCGTCAGCCCGTGCAGCGCGCGGTGCGTGGGCGCGTCCGAGGGGCGATGCACGGTGAGCACGCCCTCCTCGATGCGAATCTCCATCTCCTCGCGCAGCTGCTGCTGCAGGTCGCCCTTCGGGCCGCGCACGTGGCAGCGGGCGCCGTCGAGGGTCACCTCGACGCCATCGGGGATCGGGACCGGCGCCTTGCCGACGCGGGACATCTCGCTGCTCCTCGTTTTCTCGCCGCTACCAGACGTAGCAGAGCACTTCGCCGCCGACGTTGCGACGCCAGGCTTCCTGCCCGGTCATCACGCCGCTGGAGGTGCTCATGATCGCCACGCCGAGCCCGCCGTAGACCCTCGGGATCTCGCGCTTGTTCACGTAGACGCGCAGCCCCGGCCGCGAGACGCGGCGGATGCCGCCGATCGCCGCCTGCTGCTCGCTCACGTAGTTGAGCCGCAGGCGCAGGTAACTGCGGCTGCCGTCCTGCTCCTCCGCGTAACCCGCGATGAAGCCCTCGGACTTGAGCACGTCGGCGATCGCGCGCTTCACCTTGGAAGCGGGGACGCGCACGCTCTCGTGATTCGCCATGACGGCGTTGCGAATGCGGGTGCACATGTCGGCGAGCGGATCGGACATGCTCATGCGCTCGTGCTCCCTTCCTCTTGCTCTTCCGGCGCTCCGGCTACCACGACGACTTGCGGACGCCGGGGAGCTTTCCCTCGTTGGCGAGCGTGCGGAAACAGATGCGGCACATCTCGAAGCGGCGCATGTAGGCGCGAGCACGGCCGCACGGCCGCGAGCGCCACGCCACGAGGCAGCGATTGACCTTCCGAGTCGAGAACTTCGGCTTGCGCTGGGCCTTTGCGATCAGCGATTTTCGCGCCATGATCTCCGTCCTCGCCGTCTACGGTCGCCGGAACGGCATGCCCAGCAGTTCGAGCAGCCGCTTGCCTTCTTCGTCGTTGCGCGCGCTGGTGATGATGTTGACTTGCAGCCCGCGCACGCGATCGACGCTGTCGTAGTTGATCTCCGGGAAGATCATCTGCTCGCGAATGCCGAGCGCGAAGTTGCCGCGGCCGTCGAACGAGTGATCCGGCACGCCCCGGAAGTCGCGCACGCGCGGCAGCGCGATGTTCACGAGGCGGTCGTAGAACTCCCACATCCGCACGCCGCGCAGCGTCAGCTTCAGCCCGATCGGGTTGCCCGCCCGCAGCCGGAAGTTGGAGATCGCGCGCTTCGCCCTCGTCACCACCGGCTGCTGGCCGGTGATCGCCTTGAGGTCGGCCGTGGCCGACTCGATCGCGCGGGCGTTGTCGAGCGCCTCACCGAGGCCGACGTTGACGTTGATCTTCTCGATCGTCGGCGCCTGCATCGGGTTGTCGTAGCCGAACTCGCGCATCAGCGCCGCGTGGATCTCCTGCTGGTAGCGGGTCAGCAGCCGGGGCGCGTAGCCGTTGCCGTTGGTCTGTTCGCTCATCAGTCGATCGCCTCGTCGCAGGCCTTGCAGTAGCGGACCTTGCGGCCGTCGCCGAGCACGCGGAAGCCGACCCGCGTCGGCTCGTCGCAACCGCCGCAAACCAGCGCCACGTTCGAGACGTGCAGCGGCGCCTCCACCTCGAGGATCTCGGAGGGCGCGGTGGGGCTGCGCGAGCGGCGGTGCTTCTTGACCATGTTCGCGCCGGTGACGATCACGCGCTGCGAGCCGTGCAGCACCTGGCGCACCTCGCCGCGGCGGCCGCGGTCCTTGCCGGTCTGCACCTGCACCATGTCGCGCCGCCGGATCTTCGCCGCCATCACAGCACCTCCGGGGCGAGCGAGACGATGCGCATGAACTGGCGATCGCGCAGCTCGCGGGCGACCGGCCCGGAGATGCGCGTGCCGCGCGGGTTGCCCTCGCGGTCGGCCAGCACCACGGCCGCGTTCTCATCGAAGCGGATCGAGGAGCCGTCGGGCCGCTGGAACGGCTTGGCGGTGCGCACGATCACGGCCATCACCACCTCGCCCTTGGGCACGGGGCTGTTCGGCTGCGCTTCCTTCACGGTGGCGACAATCACGTCGCCGACCCGCGCGTAGCGCCGGCCGCTGCCGCCGAGCACGCGGATGCAGAGCAACTCGCGCGCGCCCGAGTTGTCGGCGACCTTGACCCTGCTTTCCTGCTGGATCATTGCGCTGCGGGCTCCTCCGCGCTCTTCTGCTCATCCTCGTCGACGGCGTCGCCGTCCTCGGCAGCAGCCTCGGAGTCATCGGCGTCCTCGGCGACGGTCTCCTCTGCCGCATCTGCCTCGGCAGCAGGCTCGTCCTCCGCCTCCGCGGTTGTCTCTTCTTCGGCCTCGGCAGTTGCGTCGTCCTCCGCCTTCGCCGTTGCCTCTTCCTCGACCTCTCCGGTTGTCTCTTCCTCGGCCTCGGCGGCGGGCTCGTCCTCCGCCTCAGCGACGGGCTCGTCCTCCGCCTCGGCGGTCGTCTCGTCTTCGGCTTCGGCGGCCGGCTCGTCCTGCGCCTCCGCGGTTGTCTCTTCTTCGGCCTCCGTGGTTGCTTCTTCCTCGGCGTCGGCCTCCTCGGCCTCCTCCGCCTCGGCGGCGGCGCGCGCGGCGGTGCGCTGCATCTCGTCGACCAGCGCCTCGTCGATCGACTCCGGAGCGACCTCGGCGACCTCGCGCTCGGTGATCACCTCCACCAATCGCCAGCGCTTCGTCTTGCTGATCGGCCGGCACTCCTCGATGATCACGAGGTCGCCCGTGGTGGCGCTGTTCTCCGGGTCGTGCACCGGGTAGCGCTTCGTGCGCCGGATCACCTTGCGGTAGAGGCGATGGCGAGCGGCGGAGACGACGGCGACGATCACGGTCTTGTCGTTGCCGTGCGAAACCACGACGCCGTTCCGCCTCTTGCGGTTCACCTCGCGCTCGACTGCCTGCTCGGCCTGAACCACGGCTTACTCCTGCTCTTCCTCGTCGGCATCGCTCGCGGCCACCTCGGCGGACTCGCCGATGGCGGCGCGGATCTCGCGCTCGCGCAGCCGCGTCCGCACGCGCGCGACGCGGCGGCGCGCCCGCCGCACCTGCGAGACGTCGGCGAGCTGCCTCGTCGCCGCCTGGAAGCGCAGGTTGAAGAGCGAGCGCAGGCTCTCATCGAGCTCGCGCTCGAGCTCCTCGGAGGGCAGCTCCCGCAGGTCGGCGGTTTCCTGCGCCGTCATCACATCTCCTCGCGAGGGATCATCTTCGTCTTGACGGACAGCTTGTGGTGCGCGCGGCGGAAGGCCTCGCGCACCGCGTCCTCGGGCACGCCGGCGACCTCGAACATCACGCGGCCGCGCTTGACGACGGCGACCCAGTGGTCGGGCGCGCCCTTGCCCTTGCCCATGCGCGTCTCCACGGGCTTCTTGGTGACGGGCTTGTCCGGGAAGACGCGAATCCAGACCTTGCCGCCACGCCGCAGCGATCCGGTGATCGCGCGTCGCGCCGCCTCGATCTGGCGGGCGTCGACCCAGCCCGTGGTCTGCGCCTGCAGGCCCCACTCGCCGAAGGCGACGTAGTTGCCCGAGTGCGCCATCCCGCGGCGCTTGCCGCGGTGCTGCTTGCGGTAGCGGACGCGACGAGGCATCAGCATCGCGCTACTCCGATTCCTCGACGCCGGCGAGGTCGAACGGCGACTGGCCCGTGGCGATCTCGCCCTTGTAGATCCAGCACTTCACGCCCACCACGCCGAACGTGGTGCGCGCCTCCGCGTGGCCGTAGTCGATGTCGGCGCGCAGCGTGTGCAGCGGCACACGCCCCTGCAGCTCGTACTCGGAGCGCGACATCTCGGCGCCGCCGAGGCGGCCGCCGATCTTGATCTTGCAGCCCTCGGCGCCACGCTGCATGGTGCGCTGCACCGCCTGCTTCATCGCGCGCCGGAACGCCACGCGGCGCTCCAGCTGGTCCGCCACGGACCGCGCGACCAGGAACGCGTCCGTCTCCGGTACGCGGATCTCCTCGATGTTGAGGCGCACGCGCCGGTCCGTTGCATCCTCGAGCGCGTTGCGGAGCTGCTCCACGTTCGCGCCGCCGCGGCCGATGACGATGCCGGGCTTCGCGGTCTTCACGGTCAGCGTCAGCTGGTTCGCGTTGCGGTCGATGATGATTTCGGAGATGCCGGCGTCCGGCAGGCGATCCAGGACCACCTTGCGCATGCGCAGGTCCTCGTGGACCAGGTCGGCGTAGCTACGCTCGCTGAACCACTTCGCCTGCCAGTCCTTGGTGACGCCCATGCGGAAGCCGTAGGGGTGAACCTTGCGACCCATCAGAACACCCCCTCGTCGTCCACGACGATCTCGATGTGGCTGTAGCGCTTGAGCCTCGGCGCGGCGCGGCCGCGCGAGCGCGCCTTGAAGCGGCGCAACGTGCGCGCGTCTCCGGCGATGGCGCTCTTCACCACCAGCCCGTCCGGGTTGAGGTTGAAGTTGTTCTCCGCGTTCGCCATCGCCGAGCGCAGCGCCTTCCAGACGATGCGCGCGGAGGGCTGCGGCATGAACTGCAGCGTCGTCAGCGCCTGGTTCGCCGGCATCCCCTTGATAACGTCCAGCACCAGCCGCACCTTGCGGGGCGAGACGCGCTGGTGGCGGGCGACGGAGCGGACTTCCATCGTTATCGGACCCTCGAACTGGACTCGCTGCGGCCGCGGTGGCCGCGGAACGTGCGCGTGAAGGCGAACTCGCCCAGCTTGTGGCCCACCATGTTCTCGGTGCAGAACACCGGCACGTGGCGGCGGCCGTCGTGGACCGCGATGGTCATGCCGACCATCTCCGGCATCACCATGGAGGCGCGCGACCAGGTGCGGATCACCTGCTTGTTCTGTGAGCGCTGCGCCGCCTCCACCTGCTTCATCAGGCTCGGGTGGACGTAGGGCCCCTTCTTCGTCGATCGAGACATCGCTAGCGCCTCCGCCCGCCGCGCGTGCGCCGGCGCACGATGTAGCGGTCCGTGCGCTTGTTGCGGCGCGTCCGGTAGCCGAGCGCGGGCTTGCCCCACGGCGTCTTCGGGCCGGGCAGGCCCACCGGGGCCTTGCCCTCGCCCCCGCCGTGCGGGTGGTCCACCGGGTTCATCACGGAGCCGCGCACCTGCGGGCGCCGCCCGCGATGGCGCTTGCGGCCCGCCTTGCCGAGCTTGATCAGCGCGTGCTCCGGGTTGCCGACGGTCCCGACGGTGGCCCGGCAGTTCTCCAGCACCTGGCGCATCTCACCCGACGGCATGCGCAGCAGCACGTAGCCGCTGTCGCGCGCCATCACCTGGATGCCCGCGCCGGCCGAACGCCCGAGCTGCCCGCCGCGGCCCGGCTGCAACTCCACGTTGTGCACCATCGTGCCCGGCGGCATGTCGCGCAGTTCGAGCGTGTTGCCCGGCGCGATCGGCGAGCCCGGCCCGGCGACGACCGTGTCGTCCACGCGCAGCCGGTCCGGGGCGATGATGTACCGCTTGTCGCCGTCGGCGTAGAAGATCAGCGCGATCCGCGCGCTGCGGCCGGGGTCGTACTCGATGGCCGCGACGCGGCCCGGCACGCCGTCCTTGTCGCGCTTGAAGTCGATGATGCGGATGCGGCGCTTGTGGCCGCCTCCGCGATGGCGCACGGTGATGCGGCCCTGCGCGTTGCGGCCCGCCTTCTGCTTCTTCGTCGCGAGCAGCTTCTTCTCGGGCTTCTTCTTCGTGATCTCGCCGAAGGTGTAGCCCATCGAGTTGCGACGGCCCGGAGAGGTCGGCTTGAAGTTGCGCAGCGGCATTGCCTAGACCCCCTCGAAGTACTCGATCTGGTCGCCCGGCGCGAGCGTGACGATCGCCTTTTTCCAGGCCGGGCGCCGCACGATGCGCGTGCCGACGCGGCGCGTGCGTCCGCGCACCATCATCGTCCGCACCTTGACCACGTTGACGTCGAAGGCGCGCGCGACGGCCTCGCCGATCTGCGGCTTGTTGGCGCGCGTGTCCACCTCGAAGACGTACTGGCCCTGCGCGCCGAGCATCGTCGACTTCTCGGTGATGATCGGGCGTTTCAGCACCTGGTAGGGGTGGATCGCCTTCGGCATCGTCAGGCCTCCACCGTCACGGGCGCGGGCGGGCTGGCCGGGCGGCCGGCGGCGCGCTCGCCGCCCCACAGCGCCTCGGCGCGGCGCACCGCGTCCACCGTCAGCAGCACCGAGTGGTGCGCCAGCAGGTCGGCCACGTTGAGCACGTCCGCCGGGGTGACATGCACGCCCGGCAGGTTGCGCGCCGAGAGGAACGCCGGGCGATCCGGGGCGCCGGTCACCACCAGCACGGAGCGCTCGATGCCGAGCGCCTCCAGCAGCTCGCGCGCCGCGCGCGTCGAGGGCGCCTCGAGGGCCAGCTCGTCGATCACGTGCAGGCGCTCCTCGCCGACCCGCGCCGAGAGCACGGAGCGCAGCGCCAGGCGGCGCATCCGCTTCGGCAGGCGCTGGACGTAGGAGCGCGGCTTCGGGCCGAAGGCGACGCCGCCGCCGCGCCGGATCGGCGAGCGGTTGGAGCCCATGCGCGCCATGCCCAGGCCCTTCTGGCGGCGAATCTTGGCGGTCGAGCCGCGCACCTCGCCGCGCGACTTCGTGCTGTGATGCCCGCCGCGGCGGGCGGCGAGCTGGGCGACGAGCGTCTGGTGCACCACCGCCTCGTTCGGCGTGATGCCGCGACCGGCCGCGGCCACCGCCGGCAGGGGGGGGGGGTCGCCCG
>VXMT01000295.1:7414-8807 GCA_009840965.1 Chloroflexota bacterium
GCGTGATGCCGAACACGGCGTCGTCCACCTCGATCGGGTCGAGGGCGTCACCGGCGGCGTTGCGGACCGGGAGTTCCATCACTCCTGCTCCTCTTCGCCTTCGCTCGCCTCGGCGGTCTCGGCCTCGTCCTCGGCGGTCGTCTCAACCGCGTCGTCCTCGATCGCCTCGTCCTCGCTGGCGGCAGCCTCCGCGGCTTCGTCCTCGACGGCGGCCTCCGCGGATTCGTCCTCGACGGCCACGGTCTCTTCCGGTTCCGGCTCGCGCTCGTCGGCCTCCATCGCGGGCGGCTCCAGCGGTTCTGGCAGCTCGGGCGGCTCGAAGTCGCTGCGCGCCGGCTTGCGGGCCGGGGTGACGGTGACGAGGCCCTTGTTGGGGCCGGGCACGGAGCCCTCGACGAAGATCAGGTTGCGTATCGGGTCGGACTGGACGACGAGTAGGTTGAGCACGGAGGTGTTCCTCGCGCCCATGTGCCCGGCCATCTTCTGGCCCTTCCAGACCTTGCCCGGCGTGGTGCCCGCGCCGATCGAGCCCGGCGCGCGGTGGCGGTCGGACTGGCCGTGCGTCTTCGGGCCCCCGTGGAAGCCCCAGCGCTTCACGCCGCCCGCGAAGCCGCGGCCCTTCGAGACGCCCGAGACGTCCACGTACTGGCCCGGCTCGAACTGGTCGCAGCTGACGACGTCGCCGGTCGCGTGGTCGGACGGTGCGTCGGCGGGAAACTCGCGCAGCAGGGAGAGCGCCTGGCCCTCGAGGCCGGCCTCGCGCAGGTGGCCGCGCTGCGGCCGGTTGAGCCGCTTGCGGTTGCCCGAGTAGCCGACCTGGACGGCCTCGTAGCCGTCGCGCTCCAGCGTGCGCAACTGCGTCACGCGGTTGGGGCCGAGCTCGATCACGGTCACGGCGCGGACGTGCCCGCCCCCGTCGTAGAGGCGCATCATTCCGAGCTTGCGGCCGATCATCCCGCGGATCACTGCTTCGTCCCCGGCTCCGCTAGAGCTTGATCTCGATGTCCACGCCGGACGGCAGTTGCAGCCGCATCAGCGTGTCCACGGTGCGCGAGGTCGGTTCGAAGATGTCGATCAGCCGCTTGTGCGTGCGGATCTCGAACTGATCCCGCGAGTCCTTGTCGATGAACGGCGAGCGAATCACCGTGTACTTGCGAATGCGCGTCGGCAGCGGCACGGGGCCGGCGACGGCGGCGCCGGTGCGCTCCGCCGTCTCCACGATCTGCTTCGCGGAGCGGTCCAGGACGCGATGGTCGTAGGACTTGAGCCGGATCCGGATCCGTTGTCGCGTGCCTACCACCGCTGCGTCCCCCGCACCCTCGCGACCTGCTGCTTGCTGCTACTCGTTGATACCGGTGACGACGCCGGCGCCGACGGTGCGGCCGCCCTCGCG
>VXMT01000276.1 GCA_009840965.1 Chloroflexota bacterium
GTGGGGGGGGTGCGCGCTGACGGCGCTGGGGTGTACTGGCCCTATGTGGTTTGGGGGGGGGCGCGGGGCCCGCGTTTTTGGTGGGGGCGGGGCGGCGGGGTGCATGTTCACGAAACGACTCGGCATCGACCTGGGCACGGCGCAGGTCCTCGTCTCCGAGCGGGGGCGCGGGGTCGTGCTCGAGGAACCCGCGGTCGTCGCCCTGACCGAGCGCGAGAACGCCGTAGCCGCCGTCGGCCGCGAGGCCTACGAGATGATCGGCCGTCACCCCGGCACGATCCGCGTGATCCGGCCCATGCGCGACGGCGCGATCGCGGACTACCTGATTACCGAGGCGCTGCTGCGCTACCTCATCGGCGAGGTGATGGGCCGCTTCCGGATCGTCCGTCCGGAGGTGATGGTCTCCACGCCGTACGGCGTGACGCGCGTCGAGCAGCGCGCCGTCCGCGACGCTGCCGAGGCGGCGGGCAGCCGCCGTCCGGCGCACCTCATCCCGGAGCCGCTGGCTGCCGCGATCGGCGCCGAGATTCCTGTCGGCTCGCCTCGCGGGCACATGCTGCTCAACATCGGCGGCGGACGGGCCGAGGCCGCGGTGATCTCGATGTTCGGCATCGTCGCGGCCGAGTCGATCCGCGTCGCCGGGGACCGGCTCAACGAGGCGGTAGCGCTCTACGTGCGCAGGCGACATAACCTGACGATCGGCGAGCGCTCCGCCGAAGAGTTGAAGATCGCCATCGGCTCCGCGATCCCGCTGGAGAACGACGAGACCGCCGGGGTGCGCGGCCGCGACCAGATCACCGGCCTGCCGCGCACCGTCACCGTGCGCTCCAGCGAGGTGACGCAGGCGATCCAGGAGCACCTCGACAGCATCGTTCAGACGGTGCGCTCCGTGCTGGAGCGCACGCCGCCGGAGCTGGCCTCCGACGTGATCGACCACGGCGTGGTGCTCACCGGCGGCGGCGCGCGGCTGCGCCATCTCGACTCGCTGCTGATGCACGAGGTGGGCGTGCCCGTGCACGTCGCCGACGAGCCGGACCGCTGCGTCGCCCGCGGCGCGAGCGCGGCGCTCGACTACCTCGACGTGATAGCGCGCAGCATTCCGACCGAGGAGGAGTCGCTGATCGCCGACACGCCGTAGGGCAGGGCGCACGGGCGGGCGTCTCCCGGTTCAGCCCTCGATGTCCGCGTAGACGCGGAAGCCGTAGTCGTTGTAGCGGCGCTCCGGGGAGAGGGAGGAGCGCGCGGCGATGCGCGTCACCTTGACGCGATGCCGCCAGGAGCCGCCTCGCGAGGCACGGCGTTGGCCCTCGGCGGGCCCGCGCGGGTTGTCGAGCTCGTCCCCGTCGTAGCCGGGGGCGTACCAGTCGCTGCACCACTCGTGCACGTTCTCCGCCATGTGGTACAGCCCGAAGCCGTTGGGCGGCGCGGAGCCGACAGGCTGCGGGCGGTCCATCCCCGCCGCGCCGAGGGCGAACGCGCCGTGCTCCCACGGCTCGTTGCCCCAGGGGAAGCGCACGCCCTCGACGCCCCCGCGCGCGGCGTACTCGCGCTCCGCCTCGGTCGGCAGGCGGCAGCGCCGCCCGAGGAGATCGCCCAGCCACTCGCAGTAGTCGATAGCGTCGAACCACGAGACGCCGACCACCGGGCAGTCGCGGTGGTTGAAGCGCGGATCCTCCCAGAAGCGCGGCGCTTCGTGCCCGCTCGCCTCGAGGAAGGCGGCGTACTCGGCGTTCGTGACCGGCGCGATCGCGACGGCGAAGGGATCGAGGCGCACGACGCGCAGCGGCTGCTCGTCGGGTCGCTCGGGCGAGCCCATGCGGAACGCGCCGCCGGGCAGTTCGACGAATCTCGTCGAGGCGGGGTCGGTTGCGGGGAGGCCGGGGCGATTCACGCCGGGGATGCTAGCAGCGCCCCTCGGCAGCCGCTTCGCTGGACGCTAGTGCGCGCTTGTGCAAGTCTTCGCAATCCAGATCGGATTCACTACCGATACGGGCGTAATCAATCGCGGCGGAGGGTCTCCTTGCCGGTTCCTGCCGACATCCCCGAGGTGGTCATCGACCGCCTGCCGATCTACTACCGCTGGCTCTCGCGCATGGACGACGAGGGCCGTTCCACCGTTTCTTCGCAGGAACTGGGGGATGCGCTGGGCGTGACGCCGGCGCAGATCCGCAAGGATCTCGCCTACTTCGGGCGCTTCGGCAAGCAGGGCAGTGGCTACTCCGTCGTGCGGCTCGTCGAGGAGCTGCGGCTGATCCTCGGCCTCAACCGCCGCTGGCGCATGGTGCTGGTCGGCGTGGGCCGGTTGGGGCGCGCGATCGCGTCCTACCAGGGCTTCGGGCCCGACGGCTTCGACCTCGTCGGCGTCTACGACGCCGGCGCCGAGGAGATCGGCGGCGAGGTCGGAGGCCTCATCGTCCAGGACGTGCGCGAGCTGGAGACGTCGCTGCGCGGGGAGCCCGCGGAGATCGGCATCGTCGCCGTGCCGGCGGAGTTCGCGCAGGAGGTGATCGACTCCCTCGTGCGGGCCGGCGTGCGCTCGATCCTCAACTACGCGCCGATCACCGTGCAGGTGCCCCGCGGCGTGCGCATCCGCCGCATCGATCCGCTGCTCTCGCTGCAGAGCATGACCTACCACCTGAGTCACGACGCGGCCTCCCGTGAC
Source organism: Chloroflexota bacterium (assembly GCA_009840965.1). Classification (GTDB taxonomy): domain Bacteria; phylum Chloroflexota; class Dehalococcoidia; order UBA2979; family UBA2979; genus VXMT01. The sequence goes on from VXMT01000276.1 coordinate 2,663, forward strand.
ACGGCCGAGCCGGCTGCCGTACGCGCCTCGGCCTAGCGGAAGCGCCTGAGGGCGAGGCGCAGCAGCAGGCTGCCGACCGCCAGGCCGATCAACGCCCCGGCCATGTCGGCGAGCCAGTCCTCGAGTGACGGTTCGCGCCCCTCGATCCAGTTCTGCGCCAGCTCGGTGATGGCGGCGAAGATCCAGATCACGAGCACGACCATGACCAGCACCCGCAGCGGCGAGCGCGCTGCAGCCCGGCTCGTCGCGTAGCGCAGCGCGACGGGCACGCCGAGCAGCGCGAAGAGCAGCATGTGCCAGAGCGCGCAGGGCAGGCCGAACGGGCAGCCGGGAACCCCGCTGCCGGGCGGCAGCAGCGTGGCGACGAGGATCAGCGCGCCGGTCAGCAGCACGCCGAGCGAGGCCCAGGCGCTCAGCACCTCGCGGGTCATGGCGTCCCTGTTCCCCGACGGTCGTACAATCGCCGCATCCCCGGAGGATAGGGCAGGCGGCTCAGTGCGGCAGCAGGGCTGGACCATCGAGGCGTGGACGCCGCCGCTGGGCGTCGACGCGACGGAGCGCGCCGCGACGGCGTTGCGCCGGCTACCCGGCCTCGCCTGGCTCGATTCCGCGCTCCCGCACCCGCAGCGTGGCCGCTGGTCGATCCTCGCGGCGCTCCCACGCTGGACGCTCAGCGCCCGCGGACGCCACATCCGCCGCGCATCGGCTAGCGGCGTGGAGGAGTTCGAGGGCGATCCGATCGCCGTCGCCGCAGGCGCGATCGAGGCGGAGCAGCGCGCGTGGGAGACGGGAGGGGCGCCCGCGTCCGTCTCGCTGCCGTTCGTCGGCGGAGCGATCGGCTACCTCGGATTCGAGCTGGCGAGGCATATCGAGCGGCTGCCCGCGACCACGTTGGACGACGTCGGCGCGCCCGACCTCGCGCTCGGCTGGTACGACGCCGCGCTCGTCTGGGACGGCAGCGAGCAGCGCGGCTCGCTCGCCGGCGCGCCCGAGGCCGTCGCCTCGCTGCGTGATCAGCTCGCCAGCATCGAGGGCCTCGGGCCTCTCGCCGATGTCTCAGCGTCCGGGGCGTGGGCGCACTTCCCGGAGAGCCCCGACCGCCTCGCGCGCTTCGAGCCGAACATGACGCGCGGCGAGTACCTCGAGCGTGCCGAGGCGGCGCGACGCTACATCGCCGCCGGCGACATCTACCAGGTCAACCTCTCGCAGCGCTTCTGCGCGCCGTTGCCGGTCCCTGGCTTCGAGGCGTACCGGCGGCTGCGGCGCGCCAGCCCCGCACCCTTCGCCGCCTACCTCGACGCGACCGACGGAGCGGACGCAGGCGTCGAGGTGCTGTCGTCGTCGCCGGAGCGGCTGCTGCTGGTCGACGGCGAGCGGCTGGAGACGCGGCCGATCAAGGGCACGCGCCCGCGCGGTCGCGACGCCGCCGAGGACGCCCGCCTCGCCGCCGAGCTGCGCGCGAGCGCCAAGGACGCCGCCGAGCACGTGATGATCGTCGACCTCGAGCGCAACGACCTCGGGCGGATTGCCGAGGTCGGCAGCGTCGCCGTGCCGCAGCTCGCGCGGCTGGAGTCCTACTCGCACGTGCACCACCTGACCTCGTCGGTGACGGCGCGCAGGCGGCGCGGCGTGGGCCTCGATGCGACGCTGCGGGCGATGCTGCCGGGCGGCTCGATCAGCGGCGCGCCGAAGATCCGCGCGCTCGAGATCATCGACGAGCTGGAGCCGACGGTGCGCGGGGTCTACACGGGCGCGATCGGTTACTTCTCCGCGCACGGCCGCAGCGACCTCAACGTCGCGATCCGCACCATCACCGTCGCGGGCGGACGCGCCTACGCGCACGTCGGCGGCGCGATCGTGCACGACTCCGTCGTCGAGGCCGAGTACCGCGAGACGCTGGACAAGGCGCGCGGCATGGCGCGGGCGCTCGGCGTGCTGCTGCCGGACGAGCAGCCGCCCGGCGAGACAGCGCCAGAGTGGCGTGTTCCGGCTGGCGCCGTCGCCGGCGTGCGCTGAGCGTGTCCGGCTACGTCTGGCTCAACGGCTCGCTGCTGCCGCGCTCCGAGGCGAGCGTGCCGATCGACGATCGCGGCTTCCTCCATGGCGCGGCCTGCTTCGAGACGCTGCGCGCCTTCGGCGGCTCGGTCTTCAGGCTGGGCCGCCACCTCGATCGTCTCGAGGCCGGCCTGCAGGCGATGGGCGCCGAGCCTCCTCCACGCGACGTGCTGCACGCCGCGATCGCCGAGACTCTGGAGGCGAACGGCCTGCCCGAGGCGCGCGTGCGCCTCACGGTGAGCGCCGGCAGGGGCGGGGCGCGGCCCAGCCTCGAGCCTGCGGAGCCTCTTGTGCTGGTGACGGCGCAGCCGGTCCCGGAGGCCGTCGAGCCGGCACGCGCCCTGGTGGCGCGTGGCACGCGCGTGACCGCGGACCGTCCGCTGCCACTTGCAAAGACCGTCAACTACCTCGGTCCGCTGCTTGCCCTCGAGGAGGCGCGCCGCGCCGGGCTGGACCAGGCGCTGCTGCTCGACCTCGACGGCGCGGTCGTCGAGGCCTCGACGGCGAACGTCTTCGCCGTGCTCGGCGGGGAGGACGGCAAGGGCCTCCTCGTCACGCCGCCGCTCGAGGCCGGGGCGCTGCCCGGCGTGACGCGCGAGGCGGTGCTGGAGTGCGCGCGCGGGCTCGGCATCGAGACGGCGGAGCGGCGGCTGCCGCTCGCGGACCTGCTCGCGGCGCGCGAGGCGCTGCTCACCAACAGCATCGTTGGCGTGCAGCCGCTCGCCGAGTTGCGCGACGGCGAGCGCAGCCGGGAGTTCGAGGCGCCCGGTCCGGTCACGCGCGCCCTGATGGAGGCGTACCGCGAGGTGGTGGCGCGCGAGTGCCGCCTCGCACCGCCGGCCTGAGCGGGCCTCCGAGGCCGGTTCCGCCCCCACGCCTCGACGCGGCGGGTATCCTCGCCGCAAACCGGAGCAACGAGGGGAGACAGCGATGACAGCGCCGCGCGACGCGATGGCCGAGGTAGCGCCACACCTGCGCAAGATTACGGACGAACTGGTGTTCGGGGAGATCTGGGAGCGCCCCCAGCTCTCGAAGCGCGACCGGAGCCTGATCACGGTCGCAGTGCTGACCGCGCTGTACCGCACGGGGCAGCTGCCGGGTCACTTCCGGCGCGCCCTCGACAACGGGCTCAGCAAGGAGGAGATCGGCGAGCTGCTGACGCACGTCGCCTTCTACGCCGGCTGGCCGACCGTCGCGCAGGCGGTGCGCATCGCGCAGGAGGCGTTCGACGAGGAGTAGCGGACCTGGAGTACGCTAGGCTGCAACGCGCGTGATACCGGCGCGGGAGGAGGAGCCATGCCTGCGCTCGACGGCATGAGGGTGCTGGACATGACCCAGTACGAGGCGGGCACGTCCTGCACGCAGGCCCTCGCCTGGCTTGGGGCCGACGTGGTCAAGCTCGAACGGCCGGGCACGGGCGACCCCGGCCGTGGGGTCGCGCGCGGCATCGATCCGCGCCCCTACTTCCTCAACTGGAACTCGAACAAGCGCAGCGTCGCGATGGACCTGAGCAAGCCCGAGGGCCGCGATCTGTTCCTGGAGCTGGTGCCTCGCTTCGACGTCTTCGTGGAGAACTACGGCCCCGGCGTGATCGAGAAGCTGGACATCGACTACCCGGTGCTGCGCGAGCTGCACCCGGCGCTGATCTACGGGCGCATCAAGGGCTTCGGCCTCGAAGGCCCCTACGCGCACTTCAAGTCCTACGACATGGTCGCCCAGGCGATGGGCGGCGCCTTCTCCGTGACGGGGTTCGAGGACGGACCACCGATCCGGCCCGGTCTCACCGTTGGCGACGCCGGGACGGGCGTGCAGATGGCGCTCGCGATCACGGCTGCCTTCGTCCAGCGGCAGCGCACCGGCGAGGGGCAGTTCATCGAGCTCTCGATGCAGGAGGCGCTGACCTACTACATGCGCACGGTCATCGCGAACGGCTCGGAGTGGGGCGCCTCGGCCGCCCCGCGGCGCGGCAACCGCAGCGGTCCCGGCACGGACCTCTACGCCTGCAAGCCCTTCGGCCCCAACGACTACGTCTACCTGATGGTCGTCACCACGCGGCAGTGGGACACGCTCTGCGCCGCCATCGATCGCACCGACATGCTCACCGACCCGCGCTTCGCCACCGAGCAGGCGCGGCTGGAGCACGCCGAGGAGCTGCGCGAGGAGATCGCGAAGTGGACCAGCCAGCACACCAAGCACGAGGCGATGCAGATCCTCGGCGACGGGGACGTGCCGGCCGGCGCGACCCTGGACACCTACGAGCTGCATCACGATCCGCACCTCGTCTCACGCGACTTCGTGCAGGAGGCGGAGCACCCGCAGGCCGGGACGCTGCGCTTCATGGGCTGGCCGCCGCGGATGTCGGAGAGCAAGGTGCCGATCGTCGCCGCCCCGCTGCTCGGCGAGCACACCGCCGAGGTGCTGGGCGAAGAGCTCGGCCTCGGTGACGCGGAGCTCGCGCCGCTGATCGAGGGCGGCGTGATCGCGCAGTCGGACGGGCCGCCGCGCGCAACGAATGGCGCCGCCCCGGCGGGCCAGGCTCAGGAGGAGGCGCGCAGCGCCGCAGCCAGCCGCTCGCGGTAGTCCTCGTCGATCCGCAGCACCGAGCCCTGCTCCACGTAGGCCTCGAGGTCCATGGTGCGCGTCGCGCGCATCGCGTCCGACTGCAGCACGCTCAGGTCCGGCGCGGTGATCCCGGCGTCGAACAGCCGCTTGCGCTCCTCGGGCGAGAGGCCCGCCTCGGCCAGCACGTCGTCAGTGTGCTCGTCGACGATCGGGGCGCGGCCGGGAGGCGGGTACGGCGCGCCGTCGAAGAGTGCCGGGATGTAGCGCTGGAGCGGCGTCTCGCCGAAGTCCGGCACCTCGACCGGCTCGAAGAAGCGCCGCGCGTTGAGCTGCTCGTTCGTGTAGACCTCGTCGGGGCGGAGCACCGCGCCGGCGGGCACGCCCGCCGCCTGTAGCGTCTCCATCGCCTCGATGTTGCCGCGGCCGCTCGCCCACTCGCCGAGAATCGCGTCGATCTCGTCGTGTGAGGCGTCGCGGGCGGCGTCGTCGCGGAAGCGCTCGTCCCGGGCCAGTTCCGGGCGGCCGATCGCCTCGCAGAGGGCTGCCCACTCGCCGTCGCCGCGCGCGCTGATCGCGACGAAGGCGTCGTCGCCCTGGCAGCGGTAGGCGCCGCGCACCATCCCGGGGCGGCGGTTGCCGGCGGGCGCGTGGTCGCGGCCGTTGAGCATCGCGTCCAGCACGTGCTCCCCGGCGAGCTGGGTCATCGCCTCCTGCATCGCCACGTCGACGTGCTGGCCGCGCCCCGTGCGCTCGCGCGCCAGCAGCGCCGTTAGCACGCCAGCGGCGGCGTGCATCCCGGAAAGCGCGTCGCCGAGGGTGTTACCCGCGAGGATCGGCGGCTCGCCCTCGTAGCCGGTGACGGCTGAGATGCCGGAGGCGGGCTCGATCGTCTGTCCCAGCGCCGGGTCGTTGCTGCGGGGCCCGGTCTGGCCGTAGCCGCAGACCGAGACCATGACGAGGTGCGGGTGGCGCTCCTTGAGCGAGGCGTAGTCGAGCGCGTAGCGGCGCAGCACCGGCGGCGTGAAGTTCTCGATCAGCACGTCCGCCTCGGCGAGCAGGCGGTGCAGCACCTCCTGGCCCTCCTCCGTGGCGTAGTCGAGCGTGAGCGCGCGCTTGCCCGCGTTCCGCGCGAGGAAGTAGAGCGAGCGGTTCCAGTAGGCGCCGGTCGGGTCGTTGCCGGCGAGGAAGCCGCTGCGCAGCGTCCCCGGCAGGTGCGGGCGCTCGACCTTCACCACGTCCGCGCCGAGGTCGGCGAGCGTGCGCCCGATGTGCGGCCCCGCCCAGACCCGCGAAAGGTCGATCACCTTCAGGCCGTCGAGGACGCCTCGACGGCCTCGCGACGCCTCGTCCGCCTCCCGCGCAGCGGGCCACGGCTCGGCGTCGGTCAACCCCCGCCCCCGAGGCGCCCCCCACCGCCAACGCGGCACGCGCCCGCGGCAAGGCGGGCCCCCCCAGCGCCCCAC
>VXMT01000062.1 GCA_009840965.1 Chloroflexota bacterium
CCCCCGGGTGAGCTGGGTGCAGAACACGGGCGGCAGCGCCTCGCCGTGGTCGCGCAGCGCCCGCATCAGGAAGGGCAGCGCACCGATGTGGTCCTCGTGGCCGTGGGTGAGGAATACGGCGCGAAGCCGCTCCGGGTCGCGCAGCAGGTAGCGCAGGTCCGGGATCACGAGGTCGACTCCCGGCATCTCCTCCTCGGGGAACATCAGCCCGACGTCGACGGCGATCACGTCGTCGCCCTGCTCGTAGAGCATCATGTTGCGGCCGATCTCGCCGAGTCCGCCGAGGGGAATGACCCGCAGCGTCGCCCCGTTGCGCGCGCTCACAGCAGCGAACGCTGTTCCGCCGACGGAGCGGCGGCTGCCGCGGCAACGGGTGTGGAGTGCGCGGAGGGCTCGTCGGCGCCCCCGGGCTCGCGCGCGCCCTCGGTGCGCGCCTCTTCGAGCAGCTCCGGGATGAGGGCGAAGTCGGCCTCGATCACGGGGCGCAGGTCGCCGCGATGGAGGGCGGCGGCGGGGTGGTACATCGGCAGCACGATGCGCCCGCCGAAGCGCCTGGGGCGGCCGTGGATGCGGCTGATCGAGGCGCCGGGGAACCAGCGCGACATCGAGAAGCGACCGAGCGTGACGATCAGCAGCGGATCGACGATCGCGATCTGGCGCTCGAGGAACGGGTTGCAGGCTGCGATCTCCTCGGGCTGCGGGTCGCGGTTGCCGGGCGGGCGGCACTTCACGACGTTGGCGATGTGCACGGTCTCGCGCGAAAGCCCGATGCCGCCGAGGAGCTGATCGAGGAAGCGACCGGCCGGGCCGACGAAGGGCAGGCCCTGCTCGTCCTCGCGCGCGCCCGGCGCCTCGCCGATGCACATTACCTCGGCCGGGGCGGGACCGACGCCGGGGACGGTCTGGGTGCGGGTTCGGGCCAGCTCGCAGGCGGGGCAGTCTGCGATCTCCTCGTAGAGGGTGAGCAGGGCGGGGTTGGCCGCCCGTGGCGGACTGCCGATGGCGTCGCTCATCTGGGGCCCATCCTAGCACGCCAGTGGAAACGGTTGCGCTGCATATGCAGCTGATCCGTCTGAGGCGCGGGTGCGGTTACTCCTCCGCCGCCCTCGGGCGCACGATCCAGGCGAGGACGATGCCGAGGCCGTAGAGCAGGATCATCGGACCGGCGACGAGCGACTGCGTGACCGGGTCGATCGTCGGCGTGGCGATCGCGGATACGACGAAGGCGCCGATGATCGCGATGCGCCACCAGCCGAGCAGCTTGCGCCAGTGCACGACGCGCATCCTCGCGAGGCCCATGATCAGGATGGGCATCTCGAAAACGAAGCCGAGGATCACGATCAGCCGCAGCGTCAGGCCCATGTAGCTGCTGATCCGCGGGTTCGGCGATGCGAGATCGCTGCCGAACTGGAAGAGGAAGCCGTAGGCCGCGGGCAGCACCACGAAGTAGCAGAAGGCCATGCCGGCGACGAAGGCGAGCGAGGCGCCTCCCGCGATCGGGTAGATCCAGCGTTTCTCCTGCTGCGTCTGGGCGGGCTGGCCGACGCGCAGCGTCTGGTACCCGACCAGCGGCAGGGAGACGGCCAGCCCGCCGGCGAGCGCGATGCGGAAGTAGACGCCGAGGTTCTCGAGAGGCTCGATCGCCTGCGCGCCGAAGTTGTCGATGCGCGATCGCGCGGGTTCGAGCAGGAAGTCCCAGACCGCGAAGTTGATGGGCGGCGGGAAGAAGATGCACATCCCGACGATGATCGCGCCGGCCATCCAGGTGACGCGGGAGCGCAGCTCCAGGAGGTGACCCAGCAGGGTCATCTCTCCGCCGTCGCGCTCCTCCACGTCGTCGTGCGCTTCCTCCGCGCCCTCCGGCGGGGTCTGCTCGTCGGTCGGAGCGCTGGTCACGGTCGGTTAGTCGCCGTCGCCGTCGGGCAGCTCACGGGGAGTGAGCAGCCCGCCCTGGGCCGCTGCGGCGGGTGGCGCGGCCCCGTTGCCGGTGCGTTCCGGCTCGGCCTGCTGCGCGTCCGCCTCCGCGGCCGGTGCATCGCGCAGGGCTTCCTGCGTCTCGCGTCCGATGCTGCGGATGTCGTCACGGGTCTCCCTGATCGAGGTCTGGATGCCGGTCGAGATCTCCTCGTGGGCGGCCTGCAGCTCGTCCCGCTGCTCCTCGACCTCGGCCTCGAGCTCGGCCATCGCGCCGCGCACGTCGGAGGTGACCTCGGCGGCGTAGCGCCGGGCCATGCGGAAGTAGCGCCCGCCCTGGCGGGCGATCTCGGGGAAGCGCTGCGGGCCCACGACGATGAGCGAGATCACGAGGACCACGAACGCCTCGGCCACACCGACGCCAAGCAGTTCCATGTCTACAGGATAGTACGCCGCGCGAGCGCGCGCGGATCGCCGCGCTGCGCGGACCGGTCCGGGCCGCCTCGGCGCATGGGCGCCGCGCGGCGGCTCCGGGGGCTAGTCGTCCTCGATGCCGAGGTCGTGGAGGTAGTCGATCGCGTCCTGGACGCTCTGGATCTTCTCGGCGTCCTCGTCGGAGATCTCGATGTCGCTGCCGTCGCCGGAGAACTCCTCCTCCATCGACATGATCAGCTCGACAAGGTCGAGCGAGTCGGCGTTGAGGTCATCGACGAAGGAGGCGTTGGGAGTCACCTGGGACTCGTCGACGCCGAGTTGCTCGACGATCAGGGCGCGAACGCGCTCGTACGTGGTTGCCACCGGCATAGTCCTCTCGGTCTGGGCGGGCGCCGGCTCAATCGGGTCCGGCGGAGCGCCTGTCGTGCTCGTTCGTTGCCGCCTCGTGCTTCGTGGCTTCCGCTGCCGCGATGGCTCCGAGCACCCCGTGGACGAAGCGTCCGGAAGACTCCGAGCCGTATCCCTTGGCCAGTTCGACGGCCTCGTTGATCACGACCGGCAACGGGGCAGGGCGATTATCGAAGCATATCTCGAAGAGGGCAAGGCGCAGCAGGTTACGGTCGATCGGCGCCATCGAGTCGAGCGGAAAAGCCGGCGCCTGCGCGGCGATCCGCTCGTCGAGCTGCTCGCGGTGGGCCGCGACGCCCTCGACGAGCCCCCGCGTGAAGGCGGCCGCATCCTCGGAGAGGCGCGACTCGGTGAGCTGACGTTCGAGGATGCCCCGCGGATCGTGGCCGGACTGGTCGGCCTCGTAGAGCACCTGGAAGGCGACGATGCGGGAGCGGCGGCGCGAGCCGGGGGGCATCGCCCGCTACTGCATCACCAGGCCGCCGTCGACGTGCAGCGTCTGGCCCGTGATGTAGCCCGCGGCGTCCGAGGCGAGGAAGGCGACGAGCGGGGCGATGTCCTCGGGCTCGGCGTGGCGGCCGAGCGGGATCATGTCGAGGATCGCCTGCTTCTGGTTGTCGCTGAGCCCGGCTGTCAGGTCCGTCTGCACGAACCCGGGGGCGACCGCGTTGACGGTGACCTGCCGCGAGGCGACCTCGCGGGCGACGGCCCGGGTGAAGCCGATCATGCCGGCCTTGGCGGCGGCGTAGTTGGCCTGCCCGGCGTTGCCCATGACGCCGGAGACGGACGTGATGTTGATCACCCGGCCCCAGCGCGCCCGCGTCATCTGGCGCAGCGCCAGCCGCGTCGCGAGGAACGCGCCGCGCAGGTTCGTCTCGATGACTCGGTCCCAGGAATCGTCGCTCATGCGCACGACGAGGCCGTCCTCGGTCACGCCGGCGTTGTTCACGAGGATGTCGATCTTGCCGTAGCGCTGCCGCCCTTCCTCGAACAGCGCCTCCAGTTCGTCCTGGTTACGCACGTCCACCTTCACGGCGTTGCAGGACACGCCCAGCGTGCGGATGTCGCCGGCGACGGCGCTCGCCAGTTGCTCTTCGCGCCGGTAGGTGATGATCACGTTGGCGCCCTGGCGGCCGAGCTCCATCGCGATCGCGCGGCCGATGCGGCGCGCGCCGCCCGTGACGGCGGCGTTGCGTCCCAGCAGCGGCCTCGCGTCTCGCTCGCCGACCATGATGCTCCTACTCTCCGTCCTCGCCCCGCGCATCGGAGGCCGTCGCGACGTTGCGCACGGAGGCCGAGCGATCGGTCCGGCCCACCGTCCCGGTCAGCACCCGCCCCGGCCCGAACTCGATGAACGAGCTCACGCCCGCGTCCAGCATCGTGCGCAGCGAGTCCAGCCAGAGCACCGGGCTCGTGATCTGATCGCGCAGCTCCGTTGCGAGGGCGTCCCCGCTGGTCAGCGGCTGCGCCGTGACGTTCGAGACGACCGGCCGGGCGGGGTCGCCGAAGGGAGCGGCAGCGAGCACGCTCGCCATGCCCTCGGCGGCGCTCGCCATCAGCGGCGTGTGGAAGGCGCCCGCGACCCGCAGCGGCACGACCCGCGAGGCGCCTGCCTCGCTGGCCGCCTCGCTCGCCGCGGCCACGGCCTCGGCGGTCCCGCCGATGCTGATGTTGCCGGCGGCGTTCTCGTTGCAGACGGCGGCGTCGTGCTCGGCGCAGATCGGCTCGAGCGTCTCGCGATCGAGGCCGAGGATGGCGGCCATCGTGCCCGGCTGCGCGTCGCAGGCCTCCTGCATCAGCCGCCCGCGCTCGCGCACCAGGCGGATGCCGTCCTCGAAGGAGATCGCGCCCGCCGCGATCAGCGCGGCGTACTCGCCCAGCGAGTGGCCCGCGAGGAGGGCGGGCGCCTCGGCGAGGCTGCCCTGGTCGATCGCCGCTGCGAGCGCGGCGATACCGTGCGCGACGAGCGCGGGCTGCGTGTTGACCGTGCGCAGCAGCTCGTCCTCGGGACCCTCGAAGCAGAGCGTGGAGAGCGAGAAGCCGAGCGCCTCGTCGGCCGCCTCGAAGACGGCGCGAGCGGCGGGGATCTCCTCGGCCAGATCCTTGCCCATGCCGACGTGCTGGGCGCCCTGCCCGGGGAACAGCCAGGCGCTGGCCGGGCCGTCGCCGCCGGGCAGGTCGGGGATGGTGATTGCTGTCATCGGCGCTCCGCGAGTTGTCCGTCGTTCTCCGGTTCGAACCTCGCGGAGTGCGTTGTGGGGCTACTCCGCGTCTTCGTCCTCCGCGGCCGGAACCGGCGCGGCGGCGTCATTGTAGCCATCCTCGCAGGCCTCGCACACGTGATGGCTGCGCTGCCAGGCGTCGCATGTGGCGCAGCGCACGAGGTGCGGCGCGTTGATGCGGTGGTGGCTGCGGCGATGCCGCTGCTTCGCCTTCGGGGTCCTACGCTTCGGTAGCGCCATCGCTCTCCTCCGCGGCGTGCAGCCGTTCGCTCAGCGCGCTCAGCGCCTCCCACGCTCCCGCCGCTACCGCCTCCGCGCACTCGCAGGGAGCGAGGTTGCGATTGCCCCCGCACTCCGCACAGAGCCCGGCGCAGGCGGGACGGCAGATCGGCTGGATCGGGATCGCCGTCTGTTCATACTGCCGGACAGCCTCGCTGAGATCGAGATGGTGCTGCTCGTCGATCCGGAAGTCGTCCTCGTCGAGCGTCTCCGCCGGTTCGCCCGTCTGCGGGTCGTAGGGCGCGACGAACTCCTCGTCGATGGTGAAGGAGAGCGCCTGCCGGAACGGCTCCAGGCAGCGCGAGCACTCGACGAGCGGGGCGGTCTCCAGGCGTGCGTGCAGCAGCACGCCGCGGTTCGAGCGCAGCAGCCGCACCTCGCCGCTGGCGATGGCGTCCCAGCCGGCTGCTGCCACGTGCATCGCCTCGCCCTCGAGGCGCCCGTCGCGACGGCTCCCCACCGGCTCCTGCAGCAGCGTGGCGACGTTGAAGTGCACGGCGGTCTCCGCTGCGGCCCGCGGGCCGCCGCAAGCCTCGACGCCCGCGTGGCGGGCAGGACGATCGTAGCACCGAGCGCGCCGCGGAATATACTCGGAGCCTGCGGCGTTCCGGGACGGCGCCGGGCGGCGCGGGACTGTGGGGAACCCTGGGCGGAATGCGCGCGGCTTGCCGACTCTCGCCACGATGGCGCCTGTGCGCTCCGCTTGCGGCGCTTGGCGCGCTCTGCGCCCTCGCACTCCTTGCCGGCGCCTGCGGCGGGGACGGCGGGAAGCCGACGGTCTCCGTGGCCGCCGCATCCTCGCTGCGCCACGTCCTGCCCCCAATCGCCGAGGACTTCGAGCGCGCCAACCCGAGCGTCGAGGTCGAGCTTCGCTTCGCCGGATCGCAGGTGCTCGCGTCCCAGATCGAGGAGGGGGCGGACGACGACGTCTTCATCTCCGCCAACCTGCTGCAGGCGGCGCGGCTGCTGGACGGCGGCTTCGCCGTGCGCCCGACGCTGGTGACGGGGAACGTGCTCGTGCTCGCGGTCGCCGAGGATGCGCCCTGGCGGACCGTGAGCGACCTCGCCCTCGCCGACGTGCGCATCGCCGCCGCCACGCCTTCGGCGCCGGTCGGCGCGCTGACGGCGGTCGCGCTGGGCCTGCTCCCGCCGGAGACCGCCGAGGCGCTGCGCCGCAAGATCGCGACCGAGGATCCGAGCGTGCGGATCGTGCTCTCGCGCCTCGAGTTGGACGAGGTCGATGCGGCGTTCGTCTACGCCTCGGACGTCGTCGCGACGGACGGGCTGCGCGCGATCGCGCTGCCCCCCGAGACGCCGGCCAACGCCTACGTGGCGGTGCTCGTCGAGGACGGCGATACGGCCGCCGAGGAGCTGCTCGGCTGGCTGCTGTCGGTGCGGGCCCAGGCGATCTTCCAGCTCTACGGCTTCCTGCCGAGCACCGTCGGAGTGCAGGCCCGATGAGCCGCGGTGTGGCGGTCGCACTGGCCGTGGCGGCGGCGCTGCTCGCGCTGCTGCTGCTGCTGCCGCTCGCCGGCCTCGTCTGGCGCGCCCTCAGCGACGGCGATGTCGCCGCCGGGCTGGGCTCGGGGGCGACCTGGGACGCGCTGCGCCTCTCGGTCGTGACCGCGACGATCGCGCTGGCGCTGTCCGTGCTGCTCGGCACCCCACTCGCCTGGCTGCTCGCGCGCAGCCGCTCGAGGGCGGCCCGCCTCGCGGCCTCGCTGCTCGATCTGCCGCTCGTGCTGCCGCCCACGGTCGCGGGTATCGCGCTGCTCTCCGCGTTCGGGCGCAGCGGCTACCTCGGCGACACGCTGGGCGCGATCGGGCTCTCGCTCTCCTTCACGACCGCCGCGGTCGTGCTGGCGCAGGTCTTCGTCTCCGCGCCCTTCTACGTGCGCTCCGCCTACGCCGGCTTCCGCGGCGCCGACCCGCGCTTCGAGGGCGTCGCCTACACCCTCGGCCTCTCGCGCTGGCGCACCTTCCGCAGCGTCACGCTCCCGCTCGTCTGGCCCTCGCTGGCGGGCGGGGCGGTGCTCTGCTGGGCGCGCGCGCTGGGCGAGCTGGGCGCCACGCTGCTCTTCGCGGGCTCGCTGCCGGGCCGGACGCAGACGATGCCGCTCGCGATCCTCGCCGCCTTCGAGTCGGAGGCGGGGATCGCCGGCGCGGTCTCGCTCTCCGTCGTGCTGCTCGGCTTCGCGGCCCTGCTGCTGCTCGCGCTCAACCGCGTCACGGCCACGGCAGGGGCCTACCGATGACGCTGCGGGCGCGCTTCGAAGCGCACGTCGGGGAGTTCGAGCTCGCGGTCGGCCTCGATGCCGACGACGAGCTTGTGGTGCTCTACGGGCGCTCCGGGTCGGGGAAGAGCCTGACGCTGCGCGCGATCGCCGGGCTACTGCGGCCTCGCAGCGGGCGCATCGAGATCGGCGGGCGCACCGTCTTCGACGCGGCGGCGGGCGTCGATCTGCCGCCGCAGCAGCGCCGCAGCGGCTACGTGGTGCAGGAGCCGACGCTGTTCCCGCACCTCGACCTGCGCCGCAACGTGCTGATCGGCCTCGAGCGCGACGTGGACGCACCCGCGCGCTACGAGGAGCTGCTGCGCCTGCTCTCGATCGAGGGGCTCGACGGACGGAGGCCGCACCAGCTTTCGGGCGGGCAGCAGCAGCGCGCCGCCCTCGCGCGGGCGCTCGTGCGACGTTCGGACGTGCTGCTGCTCGATGAGCCGTTCTCCGCACTGGACGAGGCGCTGCGCGCCGACCTGCGGGCGGAGCTGCTGCGCCTGCGCCGCGAGATGCGGCTCTCGATCGTCTTCGTCACGCACGACCTGCGCGAGGCGCACCTGCTGGCCGACCGGATCGCCGTCCTCGACGAGGGCCGGGTGCTGCAGTTCGCTGCGCGCGACGAGGTCTTCCGCCGCCCCGCCTCGCGGCTCGTCGCGGAGCTGACCGGCTTCTCCAACATTTTCGAGGCAGAGCGGCGCGGCGAGGGCGTGGTGGTGGCCGGGTTGCCGCTGCGAACGGAGCTGCCCCCAGGCGTTGCGGAGGCGGAGGCGGTCGATGTCGCGATCCGGGCGGAGCGGGTCGTGCTGCGGCGGCTCGACCCGGACGGGGGGCTGCCGGAGAACTGCTTCGTCGCGAGCGTCGTCGACGACCTTGCCTTCGGCAACACCCACACGTTGCACCTCGTACCCGACGGCGCCGGGCCGCCGATCGCTGTCGAGGTCGCATCGAGGCCCTACGAGATCCTCGGCGTGGCTCGCCGGGAGCGCTGGGTGGTGGAGCTGCCGGCGGACGATCTGCACGTGATGTCGCGGGGGGCGGGCGCGCCGGAGTAGGATCGAGGGTGGCCAGGGGGCCGGACGGCCGCCGGCGGAACGCCCTGCGGCGGGCCGCGGGAGGAAAGTCCGAACTCCACCGGACAGGGCGCCGGCTAACGGCCGGGCGGCGCGAGCCGACGGAAAGTGCCACAGAAACATACCG
>VXMT01000131.1 GCA_009840965.1 Chloroflexota bacterium
ATCTACACGCGCCACCTCGGCGGCAGCGTCAGATGTGTATACCCGCCCGGGGGGGGGGGGAGGGGGAGGACTCCCGCGCGTCTCCGAGAGCCCCGATGGCGCAACGCAATTCCGTAAGGTGGACCCTCGCCGGACGATCGCAGCGCAGGCGCGCGATATGCTGTCTCACCTGCGGACCCACTGAAGGAGGCGGCCGATGTCGAGGTGGCGGATGACTCGTGCGTGGTTCCTCGCGCCGTTGCTGCTCGCGGCGCCGCTGCTGCTCGCCGCCTGCGGCGACGGCGACGACGACGGGGATGCGGCCGACACGCCCGAGGCAATCGTCGGTTCGCTCAAGGAGAACGCCGAGGCCTTCGAGTACGAGATCGGGACGCCGGGCGGCACGATCACCTCGTCGACCATCGGCGAGCCGCTGACCTTCAACCTCCCGCTCGCCAACGACGCCTACTCCTCGGGCCTGCTCAGCCTGCTCTTCGACGGCCTGACCGAAGTCTCGTGGCTGACCGACGAGGTCGAGCCCTCGCTGGCGGAGTCCTGGGAGCACTCGGAAGACGGGCTGAGCTGGACCTTCTACCTGCGCCGCGACGTCGCCTGGCACGACGGCCAGCCGTTCACGGCGCACGACGTGGAGTTCACGTTCAACCGCATCATCTACAACGAGGAGGTCCCGACCAACACCCGCCAGGCGTTCATCTTCCGCTTCCTCGACGAGAGCGGGGAGTGGACGCAGGACACGATGACCGTGACGGCGGTGGACGACTACACCGTCCGCTTCGTGCTGCCGACATCGTTCGCGCCCTTCATCCGCTCGATGGGCACGGCGATCTACCCCCGCCACATCCTCGAGCCGCACGTCGAGGCCGGCACCTTCACCGAGGTCTGGACGATCGACGCCGACCCGACGACGGTGATCGGCACGGGGCCGTTCACTATCGAGAGCTACGAGCCCGGCGAGCGCGTGGTGCTGAGGCGCAATCCGAACTACTGGATGACGGACGCCGAGGGCAACGGCCTCCCCTACATCGAGACCATCGTGCACCTGCTCGTCGAGGACATCGAGGCCGAGCTCGTCCTGTTCGAGGCGGGCGAGACGGACGTGCATGGGGTCACCGGCGAGGAGTACGCGGGCCTCAAGCCGCTCGAGGAGGAGGGGAACTTCACCATCCACCGGCGCGGCCCGGCCTTCGGCACGACCTTCCTCGCCTTCAACCAGAACCCCGGCTCGAACGCGGAGAGCGGCGCGCCCTACGTCGCTCCGGAGAAGCTCGCCTGGTTCAGCAGCCAGGACTTCCGCCGCGCCGTCGCGCACGCCATCGACAAGGATCGGATCGTCACGGAAGTCATGCACGGCCTCGGCTACCCGCAGTGGGCGGCGATCAGCCCGGCCGCGGGCGACTTCCACAACCCGGACGTGCGCAAGTACGAGTACGACGTCGACGAGGCCAACGAGATCCTCGACGGCCTCGAGTGGAGGGACAGCGACGGGGACGGCGTGCGCGAGGACGGCGCGGGCAACCCGATCGAGTTCAGGCTGGTCACGAATGCGGGCAACACCGTGCGCGAGCAGGTCGCGGCGCTGATCGCCGAGAACCTGTCCGCGATCGGGATCAAGGCGAACTACGACGCCATCGACTTCGGCGAGCTGGTGGGCCAGCTCACCACCTCCTACGAGTGGGAGGCGATCGTGATCGGGCTCACGGGCGGGACGGAGCCGCACGGCGGGATCGGTGTCTGGCACAGCAGCGCCGACCTGCACCTCTGGAACCCGAAGCAGGAGGAGCCGGCCAGCGAGTGGGAGGCGCGGATCGACGAGCTCTACATCCTCGGCAGCCAGGAGCTGGACCGCGAGAAGCGGGTGGAGCACTACCGCGACGCCCAGGCGATCGCCGCCGAGCAGCTGCCGCTGATCTACACGACGTTGTCCGAGCGCCTCAGCGCCGTGCGCAAGGTCTTCGGCAACACCACCCCGACGCTCTACGGCCTCTGGGACATCCGCTACCTCTACCGCACGGACCAGTAGGCGCCAGTAAGCGGCCGGCTCCGCCCTTCCCCTTGAGGCGCGTCTATTCGGCGGGGAGGGCGATGGCGCGCCAGGGTTCGGCCCACGGTCCCGTGCTCGGGAGGCCCGACAACGGGTGGACGCTCTCGGTCGCCAGATCGATAAGGAACGGGAGATGGGCGGTTGCTCCGACGGGCTCGTGCCCACCCTGGATGCTGAACCCGGCGAAGCGGCCGTCGCCCATCCCGATGAGGCGGCCGACATGGTCGGCAGTCCGCCAGCCGTACGCCTCGCGGACGGCGCCATCCGCATCGAGGACGGCCAGGAGCAGGAGCCGCTGGCCGCCCTCGTGCGCACGCCAGACCGTTGAGCCGTCGCTGAGGCTCTGGATAAGCGTCCAGTGCCAGTCGATCAGATCCGACAGCACCTGCGGCGAGGCCGCGATCTCAAGCGCTCCCCAGACGGGAGCATCGCCTTCCCAGCCGAGGAGCGAGTCCATGCCGCCGCCAGCAGCGGGGAACACCGTGCCGGCGTGGACCCAGCGGACCTGACGGATCCGGCCGTCGCCCCCCGACTCCAAGAGGGCGACATCGTCGCCCGTCACCCTCACGATCCCCTCGGACGGACTCACCACCGGGCCCCAGTTCTCCCAGCTCTCGCCGCCGTCGCGCGAGACCCAGACTTCCTCGACGGCGTCGTGGCTGTGACCATCGCCGCAGTACCCGACCAAGCAGCGCGCGGCCGCGATCAGGGTCCCGTCGCTGTTCATCCCAAAGCCGGCGTAGTCGTACCCAACCTCGTCCGCGAACGCCGGCGGATACGGCGCCGACAGGGCCAGCGGGTACTCTGCCGAGAGATCGCCGTCCAGTCCGCTCCGGACGGTCCGCAGGACACCAACCGTCTCGCCGCCACAGTTCCATAAGCAACTGCGAAGCCGGCTGAACAGCGCATAGCCCGCCGGCTGGTGACGCGGCTCACCGAGCGCAAGGTCCGTGAACTGCACGGAGACTGCGACAGCCGGGGTCGGCTCCGGTACGAGATGCACTGTGGTGCGCGGCCCGTCCTCCGATACGATCGTGTCGTGATCGGTGATGGCGTATGCCGCCCAGCCTCCCAGTCCCGATGCGGCTCGGACATAGACCCACTGGAGAACCTGTTCGTCAGTCCACTCGTCGCGAGCCATCGGGAGGCAGCTCACGAGATCGGAGATGCCGTCCGCGCATGACGCTTCCGCCAGAGGCGGGACCGCCGCGATCAGGCGTTCCCCATCAGGCAGGCAATCCAGCACCCGCGCCTTCGAGCTCGGGTCGTCCCGGAGGTTGAGGCATGAGCCGGTTCCCGCCACGCGGAACGCGACCTCGGCGAACGGGGGGAACTCGATGCGCGGCGGGGAGGAGCGCCAACCGATCAGGCCTTCGCCTGAGTAGGCCAGCGTGTAGCGCATCTCCTCGTGCGTCTCGCCCCAGGAGAACGGACCGAATTGCCCGCGGAAGCCAGTGAGCGTCCAGCGGTCGGACTCGGCGTCGTAGACGCCCGCGTAGTCCCAGGCGAAGAAGCGGCCGTCACCCGTGGGGGCCGGTACGGGTCGCGGCGGCCACTCGAACCACTCAGCCGGAGAAGGGATGGGAGGGAGGGCGACCAACTCGGGCGGATGAACGCGCGCGACCGCGAAGCCATCCTGCACGCCCACCACAAACCCCTCGCTGTTCGAGAGCCACTGCCCCTCCCAGAACGTTTCGAATGCGTACGCCCCCGCGACGCGGACGAGCGGCTCACATGTCTCCGCATCGGCGATCACCACCGAGGGAGCCGCATGGAGCGCGAGGTGGAAATCGCGGTCCTTGATCCAGTCCGGCTGTCCCCATTGCTGCGCCACGTACCCGCCGTCCGGGGAGAGCCGCCCCTGGCACTCGGACAGGGGCGCCATGCCGGCTTCGTCGCAGTCCACCCCGGAGTGGCCCGCCTGACCTAGCGGTGGCCGCGGCACGGGGCGGGTCACACACGCCGGGTACTCGAGCTGCAGCTCGTCCCTCAGGAAGCTGGCGAGCGCGTCGTCGCCGCCCTCAGCCCAGCGCCAGGCCTGGCCAGACGGGCGGTGGAGCACTAGGCTCCAGTACAGACCGGTGCTCCGTACGCTCGTAAGCAGCGTAATCCAGGCCCCGTCGGGACTCAGGGAGTGCGCATCCCCTCCTCCCTCGACGCGATAGGCCTCGATGCGCCCGCTCGCGGTGTCAAGAGTGAGGACGCCTTCGCTCCAGTCGATGCGCTCGCCGGGCTCGAAGACGCGGCGCTCGAAGGCGTTGGGTACGGCCTCGATGCAATCGTAGCCGGGACAGGGATAGGGGTCCGGGTCAGCCTCCAGGCACTCGAAGCCCCGGCACGGGTTGACCGCGATGCACTCGACGCTGCCACACGGCTCAGGCGCGGCTTCCGGCGTGGGCGTGGGCGTAGGGGTCGGCGAGGGCGTCGGAGTCGGGCTGGGCGATGGTGTTGCGGCCGAGGTCGCGCCCAGCGTGGCGGTTGCCGCCTGTGTAGGCGTGGGCGCGGGCGTGGCGCTGGGTGTGGGGAGCGCCGTCGGCGAGGGCGTGGCCGCCGGTGGGGGTGTCGCGGTCGCCGTTATCGGGACGGTCGTCGGCGTAGCGCTGGGCGGCGGCGCCTCGCCCTTGCCGAGGCAGGCCGCGAGGAGCAGGCCGCCGGCTACGAGGGCAAGCATGCGAAGGCGCATCGCCATTCGCTCCCTGGGTCCGCTTGCCTGAGCCCGCCAAGCCCGCAACTCCAGTCTACCCGAGTAGTTCCGCCCCCGACTCCATCTCGGGGCGGCGCCGAGCGGCCTCAGCTGACGCGGCTGCCGTAGCCGACGATGCGGAAGGCGATGCGGCGCGCGATCTGCTCGCGGCGGGCGGGCGCGAGCGAGGCGAGGTGCGCCTCGTAGTCCGTCTCGATCGCGTGGGCGAGCTGCGCCTCGGCGCGGCCGTCGAGGGCGACGTGCAGCTCCAGGATCACCTGCGTCTCGTTCGTCTCGCCGCCCAGCTCGCGGTAGGCGAAGCCCAGCTCCGCGCCGGACCAGCGAGGCGGCAGCGCCGTCTGCACGCTGGCGATCAGCCGCTCCAGCGCCGCCCAGCCGCCGGGCACGTCGAACAGCGCGTCGACGGCGCGCGGGTCGGCGGGAACCTCGAGGCTGTCGGGCGTGCTCATGCGTCGGTCCTCCTGGTACCAGCGGAAGAACAGCACGGCGAGCGCGGCGATCACCATGAAGCTGCCGATGATCCAGAGCGTGAAGCCGGCCACCTGCTGGTCGCCGTGCGCGGTGACGTCGGCCCAGACGCGAGGCGCGCTCCCGTAGACGTCGTAGAGCGGGTCGTCGCGGAAGAGGTAGAAGGCCCCGACGACCTTCGGGAAGATGAACGGCGCGACGAGGTAGAGCATCCCCACGAGGTAGGGAGGCCGGTGCCGTCCGGCGAGCGGCCCGACGAGCGGCGACCAGAGCACGACGGCCGCGGCGAGCCAGGCCGCCGTGATCGCGAACGAGCCCCAGGGCGAAGGCCGCAGCGCGTCCACCACGGCCGGCAGGTGCGTGACCGCGAGCGCGATCCCGAAGGTCGCGCCGCCCACGACGGGGGAACCGAGGGCGCGCTGTAACCGCAGCACGGCTCGGCCTCGCAGGTCGTGCGCCGGGTCCGGCCGCGGGCGGCCTCGCGGCAGCCCGAGCAGCAGCAGCGGGGCCGCGCCGAGCGTGATCAGCAGGTCCTGCAGCGCGTTCGCGCTCGCCAGGTAGCCGGCGGCGAGCGCGCCGAGCGGCCAGTCGAGGGCGGCCCACAGCACCACGAGCCCCGCGGCGAAGAGCACGATCTGGTCGGCGCTGACCTCGGGGTCACCCGCGCGGCGATGCGCCGGGAGCAGCGAGCGCACCCGAAGGGCGTACGCGACGGCGATCGCGGCGAGCAGCAGCCAGACGGCGGGGTAGGGGGTCCAACCCCAGTCCCAGACTGCGCCCTCGGCGCTCGGCCACCAGCTCACCGTCGTGCTCCCGTCGCGCGCACGTCCGAGTCTGCGCCGTGGCGCGGCTCGCCGCTACCCGCGGGCGGACTCGATCCGCTCGCCGCGCAGCAGCACGAGGTCGGGCTGCTCCAGCAGCTCCGGCGACTCGCGCGGGTCGTGCGCGAACCAGAGCAGGTCGGCGGGTGCGCCGTCCTCGATGCCGGGCTCGCCGAGCGCCTCGCGCGCGGCGCTGGAGGCGGTTGCGAGGGCGTCCGCCGGCTCGAGGCCCGCCTGCTGCAGGCGCGCGACCTCGCGGGCGACGGGCTCGACGCCGTCGGTGCCGGCGAGCAGCGGGACGCCCAGCCGCCGGGCGCGCACGATCAGCGGCTCGATGCGATCGACTGCCTCGTGTAGCCAGCGCCCGACGGCCGCGCTCTGCGACTGCCCGCGACCGCCCGCGGCCATGTCCAGCATCATCGCGTCGAGCGCGAGCGTCGGCGTCCAGGCGATGCCGCGCCGCGCCATCTCCTCGACGAGGTCTCCGTCGAGGCCCCAGCCGTGCTCGATCGAGTCGACGCCCGCGGCGACGGCGCTGGCGGCGGCCTCGTGGGTGAAGGCGTGCACGGCGATGCGCGCGCCGGCCGCGTGCACGGCGTCGGCGGCGGCGCGCAGCTCGGGCTCGCGGTAGTTCACCATGCCCGGCACGCCGTCCACGGCGGGCGCGAAGTGCGGGGGGAAGTTGTCGAGGATCACCTTGACCCAGGGCGCGTGCTGATCGCGCGCGCGCCGCAGGGCGTGCGCCTCCAGCTGCTCGGGCGTGGTCGGCTCCTGGATGCCGGTGAAGACGCCTTCCGGCGCGAGCGGCTGGCCGGAGGCGATCACGGGCGGGAGGCCGTCGTCGCGGGGCAGGCCGAGCGTAGCCGGTTGCTCGGCCTCGCGGCGGGTGAAGGCGCCCATGTCGCGCAGCAGCAGCACGCCGCGCCGCAGGAAGTCGCCACGGTTGCGGTCGACCACCTCGCGCGAGCCGGCCGGCAGCCCTTTGTACTCGCGGTTGGTCACGAGGTGGACGTGGGCGTCGACGAGGCCGGGGAGCACGTAGCCGCCCTCGGGCGCGAGCGCCTCGGCGCCGTCGATCGGGCGCGAGTGGATGCATCCGGCGCGCACCCAGAGGTCGGACGGCGCATCCCCGTAGGGCAGCACGGTGGCGCGCAGGTGGAAGGCGTCCGGCGGCATTCGCCGATGGTACGCGCGAGGTCGCTCAGGGGCAGCGAGCCCTGCCAGAGCCGTGAAGCGCGTCACAGGGTTGAAAGGGAGTGCCGCAGGCGTGAGACTGTTGGGGAGAACCGCTTCGCCCGGACCCGGGCGCGCGGCCGGGGTGAGCGATTGCGGCTCATTGGGGGACCGAGATGGGACTGCTGCAAGGGCTCGGAAGACTGTTCGGTGGACAGATCGCCGATCAGGTAGCTGCGCAGAGTGCGGAACCGCTCGAGTACCCCGCCGCGATCGCGCTCGATGGCGAGACGCTGACCCTGCGTTTCCTGGAGCGCAACGACCGCGAGGCGATGCTCGACTTCGCGCGCAAGCTGCCCACGCACGACCTGCTCTTCCTGCGCCGGGACATCACCGACCCGTCGAACGTCGATCAGTGGATCCAGGACATCGAGGAGGGCTACTACACGACGATCGCGGCCGTCCGTAACGATGCAATCGTCGGCTACACCTCGGTGGCCACGGACCGCCTCGGCTGGACCCGCCACGTGGCGGAGCTGCGCGTGCTGATCTCGCACGAGATGCGCGGCAAGCACCTCGGCCGGCTGCTCACCGAGCAGGCCTTCGCATTCGCCAAGCAGCGAGGCGTGAAGAAGATGATGGCGCAGATGACCACGGACCAGGAAGCCGCCATCAAGGTCTTCAGCCGCATGGGCTTCCAGCGCGAGGCGCGCCTGCGCAACCAGGTCATGGACCGCGACGGCGCGCTCCACGACCTGCAGATCATGAGCCTGGACGTCGACGAGTTCCAGGCGAAGATCGACGTGATGCTGCTCAGCGCGCAGAACGAGTTCCTGGGCATCTAGCAGCACCGCAGCCTGCAGCGGAGCGCCGCGATGCCGCTGACCGTCGCCGACCGTCTCGAGATCCTCGAGCTGCTCGGACGTTACGCCCATGCGATCGACTCGGGTGACGGCGAGGCCTACGCCGACTGCTTCACCGACGACGGCGTGATCGAGTTGCGGCGCGCGGGGCTGCACGTCCAGGGGCGCGAGGCGCTGATCGAGTTCGCGCGCGGAGACCACGCGCGTTCCGGCGCCGCCCGGCACATGACCAACAGCCCGATCATCGAGGGCGACGGCGACGAGGCGACGATGCGCGTCTACCTGCTGCGCCTCTACCAGGATCGCTCGCGGGACGGGGAGCGCGGCATCGGCCCGGTCGGCCTCTACCACGACACGCTGCGCCGCGTGGGCGGCCGCTGGCGCTTCGCCTACCGCGAGGTCTTCGTCGACCCCCAGCGCTAGCATCCTCCGAACCATCGAGGGCGCACCCGGCGTTCGAGGCCAGATCCGGTCCCCTCTCCCCGAGGGAGAGGGTTAGGGTGAGGGAGGGGTCCACCCTCCGGGATTGCGTTGCCCCATCGGGGCTTCGGAGACGCGCGGGAGTCTTCCCCCTCACCCCCGCCCTCTCCCCAGGGAGAGGGGGCCGGA
>VXMT01000172.1 GCA_009840965.1 Chloroflexota bacterium
CCCCCCAACCCTCTCCCCCAGGAGAGGGGGCCGGATCGGCGCACCAACTCCCGAGGGCGGCCCGGTCCCCTCTCCCCCCGCGGGAGAGGGCGGAGGGTGAGGGGGAGTGAGCTACGCCTCGATCTCCGGCGCCTCGAACGTGACGCCCGGTAGCGCGGCGTGGAGCGCGGCGCGGCGCTCGGCGAACGCGGCGTCGTCGAGCACGGGCGTCGAGGCGGCCTCGCGCGGGTCGGGGGGCAGGTCGGACATGGGCGTCCAGGAGGTGCAGCCGGCGTAGTGATCGCGCACCGGGACGGTAAGCGGCTCGGCGAGGCGGTGGACGCGCAGCACGAGCACGATCAGCGGCGCCTTCGGACGCCAGCGGAAGCGCTGCTCCGCGTAGTCCGAGGTCCAGATGTGTTGCCCGTCGAGCGCCGCCACCTGCTCCGGCTCGGTCAGCGCCGCCGTCTCCTCGATCTCCGCCCAGGCGTCGACCCGCAGCTCGCCGGCCGCGGGCGCCGATGCGGCGACAGCCTCGATCAGCGGGCGCTCGGCGGGGCGGATCAGCTCCGGGCGCTGGTGCTCGTAGCTCTCGTAGAGCCAGAAGCGCGAGGCGCGCACGCGGAAGCGGTGGCCCTCCTCGCGGATGCCGCCCTTGCGCAGGTCGATGATCTGGCGGCCGTCGCGCAGCGCGCGCACGACGACGGCCCACTCCTTCAACCCCGGATTCACGAGCTCGGTCGTCGTCACCATGCTCCGAGGATACCGCGCGCGCTCGGCTGCTAGCCCGGCGTCGGCGACCAGGACGGCAGCATCCCGATCTCACCCGCAGCCTCGAGGGCGTCCAGCTCCTCCTCGCCGAGGCCGAGCACGTCGGACAGCACCTCGCGGTTGTGCTCCCCGAGCAGCGGGGCGACGCGGCGGTGGGCGACGGGGAAGGCGCTGAAGCGGAAGGGGAACGTCTTGTAGAGGTGCGTGCCGGTCAGTTCGCGAGTCAGCTCCTGGAAGTACCCGAAGTGGCGCAGGCCCACGTCCTTCGTCAGCTCGTGCGGCGGCGTCACCCGGCAACCGGCCACGCCCACCGCCTGCAGCGCCGCCTCCAGCTCGACCGCGTCGCGCTCGCGCACCGCGGCCGCGACCAGCTCGTCCAGCTCGCCCTCGTGCGCCTTGCGCGCCTCCGCGCTCGCGAAGCGCTCGTCCTCCGCCAGTTCCGGTGTCCCGAGGACGCTCGCGAGGGCTGCGAACTCTTCGTCGTCGTCGACGGCGATGCTGATCCAGTCGTCCTCGCCGGCGGTCGGGTAGACCTCGTGCGGGGCCATGCGGTCGTGCTTGTTGCCGCGGAGGCCGGGGTCGGGCGCGCCGTGCTGCACGGCGATGTGCTCCGGCCCCAGCATCGCGTCGAGCGCCTCGCACTGCGGCACCTCGACCGTCGTGCCGAGGCCGGACTGCTCGCGATGGCGCAGCGCCAGCAGGACGGCGACGACCGCGTTCATCCCGACGATCGGGTCGCAGGCCCCGCCGATCAGGCGCGGCTGGTCGTCGTCCGGGTAGCCGTTCATCGCCCCGACAACCGCCTGCTCGAAGGTGCTGCCGAAGCCGACGAAGTCGCCCCAGGGACCGTCCGGGCCGTAGCCGGGCATCGTCACGCTGATCAGCTGCGGGTTGATCTCGTGCAGTCGCTCCGAGGTGTAGCCGAGGTTGGGCAGCACGCGGTTGGAGAAGTTGCTGATCACCACGTCGCCCTCGCGCAGCAGCCGCTCGAAGAGCCCTCGGCCGGTCTCCGTGTTGAGGTCGAGCGTGAGCCCGCGCTTGTTCTGGTTGGAGTCATTCCAGAGGTAGTTGCGCTCCCAGGGCCGCTCGCCCTCGCCCGCGCTCCCGGTGAAGCGGTAGGAGTCCGGGCGGCTCACGGACTCGACCTTGATCACGTCCGCCCCGAACGCCCCGAGGTTCATCGTGGCGTGGGGGCCGGACCAGAACCAGGTCAGGTCGATCACGCGCACGCCCTCGAGCGGCAGCGCCGGCGGATCGGCGTCGCTCGCGGGCGTGTCGGTGGAGCCGAAGCTTGCGCGCGCCTCCTCCTGCGCCGCGCCGCGCGGCAGCGTTGGCGCGCCGGCGATGCGGTAGGGCACGCGCGGCACGCGCAGCATCACGCCGTCGACGACGGCGCGCTCGAAGAAGCCGCGCGCCTCCAGCTGCGCGTCGGCGAGGCGCTGCGAGACGCTGTCGCAGGGCCCCGAGGGCACGCGCACGGACTGGCCGGCCATGTAGACCTGCTCGCGCGTGCGCGCCTCGTACCAGCCGCGCACGCGCTGCCAGAGCGCCGCGCCGTGCTGCTGCCGGTAGGCCAGCTCGCGCCCGCCCGGCTCGTCGAGGACGTCGGCGATGCCGGTCAGCTCGCAGAGCGAGGCCCAGTGCTGGTGGGTGAGCGGGAGGATGCCGACGTGGCCGTCCTTGCAGCGCACGGAGGCGTTCGGCCACGAGGCCGCGCGCCGGAAACCGATGGCTCCGGACATGCTGTAGGCCAGCCAGGGGCTCGTCAGCAGCGAGGCGGCGACCGCCTGCGCGGAGATCTCGATGAACGAGGGCTCGGCCCCGCCCTCGCGGTGGCGCAGGCCGAGCAGCACCGCCGCGAGCGTGTGCAGGCCCGTCGCGCGCGTCCCCAGGTCGCCCGCGGGGCGCAGGGGGTAGCGGTCGGGTGCCCCGAGCATCCCCGTCCAGCCGCCCAGCGAGCAGATCCCGAGGTCCGTCGCGCGGTAGTGCGCGTACGGCCCCTCCGGCTGGAAGGCGGCGATGCGCGCGACCACCGTGTGGCCCTCGAGGGCGGGTCGCAGCTCGGCGGGTTTGAGACCGAGCAGCGCGGCCGCCGGCTCGTGCTCGGCGACGACGAGGTCGGCCTCGCGGCAGAGCGCGAGCGCGTCCTCGGGCGTGGTGTCGAGGTACCGTCCGACGGCGACGACCGTCTTGCCGCGCGAGAGCCACTGCCAGGTGGCGCTGCGGCGTTCGCCGTCGCGCTCGTAGAAGGGCGGCTCGCGGCGCAGCGGGGTGCCCTGGGACGGCTCGAGGGCGACGACGTTCGCGCCCCAGTCGGCGAGCTCCTTCGTGGCCCACGCCGCGGCCCCGCTCGCGGAGATCTCGACGACGTTAAGCCCTCGCAGCAGCATCCCGCCCCCGTCCGCCCGCGATGATAGCGACTCGCGCGGTGTGCGGTGTGCTGCCCGCGGTCGACCGGCGGGAGCGCCAGTGCGATGCTGGCGGCGAGGAGCGCGATGATGGCTCGGGAGCCGCTCGGGGTGGTGCTGACGGCGGGGCTGGGGACGCGGCTGCGGCCGATCACGCCCCGTACGCCGAAGCCGCTCGTGCCGCTGCTCAACCGGCCGCTGATCGTCTACGCGCTCGATCTGCTGGCATCGCTGGGGCTGCGCGAGATCGCCGTCGTCGTCGGGCCCGGAGACGCGACGACCGCCGAGGTCGCGCGCGGCCACGCGCCGCCCGGCGTCACGGTGTCCGAGGCCGTGCAGCACGAACCGAACGGGCCCGGCGACGCGGTCGCCTCGGTCCGCGACGCGCTCGAGGACCGCACGGTCGCCGTGCTGGCGGTCGATACGGTGCTGAGCGGCGCCGACGCGGCGCTGCTGCGGCGCTTCGAAGAGTCGGGGGCGACGGCCGGGCTGCTGCTGCAAGCCGTCGAGGATCCGCGCGCCTTCGGGGTCGCGCTGCTCGAGGGCGATCGGATCGTGGACCTCGAGGAGAAGCCGGAGCAGCCGCGCTCGAACCTCGCGCTGGTGGGGCTCTGGCTGCTCGCGCCGGAAGCCGTCGAGCGGGTGCGCATGGACCCCTACATCAACGCCAAAGGTGAGTCCGACCTCACCGCGACGGTCGCGATGCTGCTCGAGGAGGGCCGCGAGCTGCGCGGCTGGACGCTCGACGGCGAGTGGCTCGACGGCGGGACGCTGGAGGGGCTGCTGCAGGCGCAGTCCCGCCTGCTCGCGGGCATTGAGGCTGGCGATGTTTCCGGACTCGCGGACGCTGGGAACGCGGTCAGCGGCGCCGTCGTCGCCGCCGCGGACGCGCGCGTGCGCGGCTCGCACATCGCGGGCCCGGTGATGATCGGCGAGGGTGCGACGGTCGAGGGCTGCCGCCTCACGGAGACGGTCGTCGGCGCGGACGCGGTGATCGAGGACGCCGGGCTGACGCGCGTCCTCGTCGAGCCGGGCGCGCGCCTGCGCGGCGGCAGCTACGCCGATGTGGTCGTGACCGCCGCCGGCGAGGTGGCCGGGCCGGGCCTCGCGCGCGGGTAGGAAGTCCCGGTCTCTCTCCACGACTGTCATTCCGACGAGTTCACTACCGTCATTCCGGCGAAAGCCGGAATCCAGGCGCGCCCACCCACCGCCGAGCCCGTGAGCGCCGATGGCGCAACGTGGCCCGGAGGCGCCCTCACCCTCCGCCCTCTCCCTCGGGGAGAGGGGACCGGGCCGGCCTTCGGGGCTTTATCCGCTCTCCCCCAGGAGAGGGGCCGGAGGCGAGCCAGGGCGCCCCGGCGCGGTTACGCGAACGTCTCCTTGGGGAGGGGCGGAGCGGGATGGGCGCGCGCTGGGCTCCACCCCGCCCTGTCACCTCGTGAGAGGGCGCAACAGCGTCCGGTGCTAGACTCGCTGCATGGCGAATGACGAGCTGATCCGCGAGTTGCAGGGGGCCCTCGGCGAGGCGCATGTGCTGCACCTGCCGGAGGACCTGATCGGCTACGAGTACGACGCGACGATCGAGCGCGCGCGACCCGACGCCGTGGTGCTGCCCGGCAGCGCCGAGGAGGTCGCCGCCGCCGTCGAGATCGCGAGCCGGCACCGCGTGCCGGTGGTGCCTCGGGGCTCCGGGACGGGTCTGGCGGGGGGCACGGTGCCCATCCTCGGCGGCATCGCCGTGGTGATGACGCGCATGAACCGCATCCTCGATCTCGATCCGGTGAACCGCGTCGCGGTGCTCGAGCCGGGAGTGATCAACCTCGCGCTGCAGGACGCCTGCGCGAAGCACGGGCTGCGCTACGCGCCCGACCCCTCCTCGCAGCGCATCTGCACGATCGGCGGCAACGTCGGGACGAACGCCGGCGGGCCGCACACGCTCGCGCACGGCAGCACGGTCAACCACGTGCTCGGCATCGAGGTGGTGCTGCCGGACGGGCGGCTGACCTGGCTCGGCGGGCGGCAGCCGGACGTGCCGGGCCCGGACCTGCGCGGCGTCTTCTGTGGCGGCGAGGGCACCCTCGGCATCGTCACGAAGGTTTGCGTCTCGCTCGTCAGCCTCCCGCCCGACGTGCGCACGATGCTCGCCATCTTCGACAGCATCGAGGACGCCTCGGAGGCGGTCTCGGCGGTGATCCGCGGCGGCGTGCTGCCGGTGGCGATGGAGATGCTGGACCAGGCGATCATCCGCATCGTCGAGCCGCAGATGCACGTCGGCTACCCGCTCGACGCCGGCGCGGTGCTGCTGATCGAGGTCGAGGGCGTCCCGGAGTCGGTGGAGGCCGACGTGGAGCGCGTCGACGCGGCCTGCCGCGGTGCGGGCGCGCGCGAGATCCGGGTCGCCGAGTCCGAGCGGGAACGCGAGCGGCTCTGGGAAGGCCGCAAGGGCGGGATCGGCGCGATCGGCGCCAGCTCGCCGAACTTCTACATCCTCGACGGCGTCGTGCCGCGCACGAAGCTGCCGGAGGTGATGGCGGCGGTGAACGGGCTGGCGGACGAGTACGGCTTCCGCTGCGCCAACATCTTCCACGCCGGCGACGGCAACCTGCACCCCAACATCATGTTCGACGAGCTCGACGAGGGCGCGACGGAGCGCGTGCTGGACCTCGGCGGCGAGATCATGCGTGTCTGCGTCGAGGCCGGCGGCTCGATCACCGGCGAGCACGGCATCGGCCTCGAGAAGCGCTCCTACATGGAGTGGATCTTCGAGCCCGCGGACCTCGAGGCGATGGAGCGCCTGCGCGTCGCCTTCGGCACGGGCGACACCTTCAACCCCTGCAAGGTGATGCCATCCGGGCACGGCTGCGCCTCCGGACACGCCGCCGAGCTGCGCCGGCACCTCGCCACGCCCGGCGTCTACATCTAGGCAGCGCGGCATGAGCGACGGCGCAGCGCCGGACCCGGCGGCGTACGCGATCGACGGCGTGACGCCCGATCAGGCCTGGCGGCCGGGCAGCACCGAGGAGGTCGCCGAGCTGCTTGCCTCGGCGGCCGCGGCGGGGCAGGTGGTCGCGCCGCAGGGCGGGCGCAGCGCGCTCGCGCTCGGCCGCCCGCTCGACCGCTACGACGTGGCGCTGGACCTCTCGGGCCTCGATCGCACCGTCGCCTACGAGCCCGACGACCTGACCGTGACCATCGAGGCGGGCACGAGCCTGCGCTCGCTGCAGTCGATGCTCGCCGAGTACGGCCAGTACCTCCCGATCGACCCCCCGCCGGACGGTCGCGTCTCGATCGGCGGGCTGCTGGCGACGGCGCGCCCGGGCGCCGGGCGCGGGGCGCGGGCCGCGGCGCGCGACCTGCTGCTGGGCGCGACGGTGGCGATGCCCTCGGGTGAGCTGGTGCGCAGCGGCGGGCGAGTGGTCAAGAACGTCAGCGGCTACGACCTGCACCGCCTGCACACCGGCGCGCTCGGCGTCTTCGGCGTGATCGTCGAGGCCTCCTTCAAGCTCGCCACGCTGCCCCCCGGCACGCGCTCGCTGGCCGTGCCGCGCGAGCGCCTCGAGGACGCCTCGGCGCTCGCGCTCTCGCTGCGCGAGCTGGCGCTGCCGCTGCGCGCGCTCTCCGTGCTCCCGCCGCGGGCGGCCGCCCTCGCGGGCCTCGAGGAGCGCCCGCACGTGCTGGTCGAGGCGATGGGCGACGAGGTGACGCTGGACCGCAGCTCGGCGGCGATCGTCGAGTGCGCCGGGGACACGGCGGGCGAGCCGCCTGACGGCGCCTGGGAGCGGCTGCGCGCCCTCGCCGGGGCCGACCAGGGCGTCGTGCTGCGCCTCGGCGTGCCGGCGAGCGAGTTGGCTGCGACGATAGAGGCGATCGAGACGGCGGAGCAGGACGGCGGCATCGTGGCCTGGGGGCACCTGACGGCAGGCAGCGTGATCGCGGCGGGTAGCGCCCTCGAGGCTTCCGAGGTCGCCGCGCTGCGCGCCCACGCCGAGCAGCGCGGGGGCTTCCTGCAGATCGAGGCCGGACCGCCCGAGCTGCGCGCAGGGGTCGACCCCTTCGGCGAGGGCGAGCGGTCGCTGGTGCGGGCGCTGCGGCGCCAGTTCGACCCGGGACGTACCATCAACCGCGGGCGCTGGGAGGCTGAATCGTGAGCGACGCGCCGATCCAGCGGCTCGTGGCGCGCGGCTTCTCCGGCGAGGACACGCCCGCCCTCGAGGATCTGCAGAACTGCATCCACTGCGGCTTCTGCCTGCCCGCCTGCCCCACCTACATCGCGACGGGCCACGAGCTGGAGTCGCCGCGCGGGCGGCTGCACCTGATCCGCGGCGTGCTCGACGGCAAGGTCGAGGCGACCGAGCGGCTGATCTCGCACCTCGATCTCTGCCTGCAGTGCCGCGCCTGCGAGACGGCCTGCCCCTCCTCGGTGCCCTATGGGCGGATCATGGAGGACGCGCGCGCCTCGATCGTCGCCAACCCGGAGGTGCGCCCGCGCAGCTGGATGTGGCGCACGCTGCTGCTGCGCCGCGTGCTGACCGCGCCCTGGCTGCTGCGCCTGCTGCTCACGGGCGCGCGCGTGAGCGAGCGGCTCGGCCTGCGCGCGCTCGCGCGAGGGCGGCTCGGGCGGGTGCTGCCCCGCAAGTTGCGCGATATGGAGGCGCAGGCGCCCTCGTTACGCCGCCGTCCCTTCCGGCTCCGTGGCCCGCTCGCCCGCCCGCGCGATGCCGGCATGCGCGTCGCGCTGCTGCTCGGCTGCGTGCACGGCGAGATCTACCCGCAGACGCACGCCGCGACGGTGCGCGTGCTCGCGCGCCTCGGCTGCGAGGTCGTCGCGCCCGAGCGGCAGGTCTGCTGCGGCGCGCTGCACTCGCACGCCGGCGACGCGGAGACGGCGCGCGACCTCGCGAGGCGCAACATCGAGGCCTTCGAGCACGAGCGCGTGGACGCCGTGATCGTCAACGCCGCCGGCTGCGGGGCGGCGATGAAGGAGTACGGCCGCCTGCTGCGCAACGACCGCCGCTGGGCCGAGCGCGCCGAGGCGTTCTCCGAGCGCGTGCGCGACGTGCTGGAGTTTGTCGCCGAGCGCGACTTCGAGCCCGGCCTCGGGCGCGTCGAGGAGATGGTGACGCTGCAGGACGCCTGCCACCTGGCGCACGCGCAGGGCGTGCGCGACGCCCCTCGGCGCATCCTGCGCGCCATCCCCGGCCTCGAGCTGCGCGAGCTGGCGACGCCCGATCGCTGCTGCGGATCGGCTGGCATCTACTCCGTCGTGCAGCCCGAGATGTCACGCACGGTCCTCGACGCGAAGCTCGAGGACATCGCCGCCACGGACGCCTCGATCGTCGCCACGGCGAACATCGGCTGCACCCTGCAGATCGAAGCGGGCCTGCGCAGCATCGGCTCGCCTTCGACGGCCCAGCACGTCATCGAGCTGCTGGACCGCGCGTACGCCGCTGGCAGCGGGTAGCCGATCCGGTCCCCTCTCCCCGCGGGAGAGGGCGGAGGGTGAGGG
>VXMT01000042.1 GCA_009840965.1 Chloroflexota bacterium
GTGCGTGGGGTCGTGGTTGGTGTCCGTTCTGCCATAAGTGTTGTGTTGGCGATACGCAGCGGGGGGGGCGGGCCCTCCCTCACCCTAACCCTCTCCCTCGGGGAGAGGGGACCGGAAGGGATGCACGAACCGGCAGCGTTTGGCCATCGCGCCGCCAGTATCCGGCGCGGCACGTATACTGACGCCGGTACGAGGCGGGACCCTGGGCGCCCCCCGTGGCGGCGGTACAGGCGCCGTCGCCCGGTCCGACGCTGCCCGACGGCCTCGCGGCGGACCGGCCCGGCACGCCCCCTCGGCGCGGGCAGCGGCAAGGAGGACCAGGTGGCGAGCGATCGAGCGACGACCCTGGGCGCACTGCGCCGCTCCGACTACCGCTTGCGCAGCGTGCGCGAGGAGCTGCGCGAGAACCTGATCGCGGCGATCGAGAGCGGCGCGGACCTCTTCCCCGAGATCCAGGGCTACGACCAGACCGTCCTGCCCCAGCTGCAGAACGCGATCCTCTCCGGCCACGACGTGATCCTGCTCGGCGAGCGGGGGCAGGCGAAGTCCCGCCTGATCCGCAGCCTCACCGGGCTGCTCGACGAGTGGATCCCCACGCTCGCCGGCGCGGAGATCCCGGAGAACCCCTTCGACCCGATCAGCGAGCAGGGCCGCCAGATCATCGAGGAACTCGGTGACGACGCGCCGATCCACTGGATGCACCGCGACGAGCGCTACGGCGAGAAGCTCGCCACGCCCGACATCACCATCGCCGACCTGATCGGCGAGGTGGACCCGATCAAGGTCGCCGAGGGCCGCTACCTCAGCGACCAGCTGACCATCCACTACGGCCTGATCCCGCGCACCAACCGCGGCATCTTCGCCATCAACGAGCTGCCGGACCTGGCCGAACGCATCCAGGTCGGCCTGCTCAACGTGATGGAGGAGCGCGACATCCAGATTCGCGGCCACAAGGTGCGGCTCGCCCTCGACGTCTTCATCGTGGCCACCGCCAACCCGGAGGACTACACCAACCGCGGGCGCATCATCACGCCGCTCAAGGACCGCTACGGCTCGCACATCCGCACGCACTACCCGCGCGACATCGACGAGGAGCTCGAGATCGTCGCGCAGGAGCGCGTCGACGTCGGCGCAGCCGGGCGCGAGCTGCGCGTCCCGCGCTACATGGAGGAGATCGTCGCCGAGGTCACGCGCCTCGCGCGGCGCTCGCCCGACGTGAACCAGCGCTCCGGCGTCTCCGTGCGCGCCTCGATCTCCAACTACGAGTCGATGACCGCCAACGCGCTGCGCCGCGCCGTGCGGCTCGGCGAGCCGGAGGTCGCCCCGCGCATCTCCGACCTCGGCTTCATCCGCGCCTCGCTGGAGGGCAAGGTCGAGCTGGAGACGGTCGAGGAAGGCCGCGAGGATCAGATCATCGAGCGCCTGATCCAGGGCGCGGTCGTCGCCGTCTTCAACCGCCACTGCAGCATCAGCGACATGGAGCCGCTGATCGAGGCGTTCAAGACCGGCGTCACCGCCGAGGTCGGCGAGGGCATGGCCTCCGCCGACTACCTGGCCATGCTCGGCAGCGTGGAGGGCCTCGCCGAGGCCGTCGCCGGCGTCGCCGCGGGCGAGTCCGCCGCCGAGCAGGCCTCGGCGATCGAGTTCGTGCTCGAAGGGCTGCACCTCAACAAGCGTCTCAACAAGGACAGCATCGACGGAGAGGCCCACTACCGGGGCTAGAGCGGCCACGGCGGCGGAACACCGCGAAGGGCGGGGGAGCATGGCGGAACAGTCGATCCAGTCCATGACGCAGCTCGCGCGCTACTCCGCCTGGGACGGCAGCCAGGAGATCCCGGAGCTCGAGGCCGGCGATATCCTCGAGGCGCTCTCCGACGACCTGATGAACTTCGGCGACCTGCAGCACGCGCTGCGCAACCTCATGCAGCGCGGGATGCGCAGGCCGGACGGGATGCGCGCGCCCGGGTTGCGCGACCTGCTCCACCAGCTGCGCCAGCAGCGCCGCCAGCGCCTCGACCAGTACGACCTCGGCGGCACGATGCAGCAGATCGAGGAGGCGCTGCGCGAGATCCTCGATCTCGAGCACAGCACGCTCGACCAGCGGCTCGCCGAGGCCGGCGGCCCCTCGCAGCCGGAGCCCGACGCCACCGACGAGGCGGACGGCGCGAGCGGCGAGGCGGGCGAAGGCGCGCAGGACGGCAGCGAGCAGGACCAGCAGGGCCCGCGGGGCGCCGAGGGCCAGCAAGGCGACGGCGGCGCCTCGCAGCAGCAGGACGGCGCACCGGGCGCCAGCGGCGCGATGCCCGGCGGAGCGCCCTCGCAGGCCGGGGGCGGCGAAGGCGGCCGGTCCGAGGAAGATCAGCTCTCCGACATGCTGCGCCGCATCGTCGAGCGCAAGCAGCAGTACCTCGACGAGATGCCCGAGGAGCCCGCGGGACAGGTCAAGGCGCTGCAGGACTACGAGTTCCTCAACCCGGAGGCGCAGCGCAAGTTCCAGGAGCTGGTCGATCAGCTCAAGCAGGCCATGACCGAGTCGTTCTTCAACGACGTCTCGAAGATGGTCGACGAGATGTCCGAGGGCGACCTCGAGCGCATGAAAGAGATGCTGCGCGACCTCAACGACATGCTGATCCAGCGCATGCGCGGCGAGCAGCCGGACTTCGACTCCTTCATGGACAAGTACGGCGACATGTTCGGCGACAACCCGCCCGAGTCGCTCGACGAGCTGATCGCGCAGATGCAGGCGCAGACGCAGGCGATGCAGTCGCTGATGGAGTCGCTGCCGGGCGACCAGCGCCAGCAGCTGCAGTCGCTGATGGCCGACAAGTTCGGCGACCCGGAGCTGGAGGGCGAGCTCTCACAGCTCGCCGCCAACCTCGAGTACCTCAACCCCGGCGCGGAGCGCGCGCCCGCCTACCCCTTCCGCGGCGACGAGGAGATCGGCCTCGAGGCCGCGATGCAGCTCATGTCGGAGATGCAGGACATCGACGGCCTGGAGCGCCAGCTCGAGCGCGCCCAGTACGACGGCGACATCGACGGCATCGACCTCGACCAGCTGCGCGAGCTGCTGGGCGACGAAGCCTCCGAGGCGATCGACCAGCTCGGCGAGCTGCTCGAAATCCTCGAGCGCGAGGGCTATATCCGGCGCGAGGGCGGCACCTGGGAACTGACGCCTCGCGGGACGCGCATGATCGGCCAGCGCGCGCTGACCGAGATCTACGCGCAGCTCAAGCGCCAGGGCATCGGCAACCACCCGATCCCCGAGCAGGGACGCCACGGCGAACGCACCGAGGACACCAAGGAGTACGAGTTCGGCGACCCGTTCCATCTGCACATGGGCCGCACGATCATGAACGCCGTCGAGCGCGAGGGGCCTCAGACCCCCGTGCGCCTGATGCCCGACGACTTCGAGGTGCACCGCTCCGAGCAGCTGACCGAGACCGCGACCGTGGTGATGGTCGACCTCTCCTGGTCGATGGCGCTGCGCGGCTCGTTCCAGTCCGCGAAGAAGGTGGCGCTCGCGCTGCACAACCTGATCAGCACGCAGTACCCGCGCGACGAGCTCTACGTCCTCGGCTTCTCCGCCTATGCGAGGGAGCTGCGCATCGCCGATCTGCCCTACGTGCGCTGGGACGAGTCGGTGCTCGGCACCAACATGCACCACGCGCTGATGATGGCGCGCCGCAAGCTGGCCCGGCACAGCGGCGGCACGCGGCAGATCATCATGATCTCGGACGGCGAGCCGACGGCCCACCTGGAGCGAGGGCGCTCGCAATTCTCCTACCCGCCGAGCCCGACGACGATCCGCGAGACGCTGAAGGAAGTGCGCCGCTGCACGCAGGCGGACATCACGATCAACACCTTCATGCTCGACCGCAACTACTACCTCAAGGAGTTCGTCAACCAGCTCGCGAAGATCAACGGCGGGCGCGTCTTCTACACGACGCCGGACAAGCTGGGCGAGTACATCCTGGTCGACTACGTGCAGCGCAAGCGCAAGCGCATCGGCCGCGGCGCCTGACGCCGTGGCGGGGCTTCCGGCAGGCCCCGCCGGCTACACCGCGGAGGATGCGGGGCACGGGCGCGGGACCGCGGATCGCGCTTGAAACGTACCCGGCCGCTCCTTATCGTGTAGCCGCGCTGCGCAGTCCCCATCGAACCCATGCAGCCACGCGCGAGGAGCATGGATTGCGGCGTTTCGCGCTGGCCATGGCGAAGCGGGTCGTAGGCGCTCTTCGAGACCTGCTACCGATCTTCGCCGTCATTGCCTTCTTCCAGCTCGTCGTGCTGCAACAGCCCTTTCCCGATATCGCCGAGGTGGCGATCGGGCTGGTCTGCGTCGTCCTGGGGCTGGCGCTGTTCGTCCAGGGGCTGGAGAGCGGGCTGTTCCCGCTCGGCGAGGCGCTGGCGCAGGGAATGGCGCGCAAGGGGAGTACGGCGGCGCTGCTGGCGCTGGCCTTCAGTCTCGGCTTCGGCACGACCGTGGCGGAGCCGGCGCTCATCGCCGTGGCGGCCGAGGCGGCCGACGTGGCGGCGGAGGCGGACTTCATCGGCCGCAGCCAGGCCGCCCAGGACCAGTACGCCCTTGAGCTGCGCGTGGTGGTGGCCGTCGCGGTCGGCGTCGCGATCCTCCTCGGCGTGCTGCGCATCGTGAAAGGCTGGCCCATCCACCGCTTCATCATCGGCGGCTACATCCTGGTGATGGTGATGACCGTGTTCGCGCCCGAGGAAATCGTGGGGGTGGCCTACGACTCCGGCGGGGTCACGACCAGCACGATCACGGTGCCGTTGATCACCGCGCTGGGGGTGGGCCTCGCCTCGACCATCCGGGGGCGCAACCCGATGCTCGACGGCTTCGGGCTGATCGCCTTCGCCAGTCTCACGCCCATGATCTGCGTGCTGGGCTACGGGATGGTGGCGTGATGCAGGAGTCTCTCACGCTCTTCGGCGAGACCCTGCTCCTCACGCTGCGCGATGTGACGCCGATCGTCGTCATCCTCGTGGTGTTCCAGGTAGGGGTGCTGCGGCGCGGGCTCCCCAACATCAGGGGCATCGCCGCCGGGTCGGTCATGGTGCTGCTGGGGCTGGCGCTGTTCCTGATCGGGCTGGAACAGGCGCTGTTCCCCATCGGCGAGACGATGGCGCGGCAGCTCACGGAGGAGGCGGGCTCGCTGGCGGGCGCGGTGCGCTGGGAGGACTACTGGCTGGTGTACCTCTTCGCGGCGGCGATCGGCTTCGCGACGACGGTCGCCGAGCCGTCCCTCATCGCCGTGGCGCTGAAGGCCGAGGAGGTCTCGGGCCGCTCGGTGAACGCCTGGGGGCTGCGTATCGCCGTGGCGGTGGGTGTGGCCGCCGGGGTGTCGCTGGGGTGCTTCCGCATCGTGACGGGCACGCCGCTGCCGTGGTACATCGTGGCGGCCTACGTGGTCGTCATCGTCCAGACGTACCTGGCCGGTCGCAGCATCGTCCCGCTGGCCTATGACAGTGGAGGCGTCACCACATCGACCGTCACGGTGCCGGTGGTGGCGGCGTTGGGGCTGGGTCTCGCCGCGAACGTACCGGGCCGTAGCCCGCTCATCGACGGCTTCGGGCTCATTGCCTTCGCCAGTGTATTCCCGATCATGTCGGTATTAGGCTATGCCATCACCGCCGAACGGGTAGCGCGCTGGCGCAAACGGAGAGAACGGCAGGAGGTGCAGCCATGAAGATGGCGCTGGTCGTCGCGCTGGTGAATGACGAGAAAACAAACCAGATCATCGACGCGGCGCGCGAGGGCGGCGCGACGGGCGACACCATCATCAGCGGGGTGCGCGGCGAGGGACTGAACCCGGGCAAGACCTTTCTCGGGCTCGATCTGACCTCCAGGCGGGACATGGTGCTGTTCCTGGTGGCGGAGCCGCGGGCGCGGGACATCCTGGAGCGGATCGCCGCGGCCGGCGACATGGACCGCGAGAGCGGCGCCGGCGTCGCGTTTCAGATCACCATCGAGGACGCCGTCGGCCTCTCGACCCAGTTGCCCACGCTGATGGAGGAGTTGGAGGGCGCTGTATGAGCGACCAGAGCAACGACGCGACGCTGCGCGTATCCGACGTCATGGGGTCGCAGGTGCATGCGATCGACGGGCTGGCGACAGTGGCCGAGGCCATGGCGACGATGCGGGAGCTGCAGATCAGCTCGCTGGTGGTGAACCGGCGCGACGATGACGACGAGCTGGGGCTGATCACGGTGAGCGACGTGGCGCGGGAGGTCACCACGCGCGATCGCGCGCCGGAGCGGGTCAACGTCTACGAGATCATGTCGAAGCCGGCGCTGGCGGTGCGCTCGGGCATGCTCGCGCGTTACGCCGTGCGACTGCTGGTGGAGTTTCACGTCTCCCGCGCGCTGGTGGTCGACGAGGACGGGGCGCCCCTGGGGCTGGTCACGCTGCGCGACCTGGTCCTGGGGCTGACCCCGGAGTAGGCAGGCTTCGCGCGCGCGAGCGCGCTAGAGCGGCGGCTGGCGGAGGCGCCAGTCGGTGGACTGCTCGTAGGCGTAGGCGACGCGGTAGAGCAGCGCTTCCTCCAGCGGACGCCCGTGCAGCATCAGCCCCACAGGCCAGCGACCCTCGTTGCCGAACCCGCACGGCACCGAGATCGCCGGGTGCCCTGAGACGCTGGCCGCGCCGTTGCGATAGACCCCGCGCGAGCGCGCCGAGACCTCGCGGCCGCGAATCACCGTCGTCTGCGCATCCCAGGCGTCGCCGTAGGTGCTGCCCGTGGGCATCGCGATCACGTCCACCTCGCGCAGCACCGCGTTCGCCTCCTGCGTGATGCGCGCGCGGAACTGCTGCGTGTGCTGGTACTGCTCGAAGCTCTGCGCCTCGCCCGCCTCGATCTGCGGGTGGATCTCCGTCCACGCCTCGATCTCCTCCTCGCTGAAATGGTCGCGGATGAAGACCGGCCGCTCCGAGGCCAGCGAGAGACCAAGCGCGCGGTTGCGCGCGTGCTCCGCGAGCGGCATGCGCACCTCGGAAAGCGCCGCGCCCAGCTCGCCCAGGCGCTCGATCGCCGCGCGGACGATCTCCTCTTCCTCCTCGCTCAGCCAGTCCTTCCAGATCCAGTCGTCGACCGGCACGCCGATGCGCACCCCGGCGATGCCGTCGCCGAGGCCGGCGCGGTAGTCGGAGGGCGGCTCGTTGATGCTGAGCGGGTCGAGCGGGTCGTAGACGCCGATCGCCTCGAGGGCGGCGGCGTTGTCCTCGACGGTCTTGGTTAGCGGGCCGGCGGTGTCGTCGCTCCAGGAGGCGGCCCAGATGCCGTGGCGGCTGATCCGCCCGAACGTGGGCTTCATCGCCACGAGGTTGCTGTTGCTGCCGGGGTGGCGCACCGAGCCGCCGGTGTCCGTGCCGATCGAGAGCAGGCCCATCGAGGCGGCGGTCGCGGAGCCGGAGCCGCTGCTGGAGGTCCCGGGGCTGCGCGAGGGATCCCAGGCGTTGCGGCAGCCGACCGGCCCGCTCGTGTCCCGCCCGATCTCGGAGACCACCTTGCCGACGAGGATCGCGCCCGCCTCCTCCAGCAGCCGGTGCAGCGTCGCCTGCTCCGGCGGGCGGTAGTCGACGCCTCGAGGGTTGCCGAAGGTGGTGCGCACGCCGCGCGTCGCGATCACGTCCTTGAGCGTGTAGGGGATGCCGTGCAGCGGGCCGCGGTAGCGGTTCGCGGCAATCTCGCGCTCCGCCTGCCGCGCGCGCTCCAGCGCGTAGTCCCCGCAGTGC
Organism: Chloroflexota bacterium; assembly: GCA_009840965.1. Taxonomy (GTDB): domain Bacteria; phylum Chloroflexota; class Dehalococcoidia; order UBA2979; family UBA2979; genus VXMT01. The sequence goes on from VXMT01000042.1 coordinate 7,751, forward strand.
GTGACGAACGAGTGCAGCACGGGCTGCAACCGCTCGACGCGCTCGTTCGTCGCCTCGACCACCTCGACGGGCGAGACCTCGCGGCGGCGGATGCGCTCGCCCAGCTCGATGATCGTCGCTGCGCCGAGGTCGATGTCCGAGGCCATGCCTAGATCCAGACGCCGGGCGACTCTTCCCAGAAGAGCTGCACGAGTATCCCGCCTGCCTGGCGGGGGTGGAGGAAGGTCTCCGCCCAGCCCCAGCCGTCCCGGACGCCCTCCGAGCCGCCGAAGGTGGTCACCTCGTACGCCTCGCAGGCGGCGATCGCACGCTCCCAGTCGCCGACCTGGAAGGTGACGTGGTGGATGCCCGGACCGCGGCGCTCGAGGAAGCGGTGGATGAAGGAGCCCTCGCCCACGGGCTGCAGGATCTCCCAGTGCATCTGGTCGGTCGGCATGTCCAGCACCGTCGTCACGAAGGGGCGCTCATCCTCCTGCGCGCGGCGTTGCAGCCGGGTCCCGAAGACCCGCTCGTACCACTCCGCGAGGGCGTCGCGCTCGCCGTGCGCGTGCGAGAGGTGGTCCAGCGCGACGATGCCGAGCGCGCCCTCGTGATCCTCGGCGGGCGGAGGCCGCTCGCCGCGGTCGTCCGGCCCGCGCAGGCGGAAAAGGAAGCCGTGACCGCCGCGGGCGGGGTGAATGAAGACCTCCTCGCCCGGCTCGCTGCCGTCCCCCGGGTCGCCGCGCCACGGCTCGATCTCGTGGCTTCGCAGCTCCTCGACGGCGGCGTCGAGATCGGGGACGCGCAGCACCAGGTTGTGGATGCCGGGCCCGGCCGGGCCGGCGGTGTAAGGTGTGGTTTACACATAACCCAGGCCACGAGGCAAGAGGCAAGGGGGGGTGGGGG
>VXMT01000068.1 GCA_009840965.1 Chloroflexota bacterium
GTCTACGTGCGCAACATCGCCAACGCGATCGTCGACGCCGACCCGGACAACGCGGCCGCGTACCGGGAGCGCGAGGCGGCCTACGTCGCCGAGCTACAGAAGCTCGACGAGGAGGTGCGGGCCACAATCGCCGGCATTCCGCAGGAAAGCCGCGTGCTGATCGTCTACCACGACGCATTCCAGTACTTCTCCGCGGAGTACGGGCTCGAGCTGGCCGCCACCGTGCTGCCGGGCAACCCCTCGCAGCAGGCGAGCGCGGCCGCTGTCGCCGAGATCATCGAGATCGTGGCCGGTCGCCAGGTCGGCGCCGTCTACCGGGAGCCGCAGTTCGCCGCCGACGCCATCGAGTCGATCGCGGAGGAGGCGGGCGTGCGCGTGCTGACGCTCTACTCCGCCGCGTTCACCGACGAGGTCGACACCTACATCAAGCTGATGCGTGCAAACGCGGACGCGCTGGTCGAAGGACTCGGCGGCGGGTAAACGGGCGCGGGCCGGAGGACGGGGCGGCCGGTGGCGTTGCATCGCGAACGCACGCAAGCACACGGCCCGCTCGCCCTCGAGGTCAGCGGCCTCTGGGCCGGCTACCCCGGCAAGCCGCCAGCCCTCGAGGACGTCAGCTTCGTCGTCCCCGAGGGCGAGATGGTCGGCCTCGTGGGGCCGAACGGCGCCGGTAAGTCGACGCTGTTCAAGTCGATCCTCGGCATCATCCGGCCGCTGCTCGGGGAGGTCCGCGTCTTCGGGCGCCCCGTCTCGGAGAGGCGGGCGGACGTCGCCTACACCCCGCAGGTCGAGGAGGTCGACTGGGAGTTCCCGGTGAGCGTTCGCGACGTGGTGCTGATGGGCCGCTGGCGCGGGAGCAGGCTCTTCCGCCGCTGGTCTCGCGAGGACCGTGAGGCCGCTGAGGGCGCACTCGAGCGCGTCGGCCTCTCGGATCTCTCCGGGCGGCAGGTGGGCGAGCTGTCGGGCGGGCAGCGCCGCCGCGTGTTGATCGCCCGCTCGATCGCGCGCGGGGCGCGGCTGTTCCTGCTCGACGAGCCGTTCGCCGGCCTCGACGCCGCCGTCGAGCACGACCTGCTCGCGATCCTCGACGCACTCACCAACGAGGGCTGCAGCATCCTGATGGCCACCCACGACATCTCCTGCGTCGCCAACGCCTGCCACGGGGCGTGCTGCCTCAACCGCCGCGTGCAGGGCTATGGCCCGCCCGCCGAGGTCCTCACCGAGGACGTCCTCTCGCGCACCTTCGAGCGCGCGCTCGTCCCGGTCGGCGCGGATCGCGAGTTCATCGTTGCCGGGGGCGAGGGGACGCCCGGGCGAGCTGAGGGCAGTTGATCGTGGAGCTCGCGGAGTGGCTGATCACGCCCTACGAGTACACGTTCATGCGACGCGCGCTCGCCTCGCTGCTGATCGTCAGCGTGGTCGGCTCGGTCGTCGGGACGTTCGTGGTCCACAAGGGGCTGGCGGCCTCGGGCAGCGGGCTCGCGCACGCCACGCTGGGCGGCGTCGCGATCGCCTTCGTCAACGGCGCGAGCGTGGCGCTCGGCGCGCTTGCCGCGGCCGTGGCGACGGCGCTGGGCATCGGCTACGCGCGGCGCACCTCGCGCGTCAGCTACGACACGGCGATCGCGATCTTCTTCGTCTCCGCCTTCTCGCTCGGCATCCTCATCATCTCGCGCCGTCAGACCTACACGCCGGACCTCATCTCCTTCGTGTTCGGTGACATCCTCGGCGTCTCGCAGGCCGACCTGGTCGGCGAGCTGGTGCTCGCGGTCGTCGTGATCGGCTTCGTGCTCGCCTTCTACCGGGAGATGGTGATGGTCGCCTACGACCCGTCGATGGCGGCCGCGGCCGGGGTGCGGACGGCGTTCTTCGAGTTCTCGCTGCTGGTGCTGATCGCGCTCGCCGTGGTGGTAGCGCTACAGGTAATCGGCATCGTGCTGGTCACGGCGACACTGATCATCCCGCCGGCCACCGCGAGCCTGCTGTTCCGCCGGATCCCGCAGATCATGGCGGCCAGCTTCCTGATCGGCGCGGCCACCTCGGTGGTCGGCCTCTACGCCTCGTTCCACGCGGGCGTCGCCGCGAGTCCCGCCGTCGTGCTCTCGGCGACGGCCGCCTTCGCCGTCACGCTGCTGGCGACCTCCGTGCGCCGCACGCGCTTCCCGGTTGCCGCGACCGCCGAGCAGCGCGCCCCCGGACGTATGCTAGGATTGCCGCGCCACATGGATCCGCGTCGCGACATCACATAAGGGAAGGTTCTAACATGGGCACAATATCAGTGAACCGGCTGGCGGGTCTGTCCCTCATTTTCGGCCCTGTAATCGCCTTCGTCTTCTTTCTCATCGAGCCGGGTGGACTGCTGATCGACAGCGCCGACGTATCAGACGCCGTTGGCTCCATTACGGCGAAGAGTTCCAACGAGGCGCTGACCAATGTGACCAACATCGCGATCATCCTTGGTCTGGCCCTCATCCTCTCGGGCCTCTACGCGCTCATGCGGAACGTAACCCTGGAGGGCAACGGCAAGGCCTTCGTTCAGATGGGCTTCTTCATGACCTTCGTCGGGCTGACCGGATGGATTCTGTCCGGTGGCATGGACTTCATCCTTGCCGATGCCGGGACCCCCGAGGAGATCAGGGGAAGTGTTCCCGTCTACTACGCCGGATCCGCTCTCGTCTACGCGGGTGGGATCACGCTCGGGTTTGGCAGCCTCATCTTCGCGTTGGGCCTCTCCACGAGAGACGACTTCAACCAGACGATCTCGCTGCTGGCTGCCCTCGTCAGCCTGGCCATCATGGTCTTCTTCATCGCAGCCATACTCAGCAATGCCGACCGCGACACCTTCATCACGATGGCCCGAGGCTGCTACGTGCTGCTGGTCATCTGGTACGGGTACCTGGGCCTCGGACTGATGAACCGGCCCGATCCCGACCTATGGCGATAGCCAGCGTCTAGGATCCGCCGGCGGCCGTCCCGCGGTTCGCCCTTGCCGTACGTACGAACGGCATCGCTGGCGGCTCTTGTCGCCCTGCTAGCGCTGGCGCTGCTCTCCTCGCTGCCCGGCGACCCCGCCGCCGGCATCGCGGGTGCGCAGGGCGGCGGCGGGGTGACCCTCACCCTCCTCCACAACAACGACGGCGAATCGGCCCTGCTGCCCCTCTCGAACACCATCGAGGCCGGCGGCCGCACCGTGGAGGTGCCGGTCGCTGGGATCGCCGCCTACGGGGCCGTGGTCGAGCGGGAGTTGGCCGAAGCTCGCGCGGACGGGCACGCGGTCCTGGCGGTGTACGCGGGCGATGCTTACCTCTCGTCCGCCGCGTTCATCTGCGGCCAGCGGGAGGGTAGCCCGTTCTTCGATGCGGTGGCCCAGGGCGCCATCCCATACGACGCCCACGTCATCGGGAACCACGAGTTCGACTCGACGCCCGATGTCCTCGAGCGCTTCATTCGCAGTTTCGGGGGCCAGCCGTTCCTGAGCGCCAACCTCGACTTCTCCGGCGAGCCCGGCTTCGCCGATCTCGTCGATGACGACGGGCTCATCGAGCTGCCCATCGCCGGTGGCCGGGTGGTCGGGCGCTCGATGATCCTCGACGATCCCGTCAGCGGCGCGCGCTTCGGCCTGGTGGGCGCGACCACCCCGGGCCTGACCACCATCTCCATCCCCCGGAACGTCGCCGTCACCCCCGATCTGGCCGCGACCGCGACCGCCGTCCAGTCCGAGATCGATCGCCTGCTCGCGCGGGGCGTCAACAAGATCGTCTTTGTCAGCCACCTCCAGAGCCTCGAGAGCGACGTGGCCATCGTCGCGCTGCTGCGCGGCGTGGACATCGCCGTCTCCGGCGGCGGTCACGCCTTGCTCCAGAACCCCGCCGTCGATGCTTCGCTCCAGGTCCTGCCCGGCGAGCTGACCCCGGTCGAGGGCAAGTATCCGCTGGAGGCCACGGACGCCGATGGCAGGACCATCTACCTCGTGACCACCGCGGGCCACTACAGGTACGTCGGCCGCCTCGACGCGGTATTCGACGCGTCGGGCGAGGTCGAGAGCATCGTCGCCGCGTCCAGCTACCCCCGGCCGGTCGTTCCCGCGAGCGAGGCAGCCGCCCTCGCGGGATTCGCAGGCGCGGTCGTTCCCGATCCCACGCTCGTCGCCACCGTCGAGGAGCCGATCGCGGCCTGCCTTGCCGGTCTCGCGAGCACGACCGTGGCGACCACGGAGGTGCTGCTCGATGTCTCGCGCGCCGGCGTGCGCGGCGGCGAGAGCAACGCGGGCAACCTCGTGGCCGACGCCTTTCTCCACGCCTACGACCGCGCCGCTCCCGGCCTCGGCCTGCCTCAACGCGGCCCCGACAACCCGGTCGTCGCCATCCAGAACAGCGGCGGTATCCGCCAGAACGCCGGCGACACGCTCCCCACGAGCGGGACGGCCCCCGGCGAGATCTTCCTCGTCAATACGCTCGACGTGCTTCCCTTCCCCAACGCCGTCTCGGTTGTCAGGAACGTCTCGCCGGCCGAACTCAAGGCCGTCTTCGAGGTCTCGGGCGAACGCTACCCCGCTCCCAGCGGCGCCTTCCTCCAGATCGGCGGGATCGTCGCGGTCTACGACCCCTCGCAACCCGCCGGGGAGCGCGTGGTGAGCCTCACCCTGGCGACGGCACGCCGATCGTCGCAGGTGGCGCGATCGTCGAGGGCGCACCGGCTGTCACGGTCGTGACGAGCAGCTTCGTCGCGGATGGAGGCGACGGCTACACAATGCTCGGGAGCAACCCCGACAAGCTGCGAATCGTCGCCAGCTACGAGCAGGCCCTGCGCGAGTACCTGCGCGCCCTCGGGACCGTCCGAGCCAACGACCCTCGCTACGCCCCCGGCGGCGAGGCGCGCAGCACGTTCGTCGAGGCGTCACTGGACGCCGACGAGGCTGAGCGGGACTCCCCTGCCGCGCCCGTCACGGGTACCGGACTCGATCCTGGCGCGGGGTCGCCGCCGGCGCCCGTGGCCCTCGTACTCCTGATCGCACTCGGCCTGGCGGTCACCCTCGGAGCCACATGGACGCGACGCTCCAGCCCCGACAGGTCTCGACGCCCCTGACCGGGATCGGGCTCCCGAATGCAGCGTCGCGGTCCCTTACATACGCTGAGTCCCCTCGAGGTGATAACGTGCCGCTCGATGAGTATTCAGCGGCGGCAGCGCCGCAGGCACGCAAAGGACTCCATCAGTGCTCACGATCGACTGTCAGGTTCACGCGTTCGAACGCGACCACCCGGAGCGACCCTGGGCCGGTGTGCTCGTCGGCCCCTCCGAGGTCACCGGTGACGACATGGTCGCGGCGATGGATGCCGTCGGCGTCGACGGGGCGCTCCTGGTCTCCCCGCACAGACTGTACCGCTACGACGGGAGCTACGCGCTCGAAGTGTATGCCCGCCATCCCGGGCGCTTCGGCCTGATCAAGCCCATCGACCCCGAAGCCTCCGATGTCAGCGGCGAAGTTGATCGCTGGGCGGCAAACCCCGGGGTCGTCGGGGCGCGCATGATGTTGACCCACGTGGATCCCGACGCGACGGCCGATCACGCCGGGCTCAATCAGATCCTGGCCGGGGGCGCGGCGAACGACATTCCGATTAACGTGATGTGCTGGCGGAACCTCGATCTGATCACGGAGCTCGCCCGGCGCCACCCCAACACCCGGGTCGTGATCGACCACCTGGGCATCCCCCAGCCCTTCCAGCCACCGCGACCCGAGCGCCCGTTCGCCGATCTGCCCGCCGTCCTCCGGCTGGCGGAGCTCGACAACGTCGCCATCAAGGTGTCGGGGGCGTGCACGCTGTCGCAGGAGCCGTTCCCCTACGACGACATCTGGGAGCCTCTGGGGCAGATCTTCCAGGCATTCGGGTTCGAGCGGTGCATGTGGGGCACCGACTGGACCCGCGCGGTCGAGTTCCTGACCTACGAGCAGGGTGTCGAGGCGTTCCGCGTCACGGACCAGCTCACGGAGTCAGAGCGAGCAGCCCTCATGGGGGGCAGCCTCGCGGACATCTACTCGTGGACGCCGGGCGAGGCTGCATGAGAAGAATGATGCGTCCGTCGCGCGCCTGACGCCTACTGCCCCTCGCCCCTGACGGTCAGCGGCGTCGCCACCGGGACGCCGTCGGGGAACAGCCCGCGGAAGCGGGCGTTCACGAAGTCCGGCGCGCCGAGGATGTACGACACCCACTCGCCATCGACCAGCACGTAGACGGCCGTGACGCCGCGGCCCTGCGCGCAGGCCGCGAGATCAGCGACGCTCCCGCCCTCGTAGACCACGAGGCTGAAGCCTTCCGCGACCTCGCCCCGCAGGCAGGTCGCGAAGGGTTCCGTGACGTCGGGCGCGGCCGGGGCGGGCGTCGCCGGACCGTCGCTCTTCACCGTCAGCGGGGTGAGCGCCGGGACGCCGTCCGCGAACAGGTCACGGAAGCCGACGTTCACAAAGTCCGGCGCGCCGATGATGTAGGACACCCACTCGCCCTCGTGCAGGGCGTAGATGGCCGTGACGTGGCGGCGCTCCGCGCAGGCCACGAGGGCGTCGACGCTCCCGCCCTCGGAGACGACGAGGCTGAAACCGACGCTCACGGCGCCGCGCAGGCAACTCGCCGCCCCGTCGGCCTCCTCCTCGCCGAGGAGCAGACGGTAGACCCGCTCCCGGCTGCCGTCGGGCGAGGTGACGGTGATGGTGATCTCGCGCCCGGGGAGCAATCGCAGCTGGTACCCGTCCGCCGGGTCGCCGTCCTGGTCCGGCGGCTCGATCTCTACCGTCGCGCCCTCCTGGGCCGGCGTGGCGGTGAGGGTCGCGATGTTGCCGTGCGGAATCGTCTCGCTGGCGTAGTCGTAACGCAGCGGTGAGAACTCGCCGAAGTCGACCCCGCTCAGCTCCAGCGAGGCGAGCCGCGCGTCGATCGCGTCGGGCATGTTGTAGCTGTAGACCCGGTCGTCGTTCTCGTCGGCGACGTACATCACCGCGCCGTCCGACCAGATGCCTCGCGGGCTGAGGTTGCCGGCCGTCGTGAGCTCGTTGAAGTCCTCGGCGCTCACGCGCTCGAGGGCGGGCGGCTCCTCCGGAGGCTCGCTCGGCGGCACGGGCAGGCGGTAGGCGAAGAGGCGCTTCGGGTCGTGGTTGGAGACCCAGACCGTGACGCCGTCCGACCAGAGGCCGTGCGGGCTACTGTTCGCGTCGTGCAGTGCGTACTCGGCGAGCAGCGCGCCCGTCTCGAGGTCGTAGGCGAAGAGCGAGGGGTTGCGGTTGAGCACCCAGATCGTCTCGCCGTCCGACCAGATGCCGCGCGCGTCGCGGTTGCCCTTGGCGAGCGCGATGTCGCGCTCCGGAAGGCGCTCGCCCGTCTCGAGGTCGTAGGCGAAGAGCTTCTCCCGGCCGCTGTCGGAGACCCACAGCGTCTCGCCGTCCGACCAGGCGCCGCGCGGCGCGCCGTTCGTCCCGTCGAGCTCGAACTCGTACGCCTCCACGCGCTCGCCTGTCTCGAGGTCGTAGGCGTAGACGGCGTCGCCGGCGCCGTCGGGGTTGTCGAGGATCCACAGGGTCTTGCCGTCGGACCAGAGGCCGCTCGGCCAGCCGTTGCCCGCGTCGAGCGCCTCGATGTCGCGCTCGACGTTCCACTCGAAGTCGACGTCGCTGGGCTCCGGGCCGCTGGGGCCGCCGCCCGGGACTCCGATGAAGAACCCGCCACCAAAGAAGGGTGTGGCGGACCTGTTGATGGTGATGATCACGTCCACCGAGTCGTCGGTTGAGTCGGACGGGCCGTAGTTGCTGTTGAACCCGTCGTTCACATCGACGGTGACGTTGTGGGTCTCTTGCACGTCCGGGTCGAGGACCGACTTCGTCCGGATCTGGCCCGTCTCCGGGTCGATCTCGAAGTTGTCTGCGTCGGGCCCGCTGAGCGTGTAGGTGAGGACGTCGTCTGGGTCGGGGTCGGTCGCCTTCACGGGTGGGCCCACTGACCGGCCGGCCCCCGTTCCCTGGCCGACCGAGCGAGGCACCTCGGCTTCGTCGAAGGTGGGGGCGGCATTCGAGGAGGGCCTGCTATTGCTATCCCCGATCCGCGCGTCCAGCACTACCGAGGCCGTCTTGTTGCTGCCGCGGCGGTCGGTGTACTCCACGCTCACCCGCAGGTAGCTGCCGACGTCGTCGGCGCCCGCGGTGTAGGAGCTTGACGTGGCGCCGGTGATTTCCTGCCAGCTCGAGCGGTTGCTGGACCGCTCCCACAGCCAGCTCTCACCGGTCACGCTGCCGTCGTCGTCGCTGAGCACGGCGTCGAAGCGCGTCGTCGCCCAGCCGCGCGGCGGCGAGAGGGTGAGCACGCCCGCCTCCTCGACGTCCGTCACCGTGACGGTCACGTCGAGGTGTCCCTCGAGGCCCTCGGGGTCGGTCGCGGTCGCCCGGATCGAGAAGCTCGTGTTGCCGTCCTCGTAGTCCGGCGGCGACGCGAAGTAGAGCTGGCCGCGGCTGGAGATCCAGAAGTCGTTGCTGTTGACCGACCACTCGAGCGTGTCGCGCTCCGGGTCGGCGCCCGTGTAGGTCGCGACCGCGGCGCTGCTGTTCTCGGCGATGGACGGCGAGGTGTCGCCGCTGACCA
>VXMT01000151.1 GCA_009840965.1 Chloroflexota bacterium
CCGCGCCCACCCCCCCCCCCCCCCGCCGGCGGCGGGGGTCGGCGCCCCCACCCGGGGGGGCGTGGTCGCCCGTTTCACCGCGCGCGGGCCGCCCGCGTCCGCCCGCACGAAGCCGGACCTGCTGGCGCCGGTCGTGCTCACGAGCTCGGACGACGGCGGCACGGTCTTCGGCGGCACCTCCGCCGCCGCGCCGCTGGTCGCGGCCGTGGCCGCGCTCCTGATCGAGGCACAGCCGGACCTCTCGCGTGAGGAGCTGGCGGCGGATCTACGGGCGCGGGCGCGTCCGCTGACGGCGGGCGAGGAGGACGTGACGGACGCAACGACGGCGATCGTGCAGCTCGGGGGCCTCGAGGGCCTCGGCCCGCTGCTGCCGCCGGGGGGACGCGAGGCGGCGCTGCGCGGCGAGCGCGACACGGAGTCGCGATTCTCGTTCTTTACCTACGACGGCCCGGACGGCTACCCGTTGCGCTTCCTGCACCTGCTGCTCGAGGGCCCACGCCCGCTCGCCATCTTCCACTACGACGCGGACGGGGAGCGCTGGCTGATCCACATCAACGGCGCCCCGGACTGGGTCAACAGCCTCGACGGGTTCGATGACGGCGACGAGATCTGGATGCGCTTCGACTGACCGGCGCGGCGTTGCCAGAAACGAACGCGCCCGGGCCGAAGCCCGGGCGTACGCGTGCTGCCGGAAGCGGGGCTAGCTGCTAGTAGTGCTCGCGAATGTAGTGCGAGGCGACGACGACGCCGTCCTGCGCCGCGCGCCGCGCCGCGCCGAGCGCGCGACCGTTCTCCTCGTCGGCTCGCGCCGCCGCGAGCAGCGTGCGGCCGTGCGCCGTCTGCGTGAGGAAGCTGATCACCTGCTGCTTGGACACCACGTCCGGCTGCACCTCGAGCTGCTCGGCGACGAGCGCGATCGACTCGGTGATGTCACGCAGCATCGCCGGATCGACGGGCTGGTCGTACTGCACGTTGTGAGCGATCGCCGCGATCAGCGCGTCGATGCGCTGGATCTCCATCTCGATCAGCCGCGCCGCGTACTGCGCCTCCTGGCCGGACACGATCGGACCGAGGTCAACCGGCGGCGGGACAAACGGAGGCGGCGGGACAAGCGGCCCGACGGCGCCGGGGCCCTCGATGCCTTCGATGTCCGGGTCAAAGCCGGCGTCGCCCGACAGCGCGGAACCGGTCGTGGCGACCGGGCGCGCGGGCGCGGGATCGGCGGGCGCCGGCGCCGGAAGGTCGGCGGGAACGGGCGCGTCCGTGTCCGCCTCGCGAGGTTCGGAGACCGCGACCGTCTCCGGCGCGGGCTGCTCGACCGGCGGTTCGACCACGGCGGCGGTCTGCGCCGGGGACGAGTCCAGCTGGGTGGCGGCGACGAAGGCGAGAACCAGCACCGCGGTCGCCGCGGCGCTGGCGATGGGGGTGAGCACGTTCCAGCGGAAGATGAAGAACGGCTGGCGCTCCTCGCGTCGCTTGTTGTCCTCGACCTGCTTCGCCGCGGCCCGCGCCCCGAGGCGGTTCAGCACGTAGGTGCGCGAGCGCTCGCGGTAGGACTCGAAGCGGGGCGAGCGGGTGGCGGTTTGCTCGGCGTCATACAGCTCGGCGGCGAGTGCGGCGAGGGAGAAGAGGGTGGGATCCTCGCGCGGATCGAGGTCCGGCTCCGCCAGCGCCTCGATCGCGTCGAGGGCCTGGGAGAAGCGTTCGGCCTCCACCATCTCGAAGTCGGTCATGACTTTCTCGCCTCGCGGATCCCGGACGGTTCGGCAAGCAACTCACGCAGGCGTTGCACGCCCTTGTGCTGCAGCACCTTCACATTCGGCACGTGCTTCCCGAGGGCTTCCGCCGTCTCCTTCACGGAGAGGCCGGACGCGAAACGCAGCAGGATCACGTCGCGCTGCGCCTCCGGAAGCTCCCGCACCGCCCGGAACACCTCCTCGATCGTCAGTTTCGTTTCCGCCAGCTCCTGAGGGCCGCGGCCCTCATCGCGAAGGCGCTCCGCGACGAGATCGGAGAACTCCGCCCGCCGGGGGCGCGCCGCCGCGCGGCGCTGGAACGATGCCACCTCGTTGCGGGCGATGCGGAAGATCCACGCCCCGAAGGGGATGCGCTGTCCCTCCGCGCCCGGCCGCCATTCGAAGCGGTCGATCGCTCCCAGGACCTTCAGGAAGATCTCCTCCGTCAGGTCCTCGGCCTCGGTCTCGTCGCCGATACGGGTGAGGCAGTAGCGGTACAACCTCGCCACGTAGGCGTCGTAGAGGCGGCCCATCGCCTCGCTCTCGCCTGCCTTGGCGCGGTCGACAAGCGACCGCTCCTCGTCGGGCGAGAGACCGAACAGTGGTGGAGTGGACATGCCGTCGCTCCGCGCGAGCCCCCGGACTGGCTGGTCCCGCCGAGGCCAGCGCGAGCCGGAATCAGAAACCAGTATACGGTCCCATCCGGCCGCGGGGCGGCTTCTGCCGCGAATCCCACCACATCCACAAGAACGCAGGACGCCCGTAATCGGTTAACGACACGTTCGGCCAATCCAGACGGCGACCGCGCTTCAGCGCCGGCTCAGCGTCGCTGCGAGCGCCTCCCGCGTCTCGATCGCCTGCGGGTGCAACGTGAAACCCTCGCGCACGGAGCGCTCCGCCTCAAGCTCGAGGTAGGCGAGCGCCGCCGCCTCAAGCGAGTCCTCGGCGAGGTCGATCACACGCTGCAGCTCCGGCCGCCGCGCCAGTTTCGCCGGCTCGATCTTGTCGGCGACGAACATCGCCCACGCCTCGGGGCCAAACGCCGGATGGCCCGGCGTATGCCAGTGGATCGCGTGCAGCACCAGCTCGTCCTCGATGCCGAAGCGCTCGCGCAGCTCGAGGGCGCCGAGCGGCCCATGCAGCAGCACCGGCCGCTCCCGCTCCACCGGCAGCAGCTCGAGGCCTCGCGCCTCGGCGCGCGCCAGCCACTCCTCGTCCGTGAGCGCGCGCAGCAGATCGTGTCCCTGCGCGGCGAGCAGCGTGCGGCCCACGTCCGCGCCGTGGCGGCGCGCCAGCGGCTCGGCTGCGGCGACGACCCGATCGATGTGCTCGATCATGAAGTCCGGGACCTCCGCGGCCATCCGCGCGCGGAGCGCCCGCGTCTCTGCCGTACCGGCGGGTACGTCGCCGTCGCTCATCGCCTGTCGAGTCCGGCGCGATGCCGTCCCGCTACTGCGGGTAGCCGGCCATGCGGCGCAGCCGTTCGATGCGCTGCTCCATCGGCGGGTGCGTCGAGAAGAGGCCGGAGACGCTGTTCCCGCCCAGCGGATTCACGATGTAGAGGTGCGCGGTCGACTCGGAGACCTCGCGCGGGATCATCTGCGCGCCCTGCTCCAGCTTCGCGAGCGCCGAGGCCAGCGCCATGGGGTCGGAGACGTAGTTCGCGCCGTCCGTGTCGGCCTGATACTCGCGCGAGCGGCTGACGGCCATCTGGATGAGCATCGCCGCGATCGGGGCCAGCAGCGCCGCCAGCAGGGCCAGCAGGCCGCCGCCGTCGCGCCGCCCACCGAACCAGAGCGCGAAGAACGAGAGGAACGAGATCGCCGAGGCGACGGTCGCGACGACCGAGGACGTGAGGATGTCGCGGTTGGCGACGTGCGCGATCTCGTGGCCGATCACGCCTCGCAGCTCGCGGTCGGTGAGCAGCTGGCGGATGCCGGTGGTGACGGCGACGGCGGCGTGCTTCGGGCTGCGCCCGGTGGCGAAGGCGTTCGGCTGCGGCGTGTCCATGATGTAGACGCGCGGCATCGGCAGCCCGGCCCCGTTCGCGACCTGCTCGATCATGCGGAACAGGTCCGGGTCGTCCTCGTAGCCGATCTCCTGCGCGCCCGAGGTCCTGAGCACGATGTCGGCAGAGAACCAGTAGGAGCTGACGTTCATGAGCAGCGCAAACCCGAGCGCGACGATCAGGCCGCCGAGCCCGCCGACGCCATACCCGATCAGCAACAACAGCCCGCTGATCGCGGCCAGCAGCACCACCGTCTTGAAGTTCTGCATCACCCAGTCCCGGTCCAGGGAGTCCCGCCTGCGAGGCGCTGCAACACGCCTCCGATCAATCTTAATCGATCGCGGGCTCTGCGGTCCGGTCCCTCTCCCTGAGGAGACCGTTGCGAAACCCTCTCCTCAAGGCAGCGAGCGCATCCCTTCCGGTCCCCTCTCCCCGAGGAGAGGGTAAGGGTGAGGGAGGGTCCGCCCTCCGGTATTGCATTGCGCCATCGGACTTTCGGGGCAGGCGGGAGTCGTCCCCCTCACCCCCGCCCTCTCCCCAGGGAGAGGGGGCCGGATCGGGCTTGCGGGAGTTTCACAACGGTCTCGCGAGAGGGTGAGGGAGGCGTTCGCGGCAACGAAACGGGCCGCCCTCGCGGGCGACCCGTTGGCTGCGTAGCCGTCGAGGGCGGCTAGATGCCGAGCTGGTCGGCCACCAGCTCGCGGTGGTGGTCCGTGTCGCCCCAGGCCAGCTCCGCCCGCTTCTGGCGGCGGTAGTAGAGCTGGATCTTGTAGTCCTTGGTGAAGCCGATGCCGCCGTGGATCTGCTGGCCGTGCGCCACCACGCGGCGCGTCGCCTCCGAGGTCCACGCCTTCGCCATGTTCACGGCCATCTGCGTGTCCTCCTGGTCCGTGTTGATGGACCAGGCGGCCTTGTACATGATGAAGCGCGAGCCATCGACGTCCGTGACCATGTCCGCGCACTTGTGCTGGATCGCCTGGAACGAGCCGATCGGGCGGCCGAACTGCACGCGCTCCTTCGCGTAGTCCACCGAGATCTCGAAGTCCATCTGCGCGAGGCCCACGAGGTAGGCGCACTCGGCGACCGCGTAGCGCTGCATCACCGGCTGCAGCGACTCCCATCCGCCGCCGTCCTCGCCCAGCAGCTGCCCCTTCGCGCCGTCGAGGATCACCTCGCACTGCTTGTCGCGCGCGATCGTCAGCAGCTGGTTGACCGTCACGCCCGGCTGGTCGGTGGCCACGATCGCCAGCGTGACGCCGTTCGAGGAGCGCGCCGCGACGACCATGTAGTCGGCCACGTTCGCGTCCGGGACGAACAGCTTCGTGCCCGTAATCGTCACCTCGTTGCCGTCGACCGTGGCCTCGGCCTCGATGCCCTGCTCGTCGAAGCGGGCGGAGGGCTCGGTCTGGGCGAGCGTGAAGATCAGGTCGCCGGAGGCGATGCTGGGCAGGAACTCCTGCTTCTGCTCCTCGGAGCCCGCCTCCAGCAGCGGCACCGCGCCGCCAAGCACGGAGGACATGAAGGGACCGGGCACCAGCGCGCGCCCGAACTCCTCGAGCAGCACGCAGAAGTCGAGGAAGTCGAAGCCGACGCCGCCGTACTCCTCGGGGATGAGCAGGCCCTGCCAGCCCTGCTCGGCCATCTTCGACCAGAGCTCGGGCGAGTAGCCGCGCTCGTCCTCTTCCATGTCGCGCACGAGCTGCTCGGGGCACTCGTTCTCGAGGAAGTCGCGCGCCGCGTTCTTAAGCAGTTCCTGCTGCTCCGTGAAGCCCAGGTCCATGTCGTCCTCCCTCTACCCGCGCGCCTCCCGGCGCTCGAGCCGCGGCGTGCCGCCGTCTTGTCTCCTCTACGGTTTCCCGTGTCTCCGCTAGTCGTTAGCCGCGCGGCAGGCCGAGCCCGCGCGTGGCGATGATGTTGCGCTGAATCTCCGAGCTGCCCCCCGCGATCGTCGAGGGGATCGAGCGCACGTAGCCGTGCGTGAACTGCGATCGCAGCGGCGCGTACGGCGTGTCCTTGCCCCAGACGTTGCCGTACAGCCCCAGCGTCTTCGTTCCCGTGCGCATCACGCGCTGGTGCGTCTCCGTGCCGAACATCTTGCCCGTCGACGCCTCGTAGTTCGGCACCACGCCCGAGGCCTGCATCGAGGCGATCCGCATCCCGAAGTTGCGCGCCACGTCGCACTCGATAAAGCGGTCCGCGATCTCCGCGCGCAGCGTCGGCAAGTCGCCGGTCCGCGAGCAGACGGCGCCCTCGTCGCTGCCGATGTAGTCGATCAGCTCCTCGACCAGCGTGCGGTCGAGGATCGCGCTGTCGATGTTGGAGCGCTCGTAGTCGAGCAGGGTCATGCCGACGTACCAGCCGCGGTTCTCCTCGCCGAGGCGGTTGGAGACCGGGGCGCGCACGTCCTCGAAGAAGGTCTCGTTGAAGTGGTGGTTGAAGGTCATGTCGACGAGCGGGCGGACCTGCACGCCGGCCTCGTGGATGTCGTCGATGATGATCAGCGAGATGCCACGGTGCTTCGGCGCGTCCGGGTCGGTCCGCACCAGGATGTACATGTTGTCCGCGTTGTGGGCGTTGCTGGTCCAGATCTTCTGGCCGTTGATCACGTACTCGTCGCCGTCACGCCGGGCGCGCGTCTGCAACGAGGCGAGGTCCGAGCCGGCGCCCGGCTCGGAGTAGCCCTGGCACCAGGCAGTGTCTCCCTCGAGGATGCCGGTCAGGTACTTCTCCTTCTGCTGCTCGTTGCCATGCACGATCACCGTCGGGCCGATCTGGGTGACGCCCTGACCGCCCACGGCGGGCGCCCCGGCCTCGGCCATCTCCTGCTTGAAGATGAACTGCTCCCAGACGGAGAGGCCGGCGCCCCCGTACTCGACCGGCCAGTTGGGAGCGACCCAGCCGTTCTCGGCCAGCGCCCGCGCCCAATCGCGGGCCGCGCCGCTCTCCACGGGGTCCTCGCTCGCGCGGTGCGCCTGCCAGCCGCCATCAAGGCCGCTGCGATTGGCCTCCAGTTCGCGGTAGAAGTCCGGTAGCCGTTCGCCGACGAATTCGCGCACCTGCGTGCGGAAGGATGCCTGCTCGGCGGAGTCGCCCCAGTCCATTGCTCGCCTCCTGCCTCGTGTTCGCGCTCGTTTCGCGCCGGGCTCCCGCGGCGGGATGCGCCAGCCGGATCGAGCGAGCCGAATCGAGCCGCGAACGACACGCCGAGCCGCCGCCTGCTCGGCGGCGCGATTATGGATTTCGCCCGATCAGCCGTCAACCGCGCCGCCCGGCGCCCCGGCGCGACCGGGCAGCCCTCGGCACGCTTCGCGACTATCATGCAGCGGCCGAAAGCCGGGGCAGCGCGCGCCTTCCGCGAGCCGCGCCCCTGCGGGTAGGGATCGCGGATTGAAGCACACCTCCGGAGCGCGCGGACTCCCCCCGCTCGTCTCCATCCTTGCCGCCGCCGCGCTGCTGTCGGCGGCCGCGCTCGCGGCCCCCGCCTCGGCGCAACAGCCATCGTTCGAGGAGATGTGCCAGGCGCTTCACGCCGAGGCCGCCGCCTTCGAGGGGCGCGTCGCCTTCGTCGTGCAGGACCTGACGGACGGGTCGCGCTGCGAGCGCAACCGCGACGAGGTCTACATCACCGCCTCGCTCTACAAGGTGATCGTGCTCGCCGAGGCTCACCGCCAGCGCGAGGCGGGGACCTTCTCCTTCGACGAGCGGATCATCGGGCTCAGGGCCGACGTGGCGATCGAGAGCATGATCCAGATGTCCACCAACGCCACCGCCCACGCGCTGCTCGAGCGCCTCGGCTACGACAACGTGGAGGCGCTGCCCGGGCAGATCGGCATGGACGCCACGATCATCCGGGGCGAGGACTACACGACCACTGCCGCCGACATCGCGCACTTCTTCGCGCAGTTGCAGGCGCGCAGCCTCATCAGCCCCGAGGCGGACGCGGCGATGCTCGAGCTGCTGCTGGGGCAGCAAGTCAGCGATCGCATCCCGGTGCTGCTGCCGCCGGACCTCCCGATCGCCCACAAGACCGGTCGCCTCGACCGCTTCGCTCACGACGCCGGCATCGTCTACGCGCCCGGCGGCGCCTACGTGCTGGTGGTGCTGACCGAGGGCGCGCCGTACCAGAACTGGCTCCCGGGCCACGACGCGATCCGCCGGCTGGCTGCGATCTCCTACACGGCCTACGCCGAGTTGCCCTCGCCCACACCCGCGTCGGCCACGCCCGAGGCGACCCCAACGGCCACGCCGACCGCGACCGCCGAGCCGACGGCGACGCCATCTCCGGCGCCCACCGCTGCGGCAACCGAAGCCGCGACGGCCGCACGAGCATCGGGGGCGACCCCGACCGCGACGCCCTCGCCCACGGCGACGCCGACCGCCGCGCCGCAGCCGACCGCGACGCCCGAGCCGACACCGGCGGCGACACCCTCGCCCACGGCGCCTGCGGCAGCGGTAGTGGGAGCGGCGGGCCGGGACGACTCCGCCGAGCCCGCCAGCGCCACGCGCGAGCGCTCCTCGACGAGCTTCGGGCCGCCGCAGGCGGGCCTGCTGCTGCTTGCCGTCGTGCTCTCGTTCGTGTCGCTGGGCCTGCTGGCGCCGGGCTGGAGGAAGCAGCGCGGGCAATAGGGACGTCCGTCCCCTACTCCTCCAGCACGGGCGGCTCGCCGATGATCACGCCGGTCGAGAGATCGAGGGGTGGCAGCGACTCGTCCTCCAGTTCGGCGATGTCGACCACGTTGCCGGCCTCGATCTCGCGCTCGATCTCGCCCAGGCGCTCGGCGCGGCGCTCGCGGGCCTCCTCGGTCAGCTCCAGCTCCTCGGCGATGCG
>VXMT01000102.1 GCA_009840965.1 Chloroflexota bacterium
ATCGCGGAGGCCGCGGAGGCGGTCGGGGCGGTCGTGGCGGCGAGGGCCGCGGCGGAGGCGGCGGCCGTGGTCGAGGCGGCGGCGGCGGGCGAGGCGGCAACCGCGGCGGCGGCGAAGGTCGCGGAGGCGGCGGCCGTGGTCGCGATGGCGGCGGCGGCCGAGACGGTGGAGGCCGCGACGGTGGAAGCCGCGGCGGCGGAGGCGGAGGCGGCGGGCGCCGCTGGTAGCCCCGAAGACCCGAGCCAACTCGCTACACTTGCGCCCCGCTCATGCGGGGCGCAGTCGTCGCGGGCGCACTGCGCGTACGAGCCTGCGAAGAGGGGGCGCGCGATGATCCGGGCGGTGGTCAGCGGAAGCGGCAACATGGGCGCGCAGGTCCTCGCCACGCTCGAGGCGGCCGAGGACATCGAGCCGGTCGGTGTCATCGAGCCGCTGGCCGACGGCGCGGGGGAGATCGAGGCGGCGAGCGGGGCGACCTACCCGCTGGCCGCGGACCCGGACGCGCTGCTCGGCGAGCTGACGCCGGACGTGGTGGTCGACTTCACGAACGCGGCCTTCACGCCGACGCTTGCCGAGGCCTGCCTCGCGCACGGCGTGCGCCCGGTGATTGGCACCTCCGGCCAGCCCGACGACTTCGTCGCGACGCTGCGAGAGCGGCTTGCGGAACACGGCCTCGGCGGCGTGGTCGCGCCCAACTTCGCGCTCGGCGCGGTGGTGCTGATGCACCTCGCCACGCTCGCCGCACCGCACTTCGACGCGGTCGAGGTGATCGAGCTGCACCACGACGGCAAGGTCGACTCACCCTCGGGCACGGCCGTTGCGACCGCGCAGCTCATGCGCGAGGCGCGGGGCAGTGACTTCACGCACCGCAGTTCGGACCTCGAGGCGGTCGAGGGCGCGCGCGGAGCCGAGCTGGGCGGCGTGGCGCTGCACTCGGTGCGGCTGCCGGGTCTGGTGGCGCACCAGGAGGTGATCTTCGGCGGCACGGGCCAAACGCTGATGCTGCGCCACGACTCGACGGGCCGCGACTCGTTCATGCCGGGCGTGCTGCTCGCCGTCCGCGAGGTGATGCAGCGCGAGAGCCTCGTCTACGGCCTCGACGCGCTGATCGGGTTGGCGTAGCCCGTCGCGCAGCCTGCATCCCACGCGATATGATCGGGCTATGAGCAGCAGCGATGGACTGGATGTCGCCGTCATCGGCGCAACGGGCGCGGTCGGGGCCGTGTTCCTCGAGGTGGCCGCCGAGCGGGACTTCCCGATCGGGAGACTGCGGCTACTCGCGACCGAGCGTTCCGCCGGCCGCGAGCTGCGCTTCCGCGACGAGATGATCACCGTCGAGGTGACGAGCGAGGAGACGCTGGAGGGCGCCGACCTCGTCTTCTGCTCGGCCACCGCCGCCGCCTCGCGGCACTGGGGGCCGAGGATCGCCGAGGCCGGTGGCGTGCTGATCGACGACGGCTCCGCCTTCCGCATGGAGCCGAACGTTCCGCTCGTGATCCCCGAGGTCAACGGCGACGACCTCGAGTGGCACGAGGGCATCGTCTCGATCCCCAACTGCACGACGACCCCGCTCGCCATGGCGCTGGACGCGATGCGCGAGGTCGCGCCGCTCAAGCGCGTCACCGCTGCCACCTACCAGGCCGTCTCCGGCAGCGGCACGGCCGCCGTCGAGGAGCTGGCGCTGCAGCTCCGCGCCTACGGGCGCGGTGGGCCCGTGCCGGCGCCGCAGGAGTACCCGCACCAGATCGCCCTCAACGTCTTGCCGCACGTCGATGACTTCGAGGAGGACGGCTACACCCGCGAGGAAGCCAAGATGCGCAACGAGACGCGCAAGATCCTCCACCTGCCGGAGCTGCCGCTCTCCTCGACCTGTGTGCGCGTGCCGACGATGGTTGGCCACGCCGAGGCGGTCCACGCCGAGTTCGACGGCCCGGCCCCGCTCGACGCGCTGCGCGAGGCGATCGCGGCTCAGGAGGGCCTCGAACTGCTCGACGATCCGGCGGAGGCCGTCTACCCCACGCCGCTGATCAGCGAGGGCGACGATCGCACCTTCGTCGGGCGGCTACGCACGGACAGCTCGGTCGAGCACGGCGTGGCCTTCTGGTGCGTGACGGACAACCTGCGCAAGGGCGCGGCGACGAACGCCATCCAGATCGCCGAGGAGTTGATCCGCCGGGGCAAACTCCAGGCCAGAGGGCTATAACAGACCGGCAGGCGGGTGCTCCGCGCCCACCCGGACAGGCAGAACCCGGCGGAGGTGTGCCATGACAAACGAGATCGGTCGCGTGCTCACGGCCATGATCACGCCCTTCAACGACGACGGCGTCGACGAAGAGGCGCTGGGACGCCTCGCGCGGGCGCTGCTCGCCTCCGGCTCGGACGGCCTCGTGATCACCGGCACCACGGGCGAGGCGCCCTCGCTGAGCATGGAGGAGCAGGTCGCGGTCTGGCGCGCGGTGCGCGCCGCGGTCGGGCCTGACGCCGGCCTCGTCGCCGGCGCCTCGACGAACTCGACGGGCGAGTCGCTCGAGCTGGTGACGCAGGGCGCGGACGCGGGTATGGACGCGCTGATGCTGACCGTGCCGTACTACAACAAGCCGCCGCAGGAGGGCCTCGTGCGGCACTTCACGACGCTCGCCGAGGCGACGCCGCTGCCCTGCATCCTCTACAACGTGCCCTCGCGCACCTCGCTCAACATGGCCGCCGAGACGACGCTGCGGCTCGCCGAGGTGCCGAACATCGTCGGCGTGAAGGAAGCGTCGGGCGACTTCGCCCAGATCGCCGCCATCCTCGAGGGCGCGCCCGAGGGCTTCCGCATGTGGTCCGGCAACGACGGCGACACCGCGCAGATGGTCGCGATGGGCGGCTACGGCGTGATCTCGGTCGCTTCGCACCTGATCGGCGACCAGATCCATGAGATGGTCGTGGCGGCCGCGGACGGTCGCCAGGACGACGCACAGGCGCTCCACGACCGGCTGCTGCCGCTGATGGACATCCTCTTCATCGAGTCGAACCCGATCCCGGTCAAGTTCGCGCTGAACGAGGTGGGCGTGACCGCCGGCGAGCCGCGGCTGCCGCTGATCCCGCCCTCGGAAGCCTCGCAGGCCGCGATCCGCGCCGAGCTCGCGAAGCACCGCATCGACGTGACGGCGGCGGTCTAGGCCGCGTCCCGCTCCACCAGCCACGCCGCCCAGCGCTCGCGGAGGGCGCGGCGGGCTCGCTCGTAGCCGATACGGTCGCCGTAGTAGCCGCCCAGCCACCCTGCGAGGCCGCGCCCGCCGATCAGCAACACCACGGCGTAGACGACCGTCGCCCAGATCAGGTTGGCGCGCAGGAACGGGATGCCGAGGACCAGCGCCAGCCCGGCGAGCACGGCGATGATCAGCCCCGCGTAGGCGAAGGCGTTCACGATCCGGCTCTCGGTCTGCCGCTGGGCGCGCAGCATCTCGATGATCTCCTCGGGTACGGAGTCCACAGGCGCGCGCTGGTCCGTGCCCATGCCGCAGTGCGGACAGACGCGCGTCCACTCGCCGAGCGGGTGGTAGCAGTAGCCGCAGAAGCGCCCGGCGTTCGGCGACTCGCCGCGCGTGACGGCGACGAGCAGCTCCTCGAGGCGCTCGCTGAACAGCGGGCACTCGTCGTCCGGCCGGTAGCGCTGCTCCTCGCTCACGAGGTCGCCCCGGCAGACTCGCGCCGCCCGAGGGCGACCGCCAGCTCGCGCAGCACGCGCTGCGCATCCGCGCGGTAGCCCGCGGCCCGGCCGGAGGTCGAGGGCATCACCCAGGCCTCCGCGCCCGCGATCTGGACCGGCTGGCGGCCCCACGTTCCGGAGGCGCGCACGCGCGGGTGCAGCACGTCGAAGGCGCGCGTCGTCGTGAAGCAGACCGCGCGCGGCGAGGCGTAGGCGATGCGCCGGCGGAAGGCGGGCGCCGAGGCGCGCAGCTCGGCGTCGGCGACGCGCGTGCTGTCGGTCTGCACGCGCTTCACGACGTCCGTGAAGCCGATGCCGTAGTCGAGGGGGAGGCGGCGGTCGTCCTCGGGGCCGACGTCCCTGGGGACCAGGCCGCTGGCGGAGAGGGCAGGCCAGAAGGCGTTGCCGGGGTGGCCGTAGTAGTGGCCGAGGCGCGCGGACCGCTCGCCGGGGTTGATGCCGACGAAGACCAGCTCGAGGCCGGGACGCAGCAGGTCGGGCAACGTGCGCAGTCGGCCGGGCGCCTCGGCGGCTGCGCTCACGCGGCTAGAGCGGGTCGTGCGAGTAGGCGTGATTGCCGAGGCTGGCGCCGAGGAAGATCAGCACGATCGAGACCAGCACCATGAGTATCGAGAAGACCATGGAGGTGCGGCGCGCCTGCTCGAGCTCGCCGCGGTCCAGCTCGCCCGCCTGGACGGCGTCCGAGATGCGGCCGATGCGCTGGCCGAAGACCGCGCCGTGCACGGCGATCATGATGATCAGGATCGTGACGAACAGCATCTTCACCATGAAGACGCGGCCGAAGTGGAACTCCATCATGTCCTCGCGGATGCCGGGCGGGACGAAGATGTCGGTGTAGAACTGCGCGAGCCCGGTCACGATCAGGCCGACCAGCGAGATCCCGACGATCCACGTGAAGCGATGCGCGACGACCAGCGTGACGCGGCGGCGCAGCCCCTCGTCGTCGATCAGCCAGGTTGAGGGGATAACGGCGAAGAAGAGCAGCACCTGCCCGCCGACGAGCAGGGCGGCGAACAGCACGTGGAAGCCCGGCAGCAGATGCTCCATCGTCGTTTTCCTCCTCGGTATTGCCTCGCAGCGCCGCCTAGAGCGGCACGCCGAAGATGTCGCGCGTCACGATCGCCTGCTCGCGCTCCGGGCCGACCGAGATCATGTCGACGGGTGCGTCGACGAGCTCCTCGATCCGGCGCACGAAGCGGCGCGCCTCCAGTGGCAGGTCCGGGAAGTGGCGCACGTCCGAGACCTCTTGCTGCCAGCCCGGCAGCACCTCGTAGACCGGCCGCACGCTGTTCGCGTCCTGCAGCGAGGCCGGGAGGGAGTCGATCCGCTCGCCGTCGAGCTCGTAGCCGACGCAGACCTGCACCGACTCGAACTGGGCGAGCACGTCGAGCCGTGTGAGGGCGATCGAGTTGACGCCGTTGAGCTTCGCCGTCTGGCGCGCGAGCACGCCGTCGAACCACCCGCAACGCCGGGGCCGGCCCGTGGTGGTGCCGTACTCGCCGGTTCCCTGGTCGATACCGTGGTCGCGCAGTGCGGCGGCCTCCTCGCCGAACAGCTCGGTCGGGAACGGGCCGTCGCCGACGCGCGTCTGGTACGCCTTGTAGACCCCCACGACGCGGCTGACCGCGGTCGGGCCGAGCCCGACGCCCAGGCAGGCGCCGCCCGACATCGAGGACGGGACGGAGGAGGTGACGTACGGGTAGGTGCCGTTGTCGAGGTCGAGCAGCGTCCCCTGCGCGCCCTCGAGCAGGATCTGCTCGCCGCGGTCGTGCGCCTCCTGCAGCAGCCGCGCCGTGTCGGTGACGAAGGGGCGGAGCTGGCGGCCGTACTCGCGGTACTCGTCGCGGATCTGGTCGTAGTCCAGCGGCTCGCCGCCGTAGAGCTCGGTGATGACGCGGTTCTTGTAGGGCAGCACGAAGCTCAGCAGCGCCTCCAGCGACTCCGGCTGCACGAGGTCGATCATGCGCACGCCGAGGCGGCCCGTCTTGTCGGTGAAGGCCGGCCCCGTGCCGGTGCCGGTCGTGCCGATCGCGTGCTCGCCGCGCATCTTCTCGTCGAGATCGTCGATGGCGAGGTGCCAGGGCATCACGACGTGCGCGCGGTCGCTAACGCGCACGCGCGAGGTGTCCACGCCGCGGCTGGAGAGCATCTCCAGCTCCTCGATCAGCGCCTGCGGGTTCACGACGACGCCGTTGCCTACGACGCAGGTGGTCTCCGGGTGGAAGATCCCCGCCGGCACGAGGTGCAGGCCGAACTTGCCGAGCTCGTTGACGATGGTGTGGCCGGCGTTACTGCCCGCCGAGTAGCGCGCGATCACGGAGCAGCTGCGCGCGAAGAAGTCGACGACGCGGCCCTTGCCCTCGTCGCCCCACTGTCCGCCGATGATGACTGTTGCCGGCATCGCGTCCTCGTGTGCTCGTCCAACCGGGCCGTGCGCATCGGGGCGAGGCGCACGAACACACCGCGCGTCGGCGCCGGCGCCACGCGCGGTGTCCCGGACATGATACCGCAGGCCGTGCGGGACTATCCTCGAAGGTGGGGTCGGGAGGATCGCCGATGCTGGTCCGGTTCACTTGCCTGTTCGCGGCGGCCCTGCTGCTCGCCGCCTGCGCGTCCGAGGACGAGCCGCCACCGCGCAGTCCGCTCGAGGACACCGCGACGCCTGCCGGGCCTGCGGGATCGACGGCGACGCCCACCGCCACGCCCGAGCCCTCGGCGCCCGCTCCGCCTTCCACGGCGACGGCGAGCCCGGATGCGACGGAGACTGCAGGCGCGCCCGCGAGCACTCCGGCCGGGACCGAGGAGCAGCAACTCGAGCTGGCGACGGGCAACGCGATCGAGCTGATGGCCGAGTGGTCGGGTGCGCCCGCAACCGACTTCAGCGTGGAGGTCGCCGAGGCGGTCGCCTGGCCGGACGCCTGCCTCGGCGTTGCGCAACCCGGCGTCGCCTGCGCCACTGTGCTGACGCCCGGCTTCCGCGTCGTGCTGCGGGACGCCCTCGGCGGGCAGCATCGCGTGCATGCGAACAGCGACGGCGTCATGCGCTGGGCGGGCGAGGCGGTCGTGAGCGGCACGGTCGTCGCCGTCGAGGGCGCGGCGATCGTGCTCGGCGACCTCGAGGGCGATCACGCGATCCCCGGGATCGACCTCGTCTTCGGCGATCCGCTCACCGCCAGGGATGCGCCGGGCAGCAACTACATCGCGGTGGCCGGCCCCTCGCAGCTTGCCGAGGGCGCTCGCGTAGCCGTGGGGCTCGACTCCGATCCGGGCGGCGGGCCGAACCCGCTGATCGCCTGGCTCGTGGTCCTGGAGTAGGCGCGACGTAGCGAGGTTCGCCGCGCGCCTACCAGGCGATGACGTCCCCGTTGATGCTCCGGAAGGTGCCGGAGTCCTCGGGGCCCGCGCCGAGCGCGAGATCGGCGAGCTGCCGGGCCGACTCCTCGGGCGTGAGTGGCGCCGCGGGACTGCCCATCGAGGTGGCGACCCAGCCCGGGCAGGCGGAGAAGGCGACGATGCCGTCGCGCCGCACGGTCGCGGCGAGCTGCTTCGTCAGGGCGTTCTGCAGCGCCTTCGCCGGCGCGTAGTAGGTGGAGCCCTCGTTCATGTCGGCGATGCTGCCGAGGCTGGACGAGATGCTGAGCGCGACCGAGCCGCGGCCCATCTGTGGGAGCAGCGCCCGCGTGACGCGCAGCATCCCGAGGCCGTGGACCTGTAACTGCTCCTCGAGATCCTCGAGCGGGGCGGTGACGATCGAGCCGTCGACGCTGCCCAGGCCCGCGTTGTTGACGAGCAGGCCGATGCTGCCGAGGCGCTCCGAGCACCAGCCGGCGAAGGCCTCGATCGAGGGCTCCGAGGTGACGTCGAGCTCGGTCGCGAGCACGTCCGCGTCGGTCGCCGCCAGCTCGAGCAGCGCGGCGCTGGTGGCCGGATCGCGGTAGGTGCCGACGACCGGGGCGCAGCCACGGGCGCGCAGCTCGCGCACGAGCGCGAGGCCGATGCCGTCGGCGCGGTTGGCGCCCGTCACGACGGCGCTGCGTCCAGCCGCTGCGCTCATCGGACCCTCCCGTCTCGTAGTCTAGCGCTGGGGGGTCGGGCGCATGGCGCAGGGCGAGATCATCGAGGTCAAGCGCAAGCTCGACGGGAGCGAGGAGCGCTTCGCGACCGAGCTGGTGCACCGCGGCCCGAGCCTGCTGCTCGTGCTCTATCGCATCGAGCGCGGAGACGACTCACTCGACTCGTACGGCTGCTTCTGGCCTCGCCGCCCCTACGGCTGCTACCACATCGTGCGCCCGCCCGGCGCACCGGACGCCGGGCGCGAGGTCGCGAGCCGCTTCGACGTGCTGCGTGACGTCGAGATCACCGCGAACGAGGTCCGCTACCTCGATCTGCTGCTCGATCTGTGGGTGCGCGTCGACGCGGCGGGCGGCATCAGCGCCCGCTGGGAGGACGAGGACGAGGTGGACGCCGCGCTTGCCGGCGGGCTCCTCGATGCTGCCGCGGGCGACTACGTCGCGCGCGCCCGGGGCACGCTGGAGCGGCGGCATCGCCGCGTGGTGGGCGAGATTCGTGCGCTGCTGCGCAGCCTCGGTCGGATCGAGTAGCGAGCGAGTCAGGCGTCGCGAAACCTTCGCGTGACCCGCGTCGCGGGGCAGCGAGCGCATCTCCTCCGGTCCCCTCTCCCCGAGGGAGACATGCTTTGCCTGCACCGGGGGTGAGGGAGGGTCCGGCTCCGGGATTGCGTTGCGCCATCGGAGCGCTCGGGGCAGACGGGAGTCCTGGGGGGGGGCGCCCCCCCCCCACCCC
>VXMT01000100.1 GCA_009840965.1 Chloroflexota bacterium
CTCTTGTCGCGTGGGCCCGGCCCAGAGTATCAGCCACACCCCCCGCCGGGGGAGAGGGGGCCGGATTCTCCCTCACCCCCGCCCTCTCCCTCGGGGAGAGGGGCCTGGACCGGGACCGGGGTCAGGGCGCCTCGGGCGGGTCCATCATCCAGCGGGCGATGCGCGGCTCGCCCTCGGTGCGCGCCCAGTCCTCGGAGTCCGGGTCGGCGGCCAGCAGGCGCTCGGACCCGCGGATCTGGCGGCGCAGCCAGCGCACGTCCCACATGTTCGTTCCCGCGCCCTCGAGCAACACCTGGTGGGCGTCGCGGTAAACCTCGAGGGCGTCCCGATGGCGCGGATCGCCGGCCAGCGCCATCTCCGCCAGCCGGATCGCGTGGCTCGCCTCGCCGCCCTCCAGCAGCTCGCGCGCCCGCTGCGTGAGCGCGTCGACGCCGGCGAGCGCGGCGACCTCGGCGTTGATCGCCGACGGCGCGTCCGCCAGCAGCTCCGTGGTCGAATCGAAGTGGAACCAGCCCCCGTAGGACTCGAAGATCCCGCGCACGTCCCAGGAGACCTTGCCGTAACGCTCGTCGACCTCGAGGCCCTCGGGTAGCCGGATCTCGCGCATCAGCTCGTAGGGGTTCTTGCCCGCGTTCATCCCCCTCAGCGTCTCCTCGAGCACGTAGGCGACGGCGTCGCGCAGCCGCGTCAGCTCGCGCGCGATGTGCTCGCGGCCGGTGATTGGGTCGAAGTGGCCGGTGATCAGCATCTCAGGCTGCAGGTCGCGCAGCAGCTCGACGGTCTCGATGTAGGCGTCGGCGTAGCGGTACTTGTCGCCGCGGACCGTGTAGAGGTTCGGGAGGGTGGGGAAGAGCGGGCCGAGGATGTTGCCGCTGAACAGAATGTCGTGCTGCGGAAGGTGCACGCAGGCGTTGTCGATCGTTTCGCCGCCCGGTGCGTGGTGCAGCTCGAAGCGCAGCCCGCCCAGCTCGAAGTCGTAGCGCTGGTCGAAGGCGATGTCGGGCACGATCGGCTCGGGGGCGGTGACGCGTACGCCGCGGCCGAAGAAGACCTTGTTGCGCCAGTGGCGGTAGCCGGGGATGCGCCGGTCGTCCTCCTGACAGCGCCGCAGGTTGCGCTGCGCGATCACCTGCACGCCCTCCGTGCGGTACTCGGGCACCCCGCCGACGTGGTCGACGTGCCCCTGCGTGAGCACGATGTAGCGCAGCGGCCCGTCGCTCACGTCGGCGAACTTGCGATGGTGCACGGGAGCCTCGAAGTCCATCCCGGCGTTGATCAGCACGTCGCCGTCCTCGGTGGTGACGTAGTAGCTGTTGCTGGTGCCGGCCGACATGTAGATGAACGGCGTGATCTGGACCGCGGGCCCGGGGTGGGCCGTCGTCGCGATCATCTCCATCGAGCCCGGTCGTTGCTCGGCCATGCGAGTGTCCTTCCTCGGCCTGCTCACTCCGCCCGGCGGATCTGCATCGTGGCCGACCCCCGGGCGACGAGCTCGTCCTCGTCGTTGCGCACCTCCACCGCGAGGAAGGCGACGGAGCGCCCGGCCCGCAGCACGCGGCCCTCGGCGGTGACCTCGCCGCCGGTGACCGCGGCCAGGTAGCTGACGTGCATGTCCGTGGTCGCGAGCCCGCGCCAGGGCGGCTCGTCCGCGCCTCGCAGAGTGCGGGTCGCCGAGGCGGCGGCGGAGTCGATCAGCGTCGCGATCGCCCCGCCGTGTAGCACGCGCCGCTCGCCGAAGGTGCGCAGGTCCTCGCGCATCGCCAGGCGCAGCCGCACGCGGCCGACCTCGGCGTCGTCGAGGCTGATGCCGACGGTCTCCCAGAACGGGACCTCGCCGATCAGCTCGCGCAGCCGCGGCTCGATGTCCGGGTTGCCCGCCACGCCGGGGCCTAGGGGCGGCCCGCGCCGGGCACGTCGACGCGCACCGTCTCGATGAAGCCGCGCGTGCGGCCCGGCACGATCGTGCGCGTCGGCCGGACCGAGGTGAGCAGGAACAGCGTCCGGCGGTCCTCGCCGCCGAGCATGCAGGCGACGCCCAGCTTGCCCTCCTGCAGCGGGATGCGATCGGCGATCTCGCCGCCCTCGCGGACGCGCACGAACTCGTTCGTGTAGGGCGAGGCGACCCAGACCGCGAGCTCGGCGTCGAGGCAGATGCCGTCCGGCATCGCGCTGCCGACCTCGGCCCAGACGCGCTTGTTGTGCAGCCCGCCGTCGGCGTCGATGTCGAAGGCGGAGAGCCGGTTGGCGTAGGTCTCGGCGAAGATCAGCGTGCCGCCGTCGGGGGTGATCACCATCCCGTTCGGCGACATCACCCCGTCCGCCGCGAGCTGCGCCGAGCCGTCCGGGTCGACGCGGATGATCTCGGAGGTCTCTGGCGTGTTGGCGACGCCGGCCTCCTGGAAGTAGGCGACGATGTGCGGGGCGAAGGGCCGCAGGTGGTCCGGCCGCGGCGTGTCGGGCGGGCCGCGCCGCCCCAAGCTGCTCACGTAGGCCCGCCCCGAGGCGTCCACGACCATGTCGTTGGGATTCTCGGAGACGAGCCCGCCGAGGTCGGCGTACGCGCCGAGCGCGCCGTCGGCGATGCGCATCACGCGCTTCTCGGTCATGTTGACGACGATCGCGCTGCCGTCGTCGAGGAAGCCGAGGCCGGAGGGGCGGAAGAAGCACTCCGCGACGACCGCCGGCTCGCCCTCGGGCGTGACGGTCATCACGCGGTGCTGGTGCATCTCGGAGAACCAGAGCCGGCCGTCGTGCCAGCGCGGCCCTTCAGGGAAGAGCAGCCCGTCCAGCAGCACCGATGGCGCATGCACAGGCGACATCGCAACCTCCTCGCGGCGCATCTCCTGGCGACCGTGTGCGGCGTCAGCACGCTACGGCCCGCGCCGCCGCGCCGTCAACGCGGCGCGGCGGCCTGCCACCCGCACGGCGCGAGGCGCTATCCTCGCGCGCGGAGACGGCGAAGCGCGCGCCGGGCGGAGGGAGCAGCCGTGAGCGAGTCGAGCCGCATCGTGCTGCCGGCGCCCACGGGCGTGCCCTCGCGCGAGCACGCGCTGCCCGCTGAGCGCCCCGCTTCGCTCGAGGGCGCGCGGCTGCTGCTGATCGACAACGGGCAGGTGCAGCCCTCGCTGCCGCGCTACGGGCCGCTCGTCGACTGGCTCGCCGAGGATCTACAGGCGACCGTCGCCGGTCTGACAATCGAGCGGCGCGGCGAGGACCTGATCCAGTTCCAGGAGGACGAGCTCGCCGCACTGCGCGCCGAGATCCTCGATGGCGGCTATGACGGGCTGGTGATCGCGGTCTGCCACGCCGGGGTCACGGCGTCCTCGACGGTGCTCTCGCTCGCCCTCGAACGCGCGGGGCTGCCCTGTGTCCTGCTCGCCACCGGGCTGGGCGGCCCGCTCGCCGCGACGATGGCGGCACACGACGTGCCCGGGCTGCCGATCATCGAGGTCCCGTGGCTCCGCGGCATGGACGGCGAGGCCGTCGCGGCCTCGCGCGCCGAGCGCGCGGCGGCGGTGGTCGCGGCGCTGACGACGCCACCCGAGCGCCTTGCCGCCGCGGCGGCCGATAACCCCGCCGTCGGCGACCCGGCCGCCGGACTGACCGAGATCGCGGTCGATGACGCCGACGCCAGCGCCGCGCTCTACGAGCGGCTCGAGCCGCTCCAGCTCGGCGACGGCTTCCCGGTCGTCGCGCCCAGCGGGGAGCGCGTCGAGGCGATGCTGGCCGCCTCGCCGCTACCGCCGGAGGAGGTGCTGATCGGCCCGCCGATGCCGAGCGGGTCGTCGATCACTGTGCACAATCTCGCTATCAACGCCGTCCTCGCCGGCTGCCGCCCGGCGTACTTCCCCGTGGTGCTGGCGGCGGTGCGGGCGATGGCCGCGCCGGAGTACCGCTTCTTCCACACCGCGATCACGACGCATCCCGGCGGCGTCGCGATCGTCGTCAGCGGACCGATCGCCGAGGAACTGGGCATCGCCTCGGGGCAGGGCTGTCTCGGGCCGGGCTTCCGCGCGAACGCGACGATCGGGCGCGCGGTCAACCTCACGCTGATCAACGTCGCGCGCTCGATTCCCGGCCGCTCCAGCCTCGCCACGCACGCCTCGGCCGCGCAGTACTCCTACTGCTTCGCCGAGCGCCTCGAGGGACACCCCTGGCAGCCGCTGCACGAGGAGCATGCGGACGCTGCGACGAGCACTGTGACCGTGCTCAAGTGCGAGCCGCCGCACAACGTGCTGAGCATGATCGGCACGGAGCCGGAGCAGATGCTAACGGCCACGGCCTCGGTGGCCGCGACCCTCGGGACCAACACCTTCCGCTACCCCGGCGACCACCTGGTGATCATGAATCCGGTGGACGCGGCGAACCTCGCCGACGAGGGCTGGACGAAGGATGACGTGCGCCAGTTCCTGTTCGAGCATGCGCGCGTAAATCGCTCGGCGCTGCCGGAGAAGCGCTACACGCTGTCCTCGCCGACCTGGTTCGAGCACACCGATCGGGTGCCGGTGGCGCGCATCCCCGAGGAGTTCCACCTCGTCGTGGCGGGCGGCATCGGCGCGCAGTTCATGATCGCGCCGCCGTGGGGCCTCAGCCGCGCCGTCACGCGCGCGATCGAGACGAGCTAGCGGCGAGAGAGGGCGAGCATGCAGATCGGCGTCGGCGTCAAGTTCAAGCGCGCCCCGGACTCGCCTCAGAGCTGGTCCGAGGTCTACGAGGAGTGGATCGAGTACGCTCGCGTCGCCGACCGGCTCGGCTACGACTTCATCGTGGTGCCGGAGCACCACTCGGTTGCGATCGGCTACAACCCGACGCCCTTCCTCACGCTCACCGCGCTCGCGCGTGAGACCGAGCAGATCCGCCTCGCGACGCAGCCGCTGCTGCTCCCCCTCTACCACCCCGTGCACGTCGCCGAGCAGCTCGCCGTCCTCGATCTGCTCTCCAACGGGCGGGCGATGCTCGGCATCGGCGTCGGCTACCGCGAGGGCGACTTCGAGGCGTTCGGCGTGCCGCGCCGCGAGCGCGGCGACCGCACGGACGAGGCGCTGACGATCCTGCTCGGCGCCCTGCGCGAGCGCGGCTTCAGCCACGCGGGCCGCTACCACAGCGCGAGCGGCGTCGACCTCCTTCCGCCGCCGGTCCAGGAGCCGCACCCGAAGGTCTACGTCACCGCGCGCAGCCGCCCTGCCCTGGCGCGCGCGGTGCGCTTCGGCCTCGGCGTGAACACGCTGCACCGCGAGGCGATCGGCAGCGGCGTCTATGCCGACTACTGCGAGCTCGCCGAGGAGCACGGCGTGGACCCGGCGACGCTCGACTTCACGATCGTGCGCAACGGCTACATCGCGACGGACGCCGCCGAGGCGCTGCGCATCGGCGGACCGTACATCGAGGGCCGCACGACGTACATGGCCGCCGGCGAGTTCGCCGGGCGCGACGAGAATCCGCGCGACGTCACGCAGGTCGCGGCCGACTCGGGCGCCTCGTTCGTGACCGAGGGCGAGCTGATCGGCACGCCGGCGATGTGGATCGAGGCGATGCAGGCGGACATCGAGGCGCTGTCCGGGCCGATCCCGTTCACCGGCTGGACGCTGGGCATTCGCCCGGAGGGCATGTCCCTCGAGGACGGCCTGAGCGCCCTCGAGCTGTTCGCCGCCGAGGTGCTGCCCTGGGCCCACGCGCAGGAGCCGCACTAGCGCCCCGAGCACCAGCGCCCTGAGCACCGCCCCCGCGCCCGCGATCATGCGCGGGCGAGGCACGGTGGCGGCGCGCCGCCGCGAGGGGAGACCACGGTGGCTGGGGCACACGACGGCCTCCGCGTGGTGGACTTCGGGCACTACATCGCGGGACCGCTCGCGGGGATGCTGCTCGCCGACCAGGGCGCCGACGTGGTCAAGATCGACCCGCCGGGCGGCCCGCGCTGGGACACCCCCGCCAACGCCACCTGGAACCGCGCCAAGCGTAGCGTCACGCTCGATCTCAAGGACCCCGACGACCTCGAGGCCGCACGACGCCTCGTGGCGAGCGCCGACGTGCTGATCGAGAACTTCCGGCCGGGCGTGATGGAGCGCCTCGGCCTCGGCGCGGACGCGATGATCGAGGCCAATCCGCGGCTGATCTACTGCTCGATCCCCGGCTTCGCCGCCGACGACCCGCGCGCCGGCATGGCCGCCTGGGAAGGCGTGCTCGGCGCGGCGACCGCCACCTACACCAACGCCGGCGACGGCCTCGCGCGCTCCAACAACCCGGTGCTTACGGCCGTGCCGATCTCCTCCTCGTACGGCGCCTTCCTCGGCGTGGTCTCGATCGCGATGGCGCTCAACGCGCGCGAGCGCGACGGCGCCGGACAGCGCATCGAGGCGCCGCTCTTCGACGCCACCTTCGCGGCGATCGGATCGGCCGGCCTGCTGGTACACGACCCCGCGAAGCGCTCGCCCGACCGCTCCGCCGGCTGGGTGAACCAGTACGAGTGCAGCGACGGCCGCTGGGTCATGTTCCACGCCGCCAACCAGCGCTTCATCGACCGCTTCATCGACAAGGTCGGCCTCGACGACTGGCGCGAGGAGGGTCTGCACCTCAGCGAGGAGGTCGCCGAGGACCCGGAGAAGACCGCGGAGCTGCTGCGGCGCATGACCGCGCTGTTCAAGACGCGCACGGCGAAGGAGTGGGAGCAGCTCGTCAGCGACGCGCTCGTCTGCTGCTCGGTGATCTACGAGTCCAGCGAGTGGATGCGCGAGGAGCACGCGCGCGCCTCGAAGCAGGTGATCGAGGTCGAGGATCCGGGGTACGGCACGATGCTCCAGCCCGGCGTGAATCCTCGGCTCTACGGCTCGCCGGGCGAGGTGCGGGGCCCCGCCCCGGCCCCGGACGCGGACCGCGACGAGGTGCTCGGCCCATGGCTCGAGGGCGCGCCGGAGCCGGCGTCGCCGCCGCAGACGCGGCTGCTGCGCAAGGCCCTCGAGGGCATCAAGGTGCTCGACCTCTGCATCATCCTCGCCGGCCCCACCTGCGGGCGGACGCTCGCCGAGTTCGGGGCCGAGGTCGTGAAGATCGACGACCCGAACCGCCCCGGTGGCGTCCGCATGCACAACGACGTCAACCGCGGCAAGCAGAGCGTGCTGCTGGACCTCAAGACCGAGGAGGGCCGCGAGCTGTTCTGGAAGCTCGCCGGGGAAGCGGACGTGGTGGCCCAGAACCTGCGCGCCGGGCGCATCGACCTGCTCGGCCTCGACTATGAGGAGCTGCGCAAGCGCAACCCCAACGTCGTCTACGCCTCGATGAACGCCTACGGGCACGAGGGGCCGTGGGAGGAGCGCCCGGGCTGGGAGCAGCTCGCGCAGGCGGCGGCGGGGATGCAGGCGCGCTTCGCGAGCGACCGCCCCTACCGCCAGGCGTTCCCGATCAACGACTACGGCACGGGACTGATGGGCGCGTACGGCGTCGCGCTGGCGCTGTTCCACCGCCAGCGCACCGGCGAGGGCCAGCACGTCAAGGCCGCCCTCGCCTACACCGCCTGCACGCTCCAGTCGCTGTTTTTCCAGGACTACGAGGGCAAGGTCTGGGACGAGCCGCGCGGCCAGGACGCGCTCGGCTGGAACCCGCTCCAGCACCTCTACCGCGCCAGCGACGGCTGGCTCTTCCTCGGCGCCACGCCCGACCAGTTGCCCGCCATCGGCGGGGTCGAAGGCCTCGAGGGCGCCGCGGGGCTGGAGGGCGACGCGCTCCGCGAGTTCCTTGCGGAGCGCATCGCGCAGG
Source organism: Chloroflexota bacterium (assembly GCA_009840965.1). Lineage (GTDB taxonomy): Bacteria > Chloroflexota > Dehalococcoidia > UBA2979 > UBA2979 > VXMT01. Next base: position 7,750 of record VXMT01000100.1, read on the forward strand.
CGACGGCCGAGGAGTGGACGGAGCGGCTGACGGCGGTCGGTGCAGGCGTGGCGCCGACGCGCAGCGTGCGCGAGCTGATGGCCGACGAGTGGGTGCAAGACCACGGGTTGAGCCTCACGCGCGAGCACACCGAGATCGGCCTTGTCACGACCAACGGCCCCTCGCCGCGGCTCTCGCGCACGCCTCCGGAGCCGGGCGACCCGGCCTCCAAGCCGGGCTCCGACGCGCGCGAGGTGCTGGAGGCGCGCGGTCTCGGCGAGGACTACGAGCGCCTGCTGGCCGGGGGCGTCATCGCCATCGACGGCGTCGTCGCCAGCTAGCGGCGGCGGAAGGGAGCGGAAGCGTGCGCTACATCATCTACGGAGCCGGCGGCGTCGGCGCCACCATCGGCGCTCGGCTCTTCCACGGCGGCCACGACACCGTGCTGATCTGCCGCGGTGACCACCTGACGGCGATCCAGGAGCGCGGCCTGGAGTTCGTCACCCACGACCTCGGGACGATCAACCTGGACATCCCCGCCGTCGGCCACCCGAACGAGATCGAGTGGACCGAGGACGACGTCGTGATCCTCGGCATGAAGACGCAGGACACCGAGGGCGCGCTGCTCGACCTCGAGGCGTCGACGGGCGGGATCGAGCCGCCGATCATCTGCGCGCAGAACGGCGTCGAGAACGAGCGGCGCGCGCTGCGCCGCTTCCCGCGCGTCTACGGCATGGTCGCCCGCCTGCCGGGCACCTACC
>VXMT01000281.1 GCA_009840965.1 Chloroflexota bacterium
CACCGCGCCGACGCGACGAATCCCTACGTCCTGACCTTCGACGCCGAGGCCGGCCCGCCCGAGGTCGACGTGCTCCTCGAAGGCGGCGAGGAGCTGGCGCCCGGGTCCGGGCTGTGGACGATCTGGACGCCGGGGCACACGCCCGGCCACACCTGCATCCACGACCGCGAGCGCCGGCTGCTCTTCTCCGGCGACCACGTGCTGCCGGTCACCACCCCCAACGTGAGCCGCTACCCGACCGACACGGGCAACCCGCTGCAGGACTTCATCGACGCCCACCGCGCGCTCGCCGACCTCGATGTCGCGATGGTGCATCCGGCCCACGAGCACTCGTTCGAGAGCCTGCGGGCGCGGGTCGACGAGATCATCGAGCACCACCACGAGCGCAACGAGGAGATCCTCGCGGCCGCCGCCGACGGCCCGCGCAGCGCCGCCGGGATCGCGGCGCGCATCACCTGGAACGTCGGCACGTGGGAGGAGATGAACGCGGACACCCGCAACATGGCGATCTGGGAGACCAACGCCCACCTCCACTACCTCGTGCGCGAGGGGCGGCTGACCGAGCAGGCGCGCGGCCCGCAGGCCATCACCGAGGCCTTCCGGGCCGCGTTCGGCGGCGAGCCGCTGCGCCCGATCGCGCTCGTCGGCTGCGGCCGCCTCGGCCGTCCGACGCTGGCGAGCGAGGAGCTCGCCGACGCCGGATACGAGATCGGCGCGGTCTTCGACGCCGACCCGCGCCAGCTCGGCCACACGATCCGCGGCCTCACGGTCGAGCACGTCGACGGCCTCGAGGACGCGCTCGCGGCGAGCGGCATCGCGGCGGCAATCGTCGCGGTGCCGCCGCGCTACGCGCAGGGCGTCGCCGACCGCCTCGTCGCCGCGGGCGTGCGCACGCTTGTCGACTACACCGGGACCGTCGAGGTCACGGCGGAGCGCGTGCGGGTCGTGCACGTCGCCGCGATCCGCGCCTTCCAGTCCTCGGCCTACGCGCTCGCGCCGCCCGCCGCGGTCTGACGCGCCCGGAGGACGCCGATGCAGTTGCTCGACGGGCGCGTGGTCTACTCGGCGAGCGATCTTGTCGGCTTCCTCGAGTGCCGCCACCTCTCGGGCCAGGAGCGGGCCGCCATCGAGGGGCATCTCCCGAGGCCGATGCGTGACGACCCGGTGCTCGACCGCATCGTCCAGCGCGGGCACGAGCACGAGCAGCGCTTCCTCGACGAGCTCAGCGCCGAGGGCGCGGGCGTCGCCGAGATCGAGATCGACGAGACGCTCGCGAGGGCGGAGCGGATCGCGCGCGGCCTCGATGACACGCTGGAGGCGATGCGCTCCGGCGTGCATGTCATCTACCAGGCCGTGCTGTTCGAGGGCCGGCGGCTCGGGTACGCGGACTTCCTGCGGCGCGTCGAGCGTCCGAGCGACCTCGGCGCGTGGAGCTACGAGGTCTGGGACACGAAGCTGGCGCGGCAGGCGAAGGCCTCCGCGGTGCTGCAGCTCTGCATGTACTCGGACCTGCTCGCGGGGTTGCAGGGCATCGAGCCGGCGAGGATGCACCTCGCCCTCGGGGGCGTGCAGCGCGAGACGGTCTCCTTCCGCGTCGCCGACTACGCCGCCTACTACCGCTCGGTGGCGCGGGACCTCGAGGCGCTGCTCGACGATCCCGCTCCCGCGTTCCCCGTCCCGACGAAGCCGGAGCCGGTCGACCACTGCGCAGTCTGCCGCTGGAGTCTCGAGTGCCGGAGGCAGTGGCGGGACGAGGATGACCTGTCGCTCGTGGCGAGCCTGAGCGGCCGCCAGCGCCGCGCGCTGCACGGGATCGACGTGACGACGCGGACCGCCCTCGCCGAGCCGCCGAGGCCGCTGCCCGACCGTCTCGAGGGCGCGGGCCGCGAGGCGCTCGCGCGGATCCGCGCGCAGGCGGAGATCCAGGTGCGCGGTGAGCGGGAGGAACGCACGCTCTCCGAGCGCATCCCACCGGCGCGCGACCGCGAGGGCGGGCTCGTCCCCAACACCGGCCTGCTGATGCTCCCCGAGCCCTCGCCCGGCGACCTCTTCTTCGACATCGAGGGCGACCCGTTCTTCGGTTCCAGCGAGGTCGACGGCATCGAGTACCTCTTCGGCGTGATCGAGCCGGGCCGCCGGGACGCCGACGGCCGGCCGGCGTTCCACGCCCTCTGGGCCATCGAGGACGGGACCGTCACCACCAGTGGCGAGCGGCGCGCCTTCGAGCGCTTGATCGACCTCGTGATGGACCGCCTCGAGGCCGACCCCGGCCTGCACGTCTACCACTACGCTCCGTACGAGCCGACGGCGGTGAAGCGGCTGGCGGGGCGCTACGGGACGCGCGAGGAGGAGGTCGACCGGCTGCTGCGCGGCGGCGTCTTCGTCGACCTCTACCGCGCCGTGCGGCAGGGCGTTCGCGCGTCGGTCGAGAGCTACTCGATCAAGCGGCTCGAACCGCTCTACGGCTTCGAGCGCGAGGTCGACCTGCAGGACGCGGGCACGAGCATCGTCGAGTTCGAGACGTGGCTGGAGCTTGGCGAGGGCGAGCAGCGCGACGATCTGCTCGCGGAGATCGAGGGCTACAACCGCGACGACTGCACCTCGACGTGGCGGCTGCGCGACTGGCTGGAGCAGCAGCGCGCCGCCCTCGCGGCCGAGATCGGCGAGCTGCCGCGCCCGCTGGCCGTCGCGCCGGAGGAGACGGAGGACAGCGAGGCGCAGCAGGCTGTGCAGCGACTCGTCGAGGCGCTGACGGAAGGTCTGCCGGACGGCGTCCCGGACGATCTCGACGACATGGGGGACGAGGGGCGCGGGCGCTGGCTGCTGGCGCAACTGCTCAACTGGCACCGCCGCGAGGGCAAGTCCGCCTGGTGGCGCTACTTCTTCCTCCGCGACGAGCTGACGGACGAGGAGCGACGCGAGGAGTCCGACGCGCTCGGCGAGCTCAGCTTCGTGGATTCGTGGCGAGACCCGGCGCCCGGCACTCGCTCCACGATCTACCGCTTCCGCTTCCCGCCTCAGGAGCACGGCATCAGGATCGGCGACTCGCCTCATGACCCGGAGACCAGCGGAGCGGTGGGAAGGGTCTTCGATCTCGACAATGAGAACGGGTTTATCGACCTCAGGCGCGAATCGAGGGCTGCCGCGCCCACTCCGACCTCGCTGATCCCTCACGACCTCGTCCGCCCTCAACCGAAGCCGGGAAGCCTGCAGCGCCTCGCTGCGTGGGTGATCGAGCACGGCATCGACGGGCCCGGCGAGCAGCGGGCGGCGCGCGACCTGCTGACGCGCCGCCCGCCGCGGGCGGGCCAGCCGCCCGGTGGGCCGCTCGTCCGGCCCGGCGAGGACGCGCAGGACGCCGCCCGCCGCCTCGTGCACGCCCTCGATGAGAGCTACCTCGCGATCCAGGGACCGCCGGGCTCGGGCAAGAGCACGGTGGGTGCGCGCATGATCGTGGACCTCGTGGCGGCGGGGAAGCGCGTCGGTGTGACCGCGAACAGCCACAAGGTGATCGGCGAGCTGCTCGAGAAGGCGGCCAACGAGGCCCATCGACGACGCGTCGATCTCGTCATCGGCCAGCGTGCGGGTGACGACGGACCGGCCTACGAAGACGCGGTCCACCTCGAGACCCCTCCGGCTGCGCGCCGTGCACTCGCCGCCGGCTCAGTCGACGTGGTGGGCGGCACCTCATGGCTGTGGGCGCGCGAGGACATGGTTGGCAGCGTCGACGTGCTGTTCGTCGACGAGGCGGGGCAGATGTCGCTCGCCGACGCGATCGCCGCCTCGGCGTGCGCGACGGACCTCGTGCTGCTCGGCGACCCGCAGCAGCTCGACCAGCCGCTGCAGGGCGTGCATCCGCCGGGCGCGGAGCGCTCCGTGCTCGCCCATGTCCTCGATGGCGCGCGCGTGATGCCGGACCACCTCGGGCTCTTCCTCGACGGCACCTGGCGCTTGCATCCACGCCTCAGCGGCTACACCTCCGAGGTGTTCTACGAAGGCCGCCTGCACTCGCACGACGGCCGTGACGCCCTCGCCGTGGGCGGCGGGCCGCCGTTCGACGGCGCCGGTGTGCGCTTCCTGCCGGTGCCGCACGCCGGCCACTCCAACGAGTCGCCCGAGGAGGTCGCGGCGATCGCCGAGCACGTCCGCGCGTTGCTCGGGTCGGGGGCGAGGTGGACCGACGCGGAGGGGGTGAGCAGGCGGCTCACGGAGGACGACATCCTGATCATCACGCCCTACAACGCCCAGGTCGCGCTGCTGCGCGAGGCGCTGCCCCGCATGCGCATCGGCACGGTCGACAAGTTCCAGGGCCAGGAGGCGCCGATCTCGATCTACTCGATGGCGACCAGCTCTCCCGAGGAGGCGCCGCGCGGCATGGAGTTCCTCTACAGCCTCAACCGCCTCAACGTCGCCACGAGCCGCGCCCAGTGCCTCGCAATCGTCGTCGCGAGCCCGGACCTCCTGCGCCCGCGCTGCCGCACGCCTCGCCAGATGCGCCTCGCCAACGCGCTCGCGCGCCTCGTCGAGGTGGCCGAGGGCCGGTAGCCGCGCGCGCCGCTACTCCGGCGGGTCCTCGCCGCTGATGCCGAGGCGCACGAGCTCCTCGTAGGCGGCGGCGTCGACGCCGGCGAGGCGGGCGAGCACCTCGGCCGCGTGCTCACCGAGACAGGGGGCGGGCGCGGTCACGCGCAGCGGCGTCTCGGTCAGGCGGTAGGGGACGACGACGTAGGGCCAGGCGCCGGCCTCCGGGTGCTCGACCTCGGCGACGACGCCGCGCTCGCCGAACGAGGTGTCCGAGGGCAGCTCGCCGGGGTTCAGTACCGGCGCGGCGGGCAGTCCGGCGGCGGCGAGTCGCTCCGCCAGCTCGTCGCGCGGCTGCCCGCGCGTCCAATCGGCGATCGCGCCGTCGAGGGCGTCCTCGTTGGCCTTGCGCGCCGCGCCCGTCGCGTAGCGCTCGTCGGTGAGCCAGCCGGGGTGGTCCGCTACTTCGCACAGCCTCGCCCACTGCGCGTCGCCCTCGGCGGCGAGGGCGACCCAGCGGTCCTCGCCGCTCGCGGGGTAGACGCCGTGCGGTGCGTGGTCCGGGTGGCGGTTGCCCTGCGGGCCGGGTGTGCGGCCCGTCAGCTCGTGCTCCAGCGCCGCGTCGCCGACCAGCGCGAGCGTCGCCTCCTGCATCGAGACGTCGATGTGCTGGCCCCCGCCGCTGCGGGCGCGGTGTTCGAGGGCGGCGAGGATCGCGGCCACCGCGGTCATCGCGGCGAGCGGGTCCGGGAAGGTCGCGCCGGAGTTGCGCGGCGGCCCGCCGGGGAAGCCGAGCAGCGAGGACATACCGGAGGCGGGCTCGATCGTCCCGCCGTTCGAGGGGCGGTCGCGGTACGGCCCGCTCGCGCCGAAGCCGCTGATCGAGCAGAGGATGATGTCCGGGCGCTCCTCGCGCATCGCCTCGTAGCCGATCCCGAGGCTGCCGAGGACGCGCGGCGTGAAGTTCTCGACGACGATGTCGGTCGAGCGCAGCAGGCGGCGCAACAGCCGGATGCCCGCGGGCCGTTGCAGGTCGAGCGTCAGGCCGAGCTGGTTGAGATTGCCGGAGTTGAAGGAGGGGTGGCAGTTCCAGCCGCGCTGCGCCGTCGGGCGGTCCCGGAGCGCGCTGAGGATCGGCATCTCGTAACCGCCGCGCCAGGTGTCGGGCCGGCGGCGCGCCTCGACCTTGATTACCTCCGCCCCGAGCAGCGCGAGGTGCTGCGCGCAGTGCGCGCCCGCCCAGACCTGCGTCAGCGCCAGCGCCCGCAGCCCCTCGAGCGGCCTCGATCGCGCTCTGCCGGTCGGCGGTGGCGTGGCTGCCCGGCGCTCGCGCTCCTCGCCCGGCACCGGGGAGCCGTTGGCGCCGGGTTCGGGCGCGGCCCGGCGCAGCCGGGGAGGCGTCGCCGAGAGCCGCGCGGCGGGGCCGGGCATGCGCGGCCCGCCGCCCTCCGGCCGCACGAAGAAGCCGCGCGCCTCGAGATGCTCGTTGGCGGCTAGCTCGGCCGTGTCGAGCACCGGCCCGGCGACGACGCGCGCCGTCGTCAGCGCCTCGAACAGCTCGATCTTCTCGCGCGCTGCGACGCGCTCCCACACGGCGGGGACCCACTCGTCCGCCAGCTCGAGGCGAGCCGCGCGGCTGTCGAAGCGCTCGTCCTCGGCGAGCTCGGGGAGTTCGAGGATGTGCAGGGCCAGCCGGAAGAAATCACTGCGGCCGAGCATGATGTGAAAGTAGCCGTCGGCCGCGGGCAGCGGCCCGCGCAGCGGGTCGCGGAACCAGACGACGTTGCGCTGATCGAGCTCGCCTTGGTACTGGGCGTGCGCGGCGACGGAGGCGAAGGTCGTCGCGAGGGCGTCCGTCTCTGCGAGGTCGACGAGCTGCCCGCGGCCGCTCGCCGCGCGCTCGCGCAGCGCCGCCAGCAGCGCCGCCGCCCCCGTCAGACCGGCGTAGAGTGAAGCGACATAACGCGCGCCCTTGAGGGGTGGCTCGCCCGCGCGGCCGTTGATCGCCGCCCAGCCGGAGCGAGCGAAGGCCGTGAGGTCGTTGCCCGGCTGCCCCGCACGCGGCCCCGTCAGCCCGTGCGGCGTCAGCGCGGCGAGGATCAACCCCGGCCGCTCGCCGCGCAGCTCCTCGAAGCTCGCGCCCGCGTCCTCGAGAACCCCGGGCGCGCGGCTCTCGATCACGATGTCGCTCTCGAGCGCGAGGTCGCGCAGTGCGGCGCGGTCGGCCTCGATCGCGAGGTCGAGCACGAGCGAGCGCTGGTTGGCGAGCGCGTAGGCGGCGGGGATGCTCTCGCCCTCCGGACCGTGCGGGCCGAGGCGGCGCAGCGCCGCCCCGCCGGGAGGCTCGACGATCGTCGCTTCCGCGCCGTAGTCGGCGAGCGTGCGCGCGCACCAGGCGGCGGAGAGCGAGCTTCCGAGGTTCAGGACGCGCAGGCCGGACAGTGCGCTGGGCGTACCCGACCGTGCGCCGCCCTCGCCGGGTTGCGCCATCGCCGCGATCGCTTCCCGGCTACTCGGCGAGCTGGACGGCGTCGAGGGCGTCCCAGGCCTCTTCCATCACGTCGAAAATCACCTGCCGGGTCGGCTTGATCTCGCGCACGAAGCCGACGCCCTGTCCGCCGGGGGTGCGGATCCAGTCGCGGCGGTCCCAGTCCTCGGCGGCCTGGAGCAGCTTGCCGACGAGCAGCCCTTGCAGCGGCATGGGCAGCGTGCGCGGCGCCTCCGGCTGCTCCCACGCCTCGACGAACGAGTCGCGCAGCCCTCGTGCGCGCTTGCCGTCCAGCGCCGTGGTCACCCAGGCGTCCTGCGTGCGCGCCTCGACGACCTTCTGCTTCTGCCAGGGCTCGAGGTGCCCGTTCTCGTGCGTGGCCAGCCAGAGCGTGCCCGTCCAGACGCCGACCGCCCCGAGCGAGAGCGCGGCCACGAGGTGGCGGCCCGTCGTCACTCCCCCGGCGGCGACGATCGGCGTGTCGTACGCCCTCGCCAGCTCGGCGACCTCGGGGACGATCGAGAAGGTGCCGATGCGGCCGGTGTGTCCGCCCGAGTCCTGCCCCTGGGCGATGATCAGGTCGATCCCCGCCTCCAGCTCGCGCGTGGCCTGGCGGCCGAGGCCGATCAGGCCCCAGACCTTCACCCCGGCGTCGTGCATCTCGTCCAGCACGAAAGCGGGGCTGCCCATCCCCGAGGCGAAGATCGGGATCCGCTCGTTCATGAACAGCTCGAGCTTGGCGCGCGTGTCGGCCAGGCTGCGCAGCCGCGTCGTACCCCACGGTCCCGGCGTCTTCGGCTCCGGGATCTCGTGCTCGCGGATCAGGTCTTCCATGAACTCGCGATGCACTTCGGGGATCTGCTCCTCGAGCTCCTCGCGGTTCCCCTGCACGTAGGAGGAGGGGAGGGTGATGTCGCAGCCGAACGGCCGGTCGCCGACGCGCTCCTTGATCCAGGCGAGGTCGGCGCGCAGCTCGTCCATCGTGTGCGTGCTGCAGCCGAGCATCCCGATGGCCCCCGCGTTCGAGGCCGCCGCGACCACGTCGCGCGTGTGCGAGAAGGCGACGATCGGGTACTCGCAGCCGTACTCCTCGCAGAGTCTCGTGTGCAGCGGGTTGGCCTGCCCGGAGTTGGCCGTCATCCTCGATCTCCCTCGTGCCTGCCGATCATAGCGCAGCCCCGCCTGCCGCCCGGCTATGATCGCCGCGCCGCCGCCGGGCGGCGCGAGCGGACGGAGGCGCACGCTGGTCGCGGAGATCTTCGAGACGCCGGACGCCGCCCTCGAGGGCATCGAGGACGGCGCGACCGTGACAGTCTATTATAAACATAT
>VXMT01000147.1:0-4061 GCA_009840965.1 Chloroflexota bacterium
CCCCCGCGCGCCGGCCCCCCCGTCTACGCCCTAGTCAGCCGGCGGGGGGGGCGCCGCCGGCCGCCCCCCGCGCGGCCCCGCCCCCCCGCGCAGCCCCCCCCCCCCCCCCCGAGTCCGGGCCGTCCGGCGCGAGCAGCTCGAGCATGCACTGCCCGATTGGGAACTGCCCGATCAGCATCCCGGACTCCTCGATGTGCAGCTGCGCGTGCTGCTCGAGGCCCGCGACCTCGCCCCAGCGCTGCTTCGCCGTCTCGTAGTCCGCCACGCGGGCCGCGAGGTGGTCGAAGCCCTTCTCGGGCGAGGTGTGGCGGTCCGGAGGCTGAGCGAACTCCAGCAGCACGCCGTGCATCGAGCGCGGGTGGATGAAGGCGATCTTGCCCGCCAGACCGTAGCGCCACTCCTCGTCGATGAGCTCGACGCCGAGCGCCCGGACGCGGTCCAGCTCGGCGGCGATGTCGTCCGTGCGCAGGCAGATGTGGTGCAGCGTCGGGCCGCGGCTCTCGAGGAAGCGCGCGACGCCGGTGTCGGCGCGGATGGGCTCCAGCAACTCGATCTCGTTCTCGCCGCAGGACAGCAGCACCCCGCGCACGCCCTGATCCTCGATGATCTCGTCCGCCGCCACGCTCAGGCCCATGACGTCGCAGTAGAATCCGAGCGCCTCGTCGGCGTCCGGCAAGACGACCCCGACGTGGTGCAACAGGTCGATCAAACGCCCTGCTCCCGCCGCCATGAGCGGATCGCCTCGATGTGCTCGTGGTCGTGGTGAGCAGCGTCCGCAAGGCGGTACGGGGTGCGGCCCTCGGCGTAGCGGTCCGGGTCGAGGACGCTCAGGCCGCGGATCGCCTCGTCGTGCGCCTCGCGGGCGGCGCGCAGCCGCGCCATCACCGCCTCCCAGGACTGACCGCGCATCTCCGCCACGGAGTCCGCGTTGTAGGCGTCGTCGGCCGCGTCGGGGTCGTCGCGGTTCGGCTCGTAGCCGGGCACCGCGGGCCGCTCGCCGGTGGCGACCGCCCGCAGCGCGTGGCTCCAGCCCTCCTGCCAGCGCGCGAGGTGCGCGAGCACGTCCTGCACGGACCACTGCCGGGGCCCGTACCAGCCCTCGCTGCGCCGCTCCGCGGGAAGCGCGTCGATCGCATCCATCAGGTCGGCGCGCGCCGCGGCGTTGCCCTCGATGATCGCCTCGAGCGCCTCGCTCATATGGTCACGACCTCCTGGTATTCGCCCCACTCCTCGCGGAGCACCCCGCAAATCTCGCCGATCGTGGCGTAAGCCTCCACCGCGGCGATCAGCAGCGGCATCATGTTCGCCTCGCCCCGCGCGGCGGCGCGGATGTCCGCCAGCGCAGCCTCGACGGCCGCGCCGTCGCGCTCCGCGCGCAGCGCCCCAAGGCGCTCGGCCTGGCGTGTCTGCACCGAGCGGTCGTGCTGGGCCAGCGGCGGCACCTCGAGCTCCTCGGTCTGGAAGCGGTTGACGCCGACGACGATCCGCTCCTCCGTCTCCTGCATGCGCTGCAGCCGGAACGCGCTCTCCTGGATCTCGCGCTGCTGGAAGCCTTCCTCGATGCCCGTCAGCGCACCGCCGATGTCCTCGATCCGCCGCAGGTAGGCGTTCGCCTCCTCCTCGACGCGGTCGGTCAGTTCCTCGATGTAGTAGGAGCCGGCCAGCGGGTCGATCACGTCCGCCACGCCCGACTCGAAGCCGATCAACTGCTGCGTGCGCAGCGCCATCTCGACCGACTCCTCGGTGGGCAGCGCCAGCGCCTCGTCCCAGGAGTTGGTGTGCAGCGACTGCGTGCCGCCGAGGACGGCGGAGAGCGCCTGCAGCGCCGTGCGTACGACGTTGTTCATCGGCTGCTGCGCGGTCAGCGTCGCGCCGCCGGTCTGGGTGTGGAAGCGCAGCATCTGCGAGCGCGGGTTCCGCGAGCCGTAGCGCTCGGTCGCGATCCTCGCCCACATCCGCCGCGAGGCGCGGAACTTCGCGATCTCCTCGAGGAAGTTCGAGTGGCAGGCCCAGAAGAAGGAGAGCCGGGGTGCGAACTCGTCGAACTCGAGGCCGGCGTCGAGCGCCGCGTCCACGTACTCGATCGCGTCGGCGAAGGTGAAGGCCAGCTCCTGCGCGGCGGTGCAGCCGGCCTCGCGCATGTGGTAGCCGGAGATCGAGATCGTGTTCCAGCTCGGCAGCTCGTCCTTGCACCAGGCGAAGACGTCCGTGATCAGCCGCAGCGATGGGCGCGGCGGGAAGATGTAGGTGCCCCGGGCGATGTACTCCTTGAGGATGTCGTTCTGCGTGGTGCCGCCTACCTTCGAGAGGTCCGCACCCTGCTTCTTGGCGGCAGCCACGTACATCGCGAGCAGGATCGGCCCCGTCGCGTTGATCGTCATCGAGGTGGTGACGCGCTCCAGCGGCAGGCCGTCCGTCAGCGTCTCCATGTCCTCCAGCGAGGCGATCGCGACCCCCACCTTGCCGACCTCGCCGTCGGCGTTCGGGTCATCCGAGTCGTAGCCGATCTGCGTGGGCAGGTCGAAGGCGACGGAGAGGCCGGTCTGGCCCTGCTCGAGCAGGAAGTGGTAACGGCGATTGGACTCCTCGGCGTCGGCGAAGCCGGCGTACTGGCGCATCGTCCAGAGCCGCCCGCGGTACATCGTGGGCTGCACGCCGCGCGTGAACGGGTACTCGCCGGGGTAGCCGAGCTTCTCGTGGTAGTTCCAGTCGGCGAGGTCCTCCGGCGAGTAGAGCGGGTCGACCTCGGCGCCCGAGGAGCTCTCGAAGCGGGGCAGGCGCTCAGCGTTGCGTTCGAGCGCCCTGGCGTAGGGGCCCTGCTCCTTCCACTCGCGCGCGCTCCTGCTGGCCATGCGATCCTCCGCCGTTACGTCGCCGCGCCGAGTGTAGGCAGCCGCGCGAATCAACGCTAGCGGCAGGCGGGCGCGCGGGCCGCCCTCAGCCTCCGCGCACCAGGTCCCGCGCCTCGACGATCGCCCGCAGCTTCGCCTCGGCGACGTGCTCGGAGGCGACGGGATTGTCGGCGAACGTCGCGAAGCCGCAGTCCGGCGTGAGCAGCACGCGCTCCCCGCCGAGCACGTCGATGGCGCGGAGAATACGCCCGCGAATCTCCTCCGGCGGCTCGACGGCCTCGATCTTCGGATTCACGACCCCGACGGCGATGCGCTTGTCGTCCGGCAGCTCGCGCAGCACAGCCAGCTCGCCGGCGCGCGGCGTCGAGAGCTCGAGGAACAGCGTCCCCACGGCGGCGCGCCCGAGGAACGCAAGCAACGGCCGGTAGTCGCCGGCGAGGGCCGCCGACTCGTCGGGCGTCCAGTTGCCCCGACAGACGTGCAGCGCGAGCGACTCCCCCGGGAGGCCGCGCACCACCTCGTCCAGCAGGCCGGCGGCGAAGTCCAGCTCCGAGTCGCCCTCGAGCCGTTCGCTCAGCGCCCCGCACATGAAGCTGCGCGTGCTGCCCGCGCTGCCGTGGACGACCTCCGTCAGCACCGGCTCGTCGAACTGCACCAGCGCGGCGCCCGAGGTGAGCAGGACGTGCGCCTCCTCGCGCAGCACCCGCACGACGTCGCGCGCGAGGTCCTCGCGGGTCTCGTAGGGGCGGTCGCTCAGGCAGTCGAACCACATCATGCGCGTCAGCAGGTACGGCCCCGGCAGCGCGACCTTGACGGGCGCCTCCGTGCAGGACGCGGCGAACTCGAGCTCCGGGACGGCCAGCGGCCGGCTTCGCCCCAGCGGCCCGTAGACCACCGGGTGGCGCACCTCCGAGGCCGGCACGTCGAGCACGCGCAGCTCCTGCTCGAACTCCGCCGGGTCGTCGACCATCGCCGTGAGGTCGCTGAGCGGGATCAGCTGGCAGTTGTCGAGCAGGCCGCCCACGAAGCTCGCGTAGTTGTCGCGGCGCTGCTCGCCGTCGCTCACGACGTCGACGCCTGCCCGCAGCTGCGCGGCGAGGCTCAGTCGCACCGCGTCGTCCGCCGTCGTCTCGAACTCCGCCTCGTCGAGGCGGCCCTCGAGGCGGTCGTGCATCGCCCGCAGCATCCAGCGCGGCCGCGGCCAGCTGC
>VXMT01000147.1:4071-8219 GCA_009840965.1 Chloroflexota bacterium
TCACCGAGAGCGGCGCGATCGGGCGCGCGGCGGCCGGCTCGGGCAGCGACTCGGGGATCGTGACCTCGACGCGCAGTTGCTCGCCGATCGTCCCCGCCGGGGTCGCCGGCGCGGGGGCGGCCTCGGGAGTCGCGACCGTCGCCTCCGCGCGGGTGGCGAACGGGCCCTTGCTCACGAGGTAGCTGCGCTGCTCGCCATGCCGGGTCCAGGAGACCAGCTCGTTGCTGGTCAGCCTGCACCAGGCCGGCAGCTCGACCTCGACGGTGGAGTCGGTCGAGCGGATCTCGAGCAGGTCGCCCGGCTCGAGCGGGTCGATGTTGCGCCGGATCAGGAGCAGCAGCCCCCCGCCGCAGTCGAGGTCGCCGCCGTCGAAGCTTGCGCTGGGCTCGTGGGCGTGCCGCTCGCTCGGGTCCATCGGCTGGTCCGTCGGGGGCCGGGGCGCCCTAGTAGGAGACGGAGGGCGTGCCGCCGGCGAGGAACTCGACCAGCTTCGCGCCGCCGACGATCACGGCGCCCTCGACCAGGTTGTCGGTGTCGAGGCCGCGCTTGTTGTAGCAGGGCGCGCAGACGTAGATCTCGCCGCCGCCGCCGGCGAAGGCGCTCATCAGCTCGGCGAGGGGCATGAAGCCCTCCTCGTGGATGCCGTCGGCGTAGCCCTGCTCGGCGAGGCGCACGCCCTCCGTGCTGAGGAAGACGACGGTCTCCTGCTCCGAGCCGAGGGCCGCGTTCGCGACGACGAAGGCGACGGTCGCCCTGTCGGGATCGTCGCCCGCATGGGTGAGGCTCACGCAAAACTTCCCGGCCAAGCTCGATTCCCTCCCTGCGGGTCAGGCGCCCTGCTTCTGCTCGATCCAGTAGTGCGGGTGAGTCGCCCGGAGCAGGCGCCGCCCGGTCAGGCGGCACCAGGCCGGGATGTCCTCGGGGGCGCCGAGGTCGCGCGCGGTCAGCTTGAAGACGGCGCCCGGGCCGAGCTTCTGCATTCGCATCCTCAGCAGGATGATCACCTCGCCGCACCCCATGTCGCCCGCGTCCCACTCGTCGGCCACGTCGATCTCCTCGATCGCGCCGCGCGCTGGCGGGGCCGGATCGGAGTCAGCCATCGTGCTCATCCCGCCGCCCGGCCGGGCTTCCCGCTTCCGCTACCGAGATGGTACGTGACGGCGGCGCTCACGCGACAGGCGGCGCGCAAGCCGACCTTCGGCTCAGCGAACCTCGGGAGGATCGACCGTGACCGAAATGATGTCGGTGTCGTGGTACTGCTGGTGGCGCACGGACGAGGCATAGTTGCGCAGCAGGCGCAGCGAGACGTCCTGCTCCACCATCGTCTCCGAGTCGTGCTGCTGGAGCTGCCGCAGCCGGTCCTCCATGTTCTCGTCGTCGCCGCCGATGAACTCCAGGTCCGCCACAGGCCCATCGCTCGAGGCCAGCACGATCAGCTGGCGCTCCTCCTTGTCCTCGCCGTCACCGTCGCTCTCATCGAGCAGCCCCTCGAGGTCGAGCGGGGCGAGCGTCAGCAGCGTCTCCTCGGCGACGGCGCTGAGCCGGTCTTTCATCGCGCTGTCCCAGCCGCGGCTGTCGGCGAAGCGGGCGATGAACTCGTTGAGCTGCGGCAGCGCGTCGATGTCGAGCTGGGACTGGAAGCGCATGCGCCGCGGGTTGGTGAACTCCAGGTAGAGGATCATCACGACGGCGGCGAGCCCGCCCGTGGTGATGCCGCTGGCGAGCATCGCGTTCAGCACCGGGCCGAGATCGGGGAGGGCGAAGAGCTTGAACTGGAAGGCCGCGCCGATCCAGAAGCAGACGCCGGCGACCGCGATCTTCTCGTTGTTCTGCTCGTTCTGGATCACGGTCCGCGCGCCGTCCACGAAGAGGCTGCCGGTCACCATGATCAGGTAGCCCGTCATCACCGGCCCCGGGATGCTGCTCAGCAGTCCGGAGACCTTCGGCAGGAACGCCAGCAGGATGAAGAAGCACCCGATGCTGTAGCCGAGCGTACGCGCCGCGACGCCGGTGATCTGCGTGAACGCGATGATGCCCGGGTTGATCGCGTTGGGCACGGTACCCGCGAGGGCCGCGAGGAAGTTGCTCGCGGCGCCCCCGGCCACGGCGCCCTGCACCTGGCGGAAGTCCACCGCCCGGTCCTCGCGCCACGCGACCCGCTGCATCGAGATCGAGGCGCCGTTCGCCTGGATCGAGATGATCACCCCGAGGAAGAGGAAGGCGGGGACCAGCGTCCAGAACTCGAGCCCAAAGTCGAGCGCCAGCTCCGGCCGCTCGGCCGGCAGCCCGATCCAGGCAGCCTCGGTGATCCGCGATGTCTCGAAGATGCCGAGCGCCCCGGCAACGACGCAGCCGACGATGATGCCGGCGATCGGCCCCCAGAAGCGCAGCAGCGGCGAGCGCCGCAGCGTGAGCGCAGCGGCCACGACCATCGTCACGAGCGCGGTCAGCGACGCCTTGTCCGGGTCTACCTGCGTCGCGTCGTCCAGCAGGTCGAAGACGACCGAAGCGAGAGTGATCGAGAGGATCATCATCACCGTGCCGCCGACGGTCGGCGTGACGACGCGACGCAGGATGAACAACCAGCGCGAGATCGCGAACTGGGCCACCGCGGCCAGGAGCAACAGTGTGGTGAGCGTCGAAGGACCACCGTCCTGCACGGCTGTGATGCAGAACGGGATCGCGAAGGCGGCCGTGAACATCGGCAGCACCGCCCCGGCGCCGACGAAGCCGAGCCGCCGCACCTGGATCAGCGTGGAGGCGCCGACGACGATCAGCGAGGCGAAGACCATCCAGACGACGTAGGGCTCGCCCCGCCCCGCCGCGTTGGCGACGATGACCGGCGTGACGAGCAGGGTGGCGGAGGCGATCAGGCTGAACTGCGCGCCGAGACCCAGCGTTCTGAGAAGTGGCGGACTCTCGTCCGCCTCGTACTGAGGGCTTCCGAGGGCTGGCGCCGTCAAGGCTGCCTCCCGCGTATCACTCGAGGGGAGTCACCGCTGGCCCCGCCTGACGGCGGGCGGGGCCGCCTCCGCCTGGCGGTCACACTATAGGCTGCCCGTCGCTCGCGCGCGTGGTGGGCGCACGGCCCGGGAACTCTCTACCAACTGCCGAGGCGGCTGGAGTGCACGTCGTGGGCGGTTCGTAGAATGCGCGGTGGCTGCGCGGCGACGCCGACAGGCGACGCGGACATCGACATAGCCCGGGGCGCGGGCCCTTGAGCAAAGGATAGGCCAACCATGCGGGAGCTTGCGGGACGGATCACGGCATCGAGCCCGTTCGAGTACTTCATCGTCGCGCTCATCCTCGCCAACGGGGCGGTGCTGGGACTCGAGACGGTCGAGGGAATCGGGGACGAACTCCTCACCTGGTTCGGCGTGGCGCACACGGTGACGCTGGCCATCTTCATCGTGGAGGCAGCGCTCAAGATGCTGGCGCTCGCGCCCCGGGCGCACCGCTACTTCCAGGACGGCTGGAACATTTTCGACTTCTCGATCATCGTCCTGTCGCTCGTCCCGGCGGTGGGGCCGTTCGCGGTGGTCGCGCGCATGGCGCGCCTGCTGCGGGTGCTGCGGCTGATCTCCGCCCTGCCGGAGTTGCGCCTGATCGTGAGCACGCTCGTGCGGTCCATCCCGGGCATGCTCAACATCGTGGCGGTGATGAGCGTGCTGGCCTACATCTACGCGATCCTCGGCTTCCACCTCTTCCACGAGCACGACCCGGAGCACTGGAGCAACCTCGGCGTCTCGCTCCTGTCGCTGTTCCGGGTCGTCACGCTCGAAGACTGGACGGACATCATGTACGTGGCGATGGACCTGCACACGTTCGCCTGGGTCTACTTCCTCAGCTTCGTCGTGCTCGGGTCGTTCGTCACCATCAACCTCTTCATCGCGGTCGTCATCAACAACCTGGACGAGGTGAAACAGGAACGACTGCGACAGCTTGAGACAGCGGCGACCGCCGACGAGGTCATCGCCGAGCTCAGGGCCGCGCGCGAGTCGCTCAACCGCCTGGAGCGACGGCTCGTGGAGGTGCAGGGCGAGGGCGGCAGTTGACCCGCCCGCTCCCGCCACACGGACTTGATCTGGGAGCGTGGTGGGCCTAACTTGACGGTAGGCAGTACCATCTTCGAGGTGTTGATCAGCCTG
>VXMT01000188.1 GCA_009840965.1 Chloroflexota bacterium
CGCGCCGCGCGAGGCGAAGTGCTCGACGGTGCGCGCCACGCGAGGCGGGCAGCGCAGGTTGGGGCAGCGCGAGGCGGGGCCGTCCGTCTCCACCGGCGTCGCGCAGACCGGGCAGTGCGTCGGCGCCTCGAACGGGCGCAGCTCCTCCTCGCGGCCCTCGCGGGCAGTCAGGACGGGGCCGACGACCTCCGGGATCACCTCCCCGGCGCGCTGCACGATCACGTCGTCGCCGATCAGCAGGCCCTTGGCCTCCACCTGCTCCGCGTTGTGCAGCGTCGCCACGCTCACGCGCGCCCCGCCGACCACGACCGGCTCGAGGACGGCGAAGGGCGTCAGCGCGCCCGTGCGCCCGACGGACACCTGGATGTCGCGCAGCCGCGTCACCGCCTGCTCGGCCGGGAACTTGTAGGCCGTCGCCCAGCGCGGCTCCCGCCCGACCACCCCGAGCTGCCGCTGCTGCCCCACGTCGTCGACCTTCACCACGACGCCGTCGATGGCGTACGGCAGCTCCTCGCGGCGGCGCACCCACTCCTCGCAGAAGGCGACCGCGTCGTCGACGCCCTCGAAGCGTTGCGCATGCGGGTTGATCGGGAAGCCGGCCTCGCGCAGCCACTGCAGCGCGTCCCACTGGCTTGAGGGCGGGGCTGCGCCCTCGGTCCAGCCGCGCTGGTAGCTGAAGAGCTGGAGGCGGCGCCGCGCCGTGATCGCCGGGTCGAGCTGGCGCAGCGAGCCCGCGGCGGTGTTGCGGGGGTTCATGTAGAGCGGCTCGCCGGCCTCGGCGCGCTCCGCGTTGAGGCGCTCGAACTCCTCCTGCGAGAGGTAGACCTCGCCGCGCACCTCGAAGGCGGGCGGCACGTCCTCGCCCTGCACGCGCAGCGGGATCTCGCGCACCGTGCGAAGGTTGTCCGTGATGTCCTCTCCGCGCAGGCCGTCGCCGCGCGTCGCGCCCACGGCCAGCACGCCGTCGCGGTAGACGAGCGAGATCGCGAGGCCGTCGATCTTCGGCTCGCAGACGAGCGCGACCTCCTCGACCTCGAGCAGCCGCAGCACGCGCGCGTACCAGGCGCGCAGCTCCTCGCCGTCGAAGGCGTTGCTGAGCGAGAGCATCGGCTCGCGGTGCTCGACCACGTCGAAGCCCTCGGCGACCGCACCGCCGATACGCTGGGTCGGGGAGTCGGTTGTGATCAGCTCGGGGAAGCGCGCCTCGATGTCGACGAGCCTGCGGTAGAGCGCGTCGTACTCGGAGTCGCCGATCTCGGGATCGTCGAGGACGTGGTAGCGGTACTCGTGATGGCGGACGAGGGAGCGCAGCTCCTCGATTTCGCCGCGCGCCTCGGGCGCCCCTGCGGGCTCGGGCGTGGTCATCATGCTGAGTATAAGGGCGGGCGCTTGCTAGAATCGGATAGGTGCACTGAGGAGACCCGGGTCTTGGCCGAGGTCGTCATCGTCGACTACGGAGCGGGCAACCTGCGCAGCGTGGCGCGGGCGGTGCGCTACGCCGGGATCGAGCCCCTCGTCACCTCCGATCCCGGCGCCGTGGACGGCGCCCGCGCGCTGATCCTCCCCGGCGTCGGCGCGGCCGCCGACACGATGGCCAACCTGCGCCGCACGAACCTCGTCGAGCCCCTGCGCGAGTACATCGCCGCCGATCGCCCCTTCCTCGGCGTCTGCATGGGCATGCAGGCGCTCTTCGACATCTCCGAGGAAGGCGGCGAGCACGAGTGCCTGGGCGTGCTGCCGGGGCGGATCGTGCGCTTCCCCACGGGGCTCACGGTCCCGCACATGGGCTGGAACACGCTGCGCCTGGAGCGCCCGCACCCCGTCCTCGAGGGCGTCGCCGACGGCGCCTACGGCTACTTCGTGCACTCCTACTACCCGCGCCCCGACGACCCGGCGCTGACGATCGCCAGCACCGAGCACGGCGTGCCCTTCGCCTCGATCGTCGGGCGCGGCAACCTGATCGCGACGCAGTTCCACCCGGAGAAGTCCGGCGCGGCGGGGCTGCGGATGTACGAGAACTTCCTGCGGCTCTCCCTCAACGGCGGCTCGATCGCGCCCGAAGCGGCGACCTCGGCCGGAGGGAGCGCCTGATGGAGGTGATCCCGGCCATCGACATCCGCGGCGGTCGTTGCGTCCGCCTCAGCCAGGGCGACTACGAGCGCGAGACGGTCTTCGACGACGACCCGCTCGCGGTCGCGGTGCGCTGGGCCGCGCTCGGCGCGCGCCGCATCCACATCGTGGACCTCGACGGTGCGCGCGAGGGGCAGCAGGTCAACGCCGCGCTCGTGCGCCGCATCGTCCGCACCGTCGACGCCGCCGTGCAGACCGGAGGGGGCCTGCGCGACCTGGCGACGGTGCGCGCCGCCCTCGACGACGGGGTGAACCGCGTGGTGCTCGGCACGGCAGCCGTGCGCGACCCCGACCTGCTGCGCGAGGCCGTCGCCGTCGCGCGCGACCGGCTGATCGTCTCCGTCGACGCGCGCAACGGCATCGTGCAGCTGCAGGGCTGGACCGAGGGCAGCGACGTCACGGCGACCTCGCTGATCCGCCAGCTCGCCTCGATCGGGGTCGAGCGCATCGTCTACACAGACATCGACCGGGACGGCGTGCGCGGCTCGCCCAACTTCGAGATGTACGAGGCGCTGGTTTCGGAGACGTCGATCGCGGTGATCGCCGCGGGCGGCGTGAGCAGCCTCGACGACCTGCGGCGGCTCTCCGACTGCGGCGTCGAGGCGGCGATCGTGGGCCGCGCCCTCTACACCGGCGAGGTCGCGCTCCCCGAAGCGCTGGCCGTCTCGTGACCGAGTCCCGCGCGACCCCGAACGTAGCGAGGGCGCAACGCAAGCCGGGAGGGCGGAACCTCCCTCACCCTCACCCTCTCGCTCAGGGAGAGGGGACCGGACGGGGGGCGCTGAGCCGATGCTGACGAAGCGCATCATCCCCTGCTTCGACGTCGACAATGGACGCGTGGTAAAGGGCATCTCCTTCGTCGAGCTGCGCGACGCCGGCGACCCGGTCGAGCTCGCCGCCTCCTACGAGCAGGCGGGCGCCGACGAGCTGGTGTTCCTCGACATCACCGCCTCCTCGGACAACCGGCCGAGCGTCTACGACATGGTCGCGCGCACCGCGGACCAAGTCTTCGTGCCGTTCACCGTGGGCGGCGGGATCCGCACCACCGAGGATGTCCGCATGATGCTCGAGATGGGCGCCGACAAGGTCTCGCTCAACACCGCCGCCGTCGAGCGGCCCGAGCTGATCGGCGAGGGAGCGCACGGCTTCGGCTCGCAGTGCATCGTCGTCGCCATCGACGCCAAGCGCCGCGACGCCGCCGACGCAAGCGCGGGCTGGGAGGTGTACACCCACGGCGGCCGCACCCCGACCGGCATCGACGCGCTCGGCTGGGCGCGCGAGGCCGTCGAGCGCGGCTCCGGCGAGCTGCTGGTGACCTCGATGGACAAGGACGGCCACCAGACCGGCTACGACGTGGAGCTGCTGCGCGCGATCACCGACGCCGTCGAGGTGCCGGTGATCGCCTCGGGCGGCGCGGGCACCCCGGAGCACCTCTACGAGGCGCTGACCGAGGGCGGCGCGGAGGCCGTGCTCGCCGCCTCGATCTTCCACTTCGGCACCTACGACATCGCCGACCTCAAGGCCTACCTCTCGGACCGCGGGATCCCCATGCGGCCCGTCGAGGACGCGGACCGCGAGGGCGGCGCGAGCGAGGGAGACGCAGCGTGATTGACCCCTCGGAGCTTCGCTACGACGCGCAGGGCCTGATCCCGGCGATCCTGCAGGACCATGAGAGCCACGAGGTGGTGATGCTCGGCTACATGAATGCCGAGTCGCTGCGGATGACGCTCGAGCTCGGCCAGGCCGTGTTCTTCTCGCGCAGCCGCCAGGAGCTGTGGCACAAGGGCGCGACCTCCGGCGACTACGTGCGCGTCCACGAGATCCGCACCGACTGCGACGCCGACGCGCTCGTGCTGCGGGTGGAGCTGCTCGGCGGCGCCGTCTGTCACACCGGCGCGCACTCCTGCTTCGTCGAGCCCGAGGGCGCCGCGCCGCGCCTCGTCGCCTCGCCGTCCGAGTGACGGCTCACCGCCCGTGACCGGGCACACCAGCGGCGGCCCGCCCTTCTCGGTCTCGCTCGTCATCTTCGACATCGACGGCACGCTCGTGGACTTCAGCCGCGCGATCGACGGAGGCCTCGCGGTCGTCGCGCGGGAGGTCTCCCGGCGCGCCGGTGGCGTCGAGGTGGACCCGCGCCGCCTGCAAACCATGCGCAACGAGGTGGTGCGCGACCCCGCCTGGCGAGGCCGGCAGCTGGTGGCGATCCGCCGCGAGTCGTTCCGGCGCATCCTCGAGGCCTTCGCGATCGAGGAGCCGGGGGCGCTCGACGAGCTGCACGATCGCTACTACCGCGCGCGCGACGAGGCGATGGCGGTCTTCCCCGACGTGGAGCCGGTGCTCGCCGGGCTGCGCGCCCGAAGGCTGGCGCTGGTGGCTGCCTCGAACGGCAACGTCTCGCTCGCCGCGATGGGCCTCGACGGCTACTTCGCCGCCACGCACTACGCCGAGGAGGTCGGAATCTCGAAGCCGGACCCCGCCTTCTTCGCGAGCGCCGTGGAGCGCATGGGCGGCCGCCCGGAGACGACGCTCGCCATCGGCGACCGCCTCGACAACGACTACCACCCGGCGCGCGCCGCCGGCCTGCATGCGGTCTTCCTGGACCGCGCCGACCGCGTCGAGGACGCCTCGATCCTGCGGGTGCGGTCGCTCAGCGAGCTGCCGGCGCTGCTGGTCGACGGCTAGCGGGGCGCGCCCTCGGGGGCCGCGCCTTCCTCCTCGAGCACGGCTTCCAGCGAAGCGATCGCCACCTGGATCTGCTCGTCGTCGGGCGGGCGCGTCGTGAGGTACTGGAGCGCGATGTTGGCGGAGAAGAGCGCCTGCACGAGCGGCTGGTCGAGGCGGGCGCCGGCGAAACGGATCGCCTCGTAGGCGACGGCGGCGATCAGCGGAACCAGCGCCAGCCGCGAGGCGAAGCGCCACCACAGCGGCTCCGCGCCGACGAAGATGAAGGCGAGCGCCGCGATCACCGCGACGGTGAGCAGGAACGAGGTGCCACAGCGCGGGTGCTCCTTGGGGAAGCGCCGGATCGCTTGCACGCTCAGCTCGCGGCCGTGCTCGAAGGCGCTGATCGTCATGTGCTCGGCGGCGTGGTACTGGAAGACCCGCGCCACCTCCTGCGATCGGCCGATCAGCCAGATGTAGCCGATCAGCAGCCCGATCCGCACCACGCCCTCGAAGGCGATCACCAGCGGCGAGGGGAAGCGACGCTCCAGCCACGTCGTCGCCGCCACCGGTCCGGCGAAGAAGACGGCGAGCGCGACGAGCAGCATTAGCGCGAGGAAGGTCCAGCCCGCCACGCCCAGCGGCTTCGCCTCGCCGTCCTCGTCCACCTCGTCGTTGGCGACCGCCGAGGACCAGGTGAGCGCGGCGATGCCGAGCGCGAGCGTCTCCCAGAGCACCAGCACGCCGCGCAGCAGCGGTACGCGGCGCAGCCGCGCGCTGTAGATCCCGCCGAGGGTCCTGCTGCGCACGGCGATCTCGCCGTCCGGCTTGCGCACCGCCGTCGCGACGGCGCGCGGCCCGCGGATCATGACGCCCTCGACGACCGCCTGGCCGCCGTAGTGCGCCCTGGCCGCGATCGCCGGCCCCGCGTGGTCGCTGCTCACGCGCCCAGCCTACGACGCGCGCGCGAAACGGTCCGCAGGCGCGGCCACGGGCGAAGCTCGGAGGCGGGGACTGCGGGGGCGGCTACTCGCTCTGCTGGGCGCGAGCGTAGCGGCGGCGGAAGCGCTCGACCTGGCCCGCGGTGTCCACGATGCGCTGCTCGCCCGTGAAGAAGGGGTGCGAGCTGGAGCTGATGTCGACGCGCACGATGTAGGCCTCGACGCCGTTCACCTCCCGGCGCTCCTCCGAGGTCATCGTGGAGCGCGTCAGGTACTCCTCGCCGGTGGAGATGTCGACGAAGCAGACGTAGTCGTACTCGGGGTGGATGCCGTCCTTCATGCGCGTGCTACCCCTCGGTCGGGACGGGCAGGATCGAGACCTGCTTGCGCCGGCCCTTGGCGTAGGGGCTGAACTTGACGGTGCCGTCCACCTTAGCCCAGAGCGTGTGATCGCGGCCGACGCCGACGTGCGGGCCGGCGTGGAAGCGCGTGCCGCGCTGCCGCACGAGGATCGAGCCGGCCGTCACGAACTGGCCGTCGAAGCGCTTCACGCCGAGGCGCTGCGCGTTGGAGTCGCGGCCGTTGCGGCTGGATCCGCCGGACTTCTTGTGTGCCATCGCGCCGCTCCCGTCCGCTCGCTACGCGCCCGCGCTGATGCCGGTGATGGTGATGCGCGTGCGCTGCTGGCGATGCCCGCGCAGCACGCGCCGCCGCGTCTTGTTCTTGTACTTGTAGACCTGGACCTTCTTGTCGCGCGTGTGCTCGTCCACGCGCGCGGCCACCGAGGCGCCCTCGACGGTCGGGTCGCCGACCGTCACCGCCTCGCCGTCGGAGACGAGCAGCACGTCGAACTGGACCTCGGAGCCCTCGGGCAGATCGAGGCGCTCGACGGCGAGGCTATCGCCCTCCTGGACTCGGTACTGCTTTCCGCCCGTGCGAATGATGGCGTAGGAGATGGGGTCGTACTCCGGCTGGTCGTTGCTGGGTGGTCCGCCGCTGGCGTGTAGTGATCGCAGGCGCGACCGTTACGATCCTAGGCAGGCCCGGCGCGGAGCGTCAATGAAGGCGCCCTGCCGGATGCCGCCGCTGGAGGTCCGCGGTGGAGTTCGTCGACATCATCACCGCGCCCTACGACGCCCTCAACTG
This sequence comes from Chloroflexota bacterium, assembly GCA_009840965.1. Lineage (GTDB taxonomy): Bacteria > Chloroflexota > Dehalococcoidia > UBA2979 > UBA2979 > VXMT01. Next base: position 6,879 of record VXMT01000188.1, read on the forward strand.
GGTCGCGGACCAGATGTTCCTGATCGCGAACGATCTCTTCGATCGCTACGGCGCGCCCGTCGTCTTCGTCTCCGCGCTGATCGAGGCGACGGTCGGCCTGGGGCTGATCTATCCCGGCGTGATCATGATGTTCCTCGGCGCCGCCTTCGCCGACGAGCAGGGCACGTCGATCGGCATGATCTTCGTGCTCGCGATCGTCGGCACGATGCTCGGCGACACGCTGTCCTACGCGCTCGGCCGCTGGGGCGGGGGCAGGCTCGAGCGCTCGCGCTTCGGGCGGCAGCTGCAGATCGGGAAGATGATCGTCGGCGGGAAGGCCCTCTGGCTGATCCCCTTCTACCACCTCAACAGCTGGACACGGACGCTGGGGCCGTTCGGCGCGGGCGCGATCCGCATGCCGCTGCGTATCTGGATGCCGCTCGACTACCTCGGCGCGATCATCGCCAACTCCGCCTGGGTCGGCGCCGGCTGGATCCTCGGGCAGGCCGTACTCACGCCCGAGGGCAAGCTCGACGAGCACCCGGCACTGCGCATCGGGCTCGGGCTCGGCGCGGCGATCTGGTTCATCGTCGCGCAGCGCGAGTTCCTCAAGAGCTACCGCAAGGCGATGAGCGAGGCGGAGCAGGCTCCGGCCGAGCCCGCCGCGGAGCCCTCCGCCGAGGCGTAACGCCGGACCCGCGGCTCAACGGCGCGATCGCTCGAGGCCGGGCGACCCTCGTTTTGTGGGGTGGGGGAGCTAGCCGCCGCCGGACGGTGGCGAGGCGCTCGACTGGCCCCAGGCCAGACCGGGGCGGCCCACCGGAGGCTCCGCCTCCAGCTCCTCGCCGGCGTCGGCGCCCGGGGCGTCCTCCGGCGGCAGCGGCTCAGGCTCGGGCGGCGGCTCGCGGCCCTCGGCCGGGCCGAGCACGCGCAGCAGGTCGTCGCCCTCGAGGGTCTCGACCTCGATCAGCGCGTCCGCCAGCTCGTCGAGCTTGTCGCGGTGCTCGCGCAGCACCTCGCGGCAGCGCTCGTGCGCTTCCTCGACGATGCGGCGCACTTCCTCGTCGATCTCCTCGGCGGTGCGCTCGGAGTAGTCGCGCTGCTCGGCGATGTCGCGCCCGAGGAAGACCATCGAGTCGCGGCGGCCGAAGGTGCGCGGGCCGAGGCGTTCGCTCATGCCCCACTGCGTCACCATCTCGCGCGCGATGTGCGTGACCTTGCCGATGTCGTCGTGCGCGCCCGTGGTCGGCTCGCCGAAGATCATCTCCTCGGCCACGTGCCCGCCGAGGGCCTGCGCCATCATCGCCTCGTAGTAGGAGCGGTCCTGCAGGCGCC
>VXMT01000063.1 GCA_009840965.1 Chloroflexota bacterium
GGATCAACACCGGCTTCTTCCCCCGCTACCCCGAGCAGTTCAAGACCGTGATCGCCTGGATGCGCGAACTCGACATCCTCGACGAGTTCGAGGAGGCGCCGCTGCTCGAGGTCGCGGCGGCACGCGACCGCATGCTCGACTTCGGGCGCATCACGGAGGGCGGCGAGGAGGCCGCCCTGCTGGCGGCGGGGCGCGAGGCCATGAACCTGCTGGCGGCGAGCCTGCCCGCCTACGACTTCTTCGAGGGCGCCCAGGAGCGCGGCTTCCAGGTCGGCATCATCTACGCGCCCGAGGAGGTCATCGGCGATCCGCACTTCGTCGCGCGCGGCTTCCCGACGGAGGTCGAGCACCCGGAGCTGGGGCGCTCCTTCACCTACCCCGGCGCGCCCTGGCGCTTCGGCGCGTCGCCGTGGGCGATCAGCCGCCGCCCGCCGCTGATCGGCGAGCACACCGAGGAACTGCTGGCCGAGCTCGGCCTCGCCTGACCGCCGACCGCCGGCTCAGGCCACCACCCCGCGCTCACGCAGCTCCGCGATCCGCGCCCCAGGGAGGCCGAGCGATCCGAGCACGTCGTCCGTGTGCTCGCCGAGCCGCGCCGAGGGCAGCCGCACCTCGCCCGGCGTGCCGAGCAACATCGGAGCGACGCCGACCTGCTCGACCGTGCCCGCTCGCGGGTCCTCGACCGTCCGGATCAGGCCGCGCTCACGCACGTGCGCGTCCTGCGCCATCTCGTCGAGCCCGAGCACCGGCGTGAGGCAGGCGTCGGCGTCGCCGAGGACGGCGAACCACTCGTCGCGGGGCCGCGTCCGAAACGCGGCGGCGAACGCGTCCATCATCTCCTGCTGGCGATCATCGTCGTTCTGGTGCGGGATCAGCTCATCGAGGCCGAGACCGTGGCAGAGCGCCTCGAAGAAGTACGGCTCGATCGCGCCGACGCTCACCCACTTGCCGTCGGCGCACTGGTAGACGTTGTAGAAGCAGCGCCCGCCCCCGAGGGGGTGCTCGCCGCGTGGCGGCGGCGGCTTCATGACGTTGAACATCCTCGAGATTTGCATGCCCAGCAGCGAGGTCACGCCGTCCGACATCGCGAGGTCGATGTCCTGGCCACGCCCGGTTCGCTCGCGGGCCTGCACGGCCAGCAGCACGGCGAACGCCATCAGCAGCCCGCCGCCGGCGAAGTCCGCGACGAGGTTCAGCGGGATCGCCGGCCGGCCGTCGGCGCCGCCGATCATGCCGAGCGCCCCGCCGATCGAGATGTAGTTGATGTCGTGCCCGGCCATCTGCGCGTAGGGCCCGGTCCGGCCGTAGCCGGAGAGCGTACCGGTGATGATCCGCGGGTTGCGCGCCGACAGCGTCGCGTAGTCGATCCCGAGCCGCTCCGTCACGCCCGGGCGGAAGCCGTCGAGCACGACGTCGGCGTCGTCGACGAGGCGGTAGAACAGCTCGAGGCCGTCGGGTTCGCGCAGGTTGATGGCGATCGAGCGCTTGTTGCGGCGGTAGGGGTCGGTGGCGATCTCCCGCTCCGGGTCCTCGCCCTCGCCTCGATGGCGGCTCGCGAATCTCGCCACCGCGCCCGGCGGGATCTCGACCATCAGCACGTCCGCGCCGAAGTCGGCGAGCAGCATCGAGCCGTACATGCCCGGCGCGAGCCTCGCGAGGTCGAGCACGCGCAGGCCCTCCAATGCCTTCGTCATCGCAACCTCCCCATTCGCGGGCCGCCGGCCGCAGCCGCCCCCGCTGGGCGACACGCTAGAATGCCCGCGACGCGGGGGCCACCCCGGGAGCCAGGAGCAGCGCCATGCACCTCATGTACTTCACCGAGCAACCGGACTCGGCATACCCGGAGCCGCGCACCGAGGACGGCAGCCTCGGCACCACTCGCGTGACGTTCTCCAACCAGTACTACAACCCCCTCGAGGGCAGCCGCCTCTACAACGAGCGACTCCAGGAGTACCTCAAGGCCGAGGAGGTCGGGTACGACGGCATCATGCTCAACGAGCACCACAACGCGCCGTTCTGCATGCAGTCGCAGATCACGGTCTGGGCCAGCATCCTCGCCGCCGCGACCGAGCGAGTGAAGATCGTGCTGCTGGGCACGCCGCTGCCGACCCTCGAGAACCCGCTGGCGGCGGCCGAGAGCCTCGCCATGATCGACATGATCTCGAAGGGCCGCCTCGTCGCCGGGATCGTGCGCGGCGGCGGCTCGGAACAGCTCGCGAACAACGTCAACCCGGCCTTCAACCGCGACCGCTTCTACGAGGCGCACGACCTGATCGTGAAGGCCTGGACGGATCCCGGTCCCTGGCGCTGGGAGGGCGACCACTACCACTTCCGCACCGTGAACCCCTGGGCGCGCCCGCTGCAGCAGCCGCACCCGCGCATCTGGGTGCCGGGCACCGCGAGCCCGGAGACGATCGTCTGGTGCGCGCAGCAGCGCTACCCCTACATCGCGCTCAACACCGCCATCGACGTCACGAAGCAGATCTGGCAGCTCTACGACGACACCGCCGCCGAGGCCGGTTACGAGGCCGGCCCCGAGCACCGCGGCTACCTGCTGCGCGTGCACGTCGCCGACACCGAGGAGAAGGCGGTCGAGAACGCCCGGCAGTTCATGTGGATGCAGGGCGAGTTCGCCGGCGTCGGCCAGCCCGAGTACCAGTCGCCCTCGGGCTACTTCTCGCCGACGCGGCGCGAGCAGTACGTGCAGGTCATCAACCACCGCGGCGAGGACCCCCGCGCCCGCCCCTTCGACGATCAGCGGGCGACCCGGACGATTGTCGCGGGGACGCCGGACCAGGTCGTCGAGGAGCTGCGCGTCGTCATGGAGGCGACGCGCCCCGGCATCTTCGCGCTCTGGGGCAGCGACGGGCGCGTCAGCCACGAGGACGCGATGCGCTGCATCGAGCTGACCGGCCAGGAGGTGCTGCCGCGCCTGCGTGAGATCGCGAAGGAGCTGGACCTCAAAGACCCCTTCGAGACCAACGCCCCGGTCAGCGCGGAGTTCCTCGAGCCCGCGGTGATCCCGGAGAGCTACGAGGTGCCAACGCCGCCGGTGGAGCCGGCGCGCGCCCGCCGCGGCCCGGCCGTCGGCACCGAGAGCCTGCGTCCCGGCTCGATCGGACGCTAGCCGGCACCCGCCGACCCGCTGCAAGGAGTAGCCGATGCCCTCAGACCCGCTGCGCACCCGCCTCTGCGACGAGTATGGCTGCGAGTACCCGATCGTCGGATTCGCGCACACGAAGGACGTGGTCGCCGCCGTCACCAACGCCGGCGGCATCGGCGTCTACGGCGCCAACTCGCTCACCCCGGAGCAGATCCAGTCCGATGTGCGCTGGATCAAGGAGCGCGTCGGCGACCGCCCCTTCGGCGTCGACCTGCTGCTCTCCGCCTCCTACCTCGAGGGCACGCCCGAGGACCTGGAGGCGCAGATCCCGCAAGGGCACATCGACTTCGTCGACCGGGTGATGGAGGAGCACGGCATCCCGGAGCCGAAGACGCCCGGCCCCTGGGGCCACGCCCGCGTGGACCTGCTGCGCAAGGCGCGCGCCAAGTTCGAGGTGATCAAGGAGGAGCGGGTCCCGATCTTCGCCTCCGGCATGGGCAGCCCGGCCTTCATCCTCGACGAGCTGCACGAGGCCGGCATCAAGGTCTGGGGCCTGATCGGCCTCGCCCGCCAGGCCCGCCGCGAGCTCGAGCAGGGGCTCGACCTGATCGTCGCCCAGGGCCAGGACTCCGGAGGCCACACCGGGCGCATGGGCACCTTCTCGCTCGTGCGCGAGGTGACCGAGCTCGCGAAGGAATACGACACGCCGATCCTCGCCGCGGGCGGCGTCACCACCGGAGCGCACGTCGTCGCCTCCCTCGCCCTCGGCGCGGCCGGCGTGTGGTGCGGGACGATCTGGCAGACCACGCACGAGTCCGAGACCTCGATGGCCAAGAAGCAGAAGCTGCTCGAGTCCGGCAACCAGGACGCCTGGGTCTCCGAGGCGGTCGACGGCAAGCGCATGCGCGTCATCCGCGGGGCGTTCATCGACGTCTTCGACGCGCCGGACGCGCCGCCGCCACTCGCGATGCCGCTCCAGGGCATGCTGCTCGGCAAGATCGAGACGGCGGTGGAGGATCACCAGATCTACGACTGGCTGCGCATCCCCGCCGGCCAGGGCGTCGGCTTCGTCAAGGAGATGAAGCCCGCGCGCCAGACCCTGCTCGACCTCGTCGAGGAGGCTCGCGACAGCCTCGACGCGATGGGCTTCGACCCGCCCGACGACGAGTAGCCGCGGGAGCGAGCACGAGACACCGGCGCAAGGAGACTGCAATGGCAGACGAACCGACGATCGGCCTCCTCGAGGCGATCCACTCGACGAGGGCAATCCGCCGCTTCAAGCCCGATCCGATTCCCGAGGACGTGCTCTGGGCGATCCTCGACGCCGCGATCCGCGGGCCCACGGGCGCCAACCGCCAGAACTGGGGCTGGGTCGTGGTCCAGGATCCGGAGGCGAAGCGCAAGATCGCCGGCTGGTTCAAGCAGGAGTACGACAACACCTACGGCCGCGTCGACGAGTCGACGCTGACCGACACCGGGCGAATCCAGTCCGGCACGTACACGATCAACGAGGAGATCAACTACGGGCTGACCGCCCAGAACTACCGCGCGGTGAGGCACCTGGCGCACAACCTGCAGGACGCGCCGGCGATCGTCTTCCCCTGCCTCTACGGCGGTCCCGGATCGCGGAGGCCCGGACGCAACCCGCGCCGTGCGGGCGCCTCGATCTTCGGCGGGGTGCAGAACATGATGCTGGCCGCGCGCGCCTACGGCGTCGGCTCCGTCATCACGGGCTGGGCCGTGGACATGCCGGAACTGCACGAGCTGCTCAACCTGCCCGAGGGCTACGAGCCGATGGCGCTGGTGCCGATGGGCTACCCGACGGTCCCCTTCTCCCAGCCGCAGCGCATCCCGGTGGACCAGGTGGCGCACTGGGATCGCTGGGGCGAGCAGCGCGAACGGCCCGCCTCGGAGTAGCCCGGCGAAGACGCCGCCTCGCTGGCTCCGCCGCCCGGACACCGCCGGCCCGGCTTCAGGGCGGCAGCAGCGGGCGCCAGGATCAGGCGCGCCCGTTGCGGGTGCGGGTCAGGGGCTCTACAGTATCGCGCTATGCGGCGTATCGGCTCCCGGATGGTGCGCCGTCAGCGGTCCAGGAGGGGCTCATGACGAGACAGCAAACGGACGGGCACTTCGCCCGGCTCATCGGGTCGCGCGTCAGCCGGCGCAGCGTCATCCGCGGAGGCGTGATCGGCGCCGCCGGACTGACCGCCGCCGCGCTCATCGGCTGCGGCGACGACGATGACGAGGCGCCAGCGCCCGCGCCTGCGCCTGCAACTGCGGCGCCGGCCACGGCGACCGCGACGCAGACGCCGATCCCGACCGCAGCCGCGGTGCGCGGCACCCCGACCCCGACACCGACAGCCACGGCGACGCAGGCGGCGGCGGCCGGTACGGCCACACCCACGGCCACGCCTACCGCGGAGCCGACGCCGGAAGGCCCCGGCTACGCGCTGGAGCCGGCCTACGACTACATCGGCAACGCCGCGTCGGACGGCGCGCCCTTTGCCTACGGCTGGAAGGAGCCGGACAAGCTCCCGGTTCCCGGCGGCATCGTCACGTACGGCACGTCGCTGATCCACTCGAGCTTCGACAACATCACCTCCGGTGGCGGCCTGACGCAGTCGGCCAACACGATGGTCGGCGACATGCTGATCGGCTATCACCACGGGCCGGACTTCAACGTCTACCAGATGGAGATCAACCCGGACTTCGGCCTGGCCACCGGCTGGGAGGTCGCCCCGGACGGGCTCGCGCTGACCTTCACGCTGCGTGAGGCGAACTACCACAACGTGGCGCCGGTCAACGGTCGCGCGCTGGTCGCCGACGACGTGGCGCAGGCCTACACGCGCATGCAGAACGGCCGCCAGGCCGGCCTGCTGCTCGGGCTCGAGTCCGCCGAGGCGGTGGACGACCGCACGGTGCGCTTCAACATGTCGCGCCCGAACGCGGACATCCTCGTCGTCGCGGGCAACCGCGAGACGCCGATCTACCCGCCCGAGGTCTACGACCAGGGGATCGCGGACACCACGCCGATCGGCACCGGCCCGGGCATCCTGGACAAGGAGAACACCACCCAGGACCAGCGCATGGTGTTCGTGCGCAACCCCGACTACTGGGCCGGCGCGCCGCTGATCGACGCGTTCCACTTCGACACGATCCAGGACCCGGAGACGCGCAAGGCCGCGTTCCGCACCGGCCAGACCCACCACGGGCTGCCCACGCTGCGGCTCGAGGAGCTGGACTCGCTGTGGGAGAGCGTCCCGGGCATGAACGTGATGAGCAACCCGTCGCTGATGGGCATCTCGATCTACGCGGTCAACTCCAACATCGCGCCGTTCAACGACACGCGCGTGCGCCGGGCCCTCAAGCTCGGCATGGACGTGGACCGCTACCTCGCGATCCGCTACCCCGGCCAGACCTGGCCGGACTCGCTGCCCGCCTTCGGCTGGCCGTTCTACTCCGACGTCTACCCCGGCCGCGGCGCCTTCGGCAGCACCGGCGCGTACGACCCGGAGCAGGCGGCGCAGCTGCTCGCCGCCGCCGGCGTCGAGGAGGGCCACAAGATCCGCCACCGCTCGCCGGCCGGGTTCACGAACCCCGCTGTCGAGACGGAGCTGCTCTTTGAGGACATGCGGGCGCTCGGCTTCGATCCGGAGATGCTGCCGGCCGACGGCGCCGCCTTCTCGACGATGTACTACAGCCAGGGCTTCTCCGACCCGGACGTCCGGGACTCGGAGATGATCCAGGGCTGGTCGACCGCCGCCCCGACGGCGAACGGGTACTTCTGGGAGAACATCCACTCGCAGTCCTCGACGCAGCACTTCAACATCGAGGACCCGGTCATCGACGACCTTGCCGACAGGCAGTTCGGCGAGTTCGACGCGGATGTGCGGCGCGGGATGTTCGAGCAGATCATCAACCAGATGAACGAGGAGGCCTACTGGCTGGACAAGGTGCCGGCTTCGGCGGGCATCTTCATCGTGCGGCCGGAAGTGCGCTTCGTGCGCTTCCACGGTCCGTACATCGGCATCCACTCCTTCTGGGACTGGGGCTACGCCATGCACAAGACGTGGATCGACCCCGACCCGCCGGAGCAGACGCTCACGGTGGACCACCGCGGCTAGACTCGCACAGGCGAGAGATGCGGGAGCCGGCCTCCGGGCCGGCTCCCGTCGTTAACGCCCGCGTCACGAGGGCAGAAGCCGGAGCCCGTGCTGTTGCGAGGCGTGGCGGCGCGTTGCCAGCCGAGCAGGGCTACTCCGGCCAGAGGTGCTCCTCGAACGCCCAGTCGAACAGCCAGCGCGCCTCCGCGAAGCGGTTCGGGGCGTTGAGCAGCACCACGAAGAGGCGCCGCTCGTCGCGCGTGGCCGACGCGACCAGCGTCAGGCCCGCGCTTTCCGTGAAGCCGGTCTTCACGCCATCGACGTCGGGGTAGCTGCCGAGCAGGTAGTTCCCGTTGTTCATCGTGAGCGTCCGCGATCCGTGGGCCGCCCAGTACGTCTTGCCGACGATCGCCTCAAACTCGGGCAGCGTCATCCCGTAACGCGCGAGCATCGCGAGGTCGTAGGCGGAGGCGTGGTGGCCCGCCTCGTCGAGACCGTGCGGGTTCGCGAAGCTGGTGTCCTCCAGGCCGAGCCGGTGCAGCAGGGTGTTCATCGCCACGACGAACTCCGAATCGGAGCCGGCCAGATGCCGCCCGAGGGCGAGCGCGGCGTCGTTGCCCGAGGGCAGCATCAGCCCGTGGAGCAGGTCCGCGACGGTGAAGCAGTCGCCGGGCAGCAGTCCCATCAGCGAGCTGTCGTGCATGGTGCGGCTATCGACGTCGCTCTCGACCCAGCGGCCGAGGTCCGTGCCTTCGATCGCCAGGATCGCGGTCGCGATCTTCGTCAGGCTCGCGGGGGCGACCGGCTCGCGCGCGGCCTTGTCGAAGAGGACGGCCCCCGAGTCGGCGTCGCTCAACAACCCCGACGCCCCGCGGACTTCCGGGCCTGGACCGCCGCTGAGCCGCCCCAGGGCGGCCCCGCGGCGCGGCGGGAGCGGCCCGGCGG
>VXMT01000198.1 GCA_009840965.1 Chloroflexota bacterium
CGGGGCGGGGGGGGGCGGGCCCCCGGGGCGCGGGCGCCGGGGGGGGGGGGGGCGGGCCCCCGGCCCCCCCGGCCGGCCCCGCCCGCCGCCGCGCGGGGGGGCCCGCCCGGCGCGGCCACGCCCGTGCTGCCCTCCGACGGCGGGCACGTGCCCGCCTCGCCCTCGGTGCGGATGTTCGCGCGCGAGATCGGCGTGCCGATCGGCGAGGTCGCGGGCACCGGTCCCGGCGGGCGCGTCTCGATCGAGGACGTGAAGGTGCACGCGCGACTGCTGCGCAGCGGAGCGCCCGCTGCCGAAGCCGCCGCGCCCGAGGTGGCCGAGGAGCCTCGCCGAGGCGCCGCGCCCTCCGCGCTCCCGGACCTCTCGCAGTTCGGCGAGATCGAGCGCGAGCGGATGAGCGGCGTTCGCCGCACCACCGCGCGCACGCTCAGCCAGTCCTGGGCGCAGAGCCCGCACGTGATGCTGCAGCGCAAGGCCGACGTGACCGAGCTCGAGGCGATCCGCCGCGCCAACCGCGAGCGCGTCGCGGCCACCGGCGGCCAGCTCACGATGATGCCGATCCTGATGAAGGTCGTCGCCGGGGCGCTGCGCGAGTTCCCGCGGCTCAACGCCTCGATCGACGCGGCGAGCGAGGAGATTGTCTACCGCCGCTACGTGCATGTCGGCGTCGCCACGGACACAGACCACGGGCTGATCGTCCCGGTCGTGCGCAACGCCGACGAGAAGAGCATCACCGAGCTCGCGATCGAGATCGGCGAGCTGGTCGGCCGGGCGCGCGACCGCAAGAGCACGCTCGAGGATCTGCGCGGCGGCACCTTCACGATCTCGAACCTCGGGGGCATGGGCATCGGCTTCTTCAACGCCGTGCTGCTGCCTCCGCAGGTCGGCATCCTCGCCGTCGGCCGGGCCGAGCAGGAGCCGGTCTGGACCGGCAGCGAGTTCGAGCCGCGGCTGCGCATGCCCCTGGCGATCAACTTCGACCACCGGCTGATCGACGGCGCCGACGGCGCGCGCGCCCTCGCCTGGATCTGCGAGGCGCTGGAGCAGCCGCGGCCCTACATGCTCGAGGAGTTCCCGGAGACCGAGGCAGGATCGGAGGACTGATGGTCAGCGACGGCGGCAGCGACCTGGTCGTGATCGGCGGAGGGCCCGGAGGCTACCCGGCGGCCTTCCTCGCGGCCGACATGGGGATGAAGGTCACGCTGATCGACGACGCGCCGAACCCCGGCGGCGTCTGCCTCTACCGCGGCTGCATCCCCTCCAAGGCGCTGCTGCACGTGGCCGCACAGCTCGAGGAGGCGAAGCACGCCGCCGAGTGGGGCGTCAGCTACGGCGACCCCTCGATCGACCTCGACAAGCTGCGCCAGTGGAAGCAGGGCGTGGTTAACCGCCTGACCGGCGGGCTGGGCCAGCTGACGAAGCAGCACGGCGTCGAGTTCGTGAGCGGGCGCGCCCGCTTCAATGGCCCGCGCTCCGTCGAGGTGAACACGTCCGAGGGCGAGCAGCGCTCGATCGGCTTCGAGTACGCGATCGTCGCGACCGGCTCGCTGCCGGCGACGATCCCCAGCCTCGCACTCGACTCCCCGCTGGTGTTGGACTCGACCTCGGCGCTGGAGCTTGCGCGCGTCCCGGAAACGCTGCTCGTGATCGGCGGCGGGTACATCGGGCTCGAGCTGGGAAGCGTCTACGCCGCGCTCGGCTCGCGCGTCACCGTCGTCGAGATGACGGACGGCCTGCTGCCGGGCGTCGATCGCGACCTCGTGCGCACGCTGCAGCGCCGCCTCCGGCGCAACTTCGAGGCGATCCGTCTGGAGACGACCGTGCTCTCGATGGAGGAGGCCGAGGGCGGCGTGATCGCCCGCCTCGGCGGCGCGGACGGCGAGCCCGAGGAGGAGCTGTTCGAGCAGGTGCTGGTCGCCGTCGGGCGGCGACCGAACAGCGCCGGCCTCGGCCTGGAGCTGACGGGCGCGAAGCTGGACGCGCGCGGCTTCGTCGAGGTGGACGAGCAGCTGCGCAGCGCGGACCCGGCGATCTTCGCGGTCGGCGACGTGGCCGGGGAGCCGATGCTGGCGCACAAAGCCACGCACGAGGCGAGCGTTGCCGTAGAGGCGATCGCGGGGAAGCCGCTGGCCTGGGATGCACGTGCGATCCCCGCGGTGGTCTACACGGACCCGGAGATCGCCTGGGTCGGGCTGACCGAGACGGAGGCGACGGACCGCCGCATCGAGGTCCAGACCTCGACGCTGCCGTGGGCCGCCTCGGGCCGCGCGACGACGCTGGGCCGCACCGACGGTGCGACCAAGCTGGTGGTCGAGCCGCACACCGACCGCGTGCTCGGGGTGGGCATCGTCGGCGTGGGGGCGGGCGACCTGATCTCAGAGGCCGCGCTGGCGATCGAGATGGGGGCGGTGGTGCAGGACCTCGAGCTGACGATCCACCCGCACCCGACGCTGGGCGAGACGCTGATGAACGCCGCCGCGGCCTTCTACGGCCGCAGCCCGGACTACATCGGGCGGCGGCGCGGCCACTCGAGAGGCTGACGGCAATGGACCTGGAGTTCGCTTTCCTCAGTGACTTCGCCGAGGAGTCCGGCGGCAAGCTGCACGCCCTCGGCATCGGCATCGACACGATCCACGCCGCCGAGACGCCCACGCGCCACCCGCTGCTCACGATGGTCGCGCAGATCCGCTACTCGGTCGCCGAGGCGGGCACGCACCGCCTCGAGGTCGGCGGCTACGACGCCGACGGCCGGGAGATCATCGATCGCATCGAGGGCGAGATGCGGCTGCCGCCGGTCAGCGGCACGAGCGGCACGGCGCGCGTGCTCGTGAACCTCGTCGGCGTGAACTTCCCCGCCTACGGTGACTACTCGTTCCACGTGGTGCTCAATGGCGTCGAGGTGAGCCGCGCCGCGGTGCGCGTCGCGCCTCCGCCGGGCGCCGAGGGCGGCTAGAAGACGACGATCCCGCGGCCGAAGACCTTGCCGCTTCCGAGCCGGCTTGTCGCCTCGTTGATCTCGTCCAGCGCGTAGCGCTCCGTCACGAGCGCGTCGAGGTCGAAGATCCCCTCGCGGTGCCAGCGCAACAGCTCCGGCACGTCGCGCTCCGGCACGGCCGAGCCGAGCAGCACGCCGATCAGCGTCTTCTGGCCCGTCACCATCTCGCCGGTCGGTACGCGCACCGTGTTCCCGGTGGCGAGCATCGCCGCGACGCCTCCGCGCTGGGCGCCGCGTCGCTGCTTCACGGCCCGCACGATCTGCTCGGTGGTCCCGCGCGCGCCGATCGCGTCGATCGCGTAGTCGACGCCCCCGCCGCTGAGCTCGCGAATGCGCGCGATCGGGTCGCCATCGCTGGCGTTGACGACCTCGGTCGCCCCGAAGCGGCGAGCGAACTCGAGCTTCTCGTCCGAGAGATCGATGGCGATGATCGGCTCGCACTCGCGCACGCGCAGCGCGGCGATGGCCGAGAGGCCGACGCCGCCTACGCCGAACACGGCGGCCGAGCGGCCCGGCTGCGCATCGAGCGCGTTGAGCACAGTGCCGGCCCCGGTGACCACGCCGCAGCCGAGCGGCGCGGCCACGTCCGGGGGCGTCTGCGGCGGCACCTTCACCACGTAGTCGGCGTTGAGCAGCGCGTGCTCCGCCCACGTGTAGATGCTGTTCTGGTGGCCGTCGAGCTCCTCGCCGCGCCATCTCACCGAGCTGGCCGAGGATGGGGTGCTCTTGCCGGTCGGGTCGCCGTCGCGAGGCACGAGCGCGGTGATGATGCGATCGCCCGGCGCGACGTGCGCGACGCCCTCGCCGACGGCGACCACCTCGCCCGTGCCCTCGTGGCCCATCAGCGTCGGCCGGGTGATCTCGCGGTAGCCGCGCAGGTAGTGGAGGTCGGAGTGGCAGACGCCGGTCGCGGTCATCTGCACCAGCACGTCGCCCGGCGCTGGATCGCCGAGCTCCACCTCCTCGACGAGGATCGGTTCCTCGGTGCTCCTGAAGATTGCGGCTCTCGATCTCATCGCGACTGCTCCCCCGCCGCATCGGCGGCCTCGCTTCAGACCCCGATCTCCTGAACGTCCCCTGTGCCCATTACATCGACGGCGGCCTTGATGTCGTCTACCCGCAACTGGATGCGCGGCCACGAGGTTGAGAGCAAGACCAACACTCCGAGATTCCTCCCTGCGAGATTCTGTTGGTGCCGAAGGCTCTGGTCGGTCGTGACCAGAAGGGCGTAGCCGTCATCCTCCGCCCGTTGGAGCAGCTCACTGTTGCGGAGGTCGGACCATCCGCGCTCGAAGGCGGTATCGATCACATGCCCGGAAAGGTGCTCGCGGAGCGGCGCGGGCACCCCCTGATCGAACAAGATCCTCACGAACGAAGCGGGGCGGTCAGACCCTTGACCTCGTGGTCGAGGACTGCCTGCACGTGGCTTCGCTCGACGCCGGGAAACCACTCCAGGAACTCGTCCGTCGAGGCGCCATCCTTGAGGTTCTCAAAGAGGGTGGAGACGGGTACGCGGGTGCCGCGGAACACCCATGCCCCGCTCATTGTGTCAGCGTGGCGCTCGACGGCGGCGCACGTCTCCCAGTTCATGTCGCTAGAGCTCCAGCTCCTCGGGCAGGCGGAACTCCACGGTCTCCTCGGCGACCACCACGGGCTCGATGTGGGTGACGCCGCGAGCCTTGAGGTCCTCGATGATCGGCTCGACAAGCTCGTCGGGCACGGAGGCGCCGGCCGTGAGCCCGACGACGTCGACCCCCTCGTACCAGGCCGGGTCGATCTCGTCTAGGCCATCGACACGCCGGGCGGACGTGCCCGCGGCCTCGGCGACCTCGCCCAGGCGCACCGAGTTGCTCGAGTTCGCCGAGCCGACGACCAACACGAGGTCGGCCCGCTCGGCGATCGTGCGCACGGCGTGCTGGCGGTTGGTGGTCGCGTAGCAGATGTCGTTGCGCACCTCGGCGTCGGGGAAGCGCGTGCGGATCCCGTCGATCACCCCGGCCGTGTCTTCCATCGAGAGCGTGGTCTGGGTGACGACGAAGACCGGCCGGGCGACCTCGACCGAGGCTGCCTCGTCCACGTCCTCGACGATCCGGGTATGGCCCGGCTCCTGCCCGAGGGTGCCTGCGGTCTCGTCGTGGCCGCGGTGGCCGACGAGGAGCACGTCGTAGCCGTCAGTGACGGCCTTGCGCGTCTCAAGGTGAACGCGGGTCACCAGGGGGCACGTGGCGTCGATGATGCGCAGGCGGCGGCGCTTCGCCTCGTCGACCACGGCGGGCGAGACGCCGTGGGCGCTGAATACGATGCGTGAGCCCTCGGGCACCTCGGCGACGTCGTCGACGAAAACGGCGCCGCGGGCGCGGAAGCCGTCGACGACGTGCCGGTTGTGCACGATCTCGTGGAAGGCGTAGACGGGCGGCGGCTCGCGGTCGAGCACGGAGTCGAGCACGTCGATCGCGCGCACGACACCGGCGCAGAAGCCGCGCGGCTCCGCAAGCAGCAGCGTGTGCGGCATGCGAAGGGCCCTCCCATACCGGTCGCAGATGGAAGCCGGTTGCACTGTCATCGTAGCACGGGCGCCGCTGCCGACCGCGGCCGCGCGAGGGGCGACAGCCCCCGCTGGGCGGGTAAGCCCATGTACTCTCGGAGACAGGGGAACGACATGAGTGAGATCATCTTCGCGGTCGAGGAAGCGCCGGACGGCGGCTACACCGCCCAGGCGCTCGGACACTCGATCTTCACCGAGGCCGACACCTTCGAGGAGCTTCGTGAGATGGCCCGTGACGCCGTCCGCACCCACTTCGACGAAGGCGATCCCGATCGACCCCTCACGATCCGGCTCCATCTCGTGAGAGATGAACTCATTCCGGCGTGAGCCTTCCCCGTGACATCTCCGGTGATCGACTCGCGGTTCTGCTTCGGCGGCTACGGGTACCGGGTTGTGCGTCAACGCGGGAGTCACCTCCGTCTCTCCGCAACGGGAAGCGACGGTGACCACCGCATCACCATCCCTCGCCACCCGCAGCTACGGGTCGGCACACTGAACGCCATCCTCCGCGACGTGGCGCGGTTCCGTGACGTACACAGGGATGAGGTCGTCCAGGAACTCCTCGACTGAGACCCGGGGTCGCGCGGAACTGCTGCGCGCCGCTACTCCTCCAGCCCCGCCGGCGGGCGGAACTCGACGGTCTCCTCCGCGACGACGACGGGCTCGACGGTGGTGACGCCGCGGGCCTTGAGGTCCTCGATGATCGGGTCGAGCAGCTCGTCGGGGACGGAGGCGCCCGAGGTCAGGCCGACGACGTCGACGCCGTCGTACCAGGCGGGGTCGACATCGTCGAGGCCGTCCACGAGGTAGGCCCGCACGCCGGCATCCTCGGCCACCTCGCGCAGGCGCATGGAGTTGCTCGAGTTGCGGGAGCCGACGACGAGCAGGAGGTCGGCCCGCTCGGCGACCTTGCGCACCGCGAACTGGCGGTTCGTGGTGGCGTAGCAGATGTCGTTGCGCACCTCGGCGTCGGGGTAGCGCCCGCGGATCTCGTCGATCACGTCCGCCGTGTCGTTGACGGAGAGCGTGGTCTGCGTGACGACGAAGACGGGTCGTTCGACCTCAACGGCCGCGGCCTCCTCGGGGCTCTCGACGATCTGCGTGCGGTCAGGCGCCTCGCCGTAGGTGCCGACGGTCTCATCGTGGCCGCGGTGTCCGACGAGCAGCACGTCATAGCCGAGTCTTACGGCGTTCTTCGTTTCAAGGTGCACCTTGGTCACCAGCGGGCAGGTGGTGTCGATCACGCGCAACCGGCGGCGCTCGGCCTCCTCGACGACGGCGGGGGAGACACCGTGCGCGCTGAAGACGATGCGCGAGCCCTCGGGGACCTCGGCGACGTCGTCGACGAAGATCGCGCCGCGGTCGCGGAAGCCGTCGACGACGTGGCGGTTGTGCACGATCTCGTGGAAGGCGTAGATCGGAGGCGGCTCGCGGTCGAGCACCGCGTCGAGGACATCGATCGCGCGCACCACGCCCGCACAGAAGCCTCGCGGTTCGGCGAGCAGCAGCGTGTGCGGCATGCGTCGGCCTCCCGCGTCCCCTGCTATCCGGTTCGGCTGCGGCGGCATTGTAGACGCAGCCCGCGAACGAGGCGAGCGGTACGGCGTCTCAGGTTCGCAGGAGGACGCAGGGGGCTACGCCTCGGTTCCCGCGGCATCCCCGCCGGGGCCGCCGTTGTCGCTCGAGCGGCGGTAGGTCATGCGGTAGAGGTCGGCGTAGATTCCGTCGAGGGCGATCAGCTCCTCGTGGGAGCCGATCTCGACGATCTCCCCGTCGCGCATGACGACGATGCGGTCGGCGCTGCGGATGGTGGAGAGGCGGTGCGCAATCACGAGCGAGGTGCGGCCGCGCAGGATCGTGCCCAGCGCCTGCTGGATCAGCCGCTCCGAGTGCGTGTCGATGTTCGCCGTCGCCTCGTCGAGGATCAGGATGCGCGGCTCGGCCACGACCGCGCGCGCGAAGGCGATCAGCTGGCGCTGCCCGACCGAGAGATTGAGCCCGCGCTCGTGCAACTCGGTGGCGTAGCCCTCCGGCAGCCGATCGATGAATTCGTTGGCGCCGACGGCGCGAGCGGCTTCCTCGATCTCCTCGTCGCTGGCGTCGAGGCGGCCGTAGCGGATGTTGTCCGCGATCGTGCCGGAGAAGAGGTACGGCTCCTGCAGCACGACGCTCATGCGCCGCGTCAGCGAGGCGCGCTCGATGGTTCGCAGGTCGTGCCCGTCGATCAGGATCTCGCCGCCCTGGATGTCGTAGGAACGGTTGACCAGCGCGGTCACCGTCGTCTTGCCCGCGCCGGTGTGGCCGACGAAGGCGACGGTCTCGCCGGCCTCGATCTGCAGGTCGAAGTCGCGCAGCACCGGAACGCCGTCGACGTAGCTGAAGTCGACCTTGTTGAAGTCGATGCGGCCTTCGACGTCCGGGAGGGAGAGCGCATCGGGGGGGTCGACGATCTCGGGCTCGGTGTCGAGCACCTCGAAGATGCGGTGCGCGCCGGCCATGGCGCGCTGGAGCATCGTGTACTGCAGGACGATGTCGCGGACGGGGTTGAAGAAGC
>VXMT01000040.1:0-3498 GCA_009840965.1 Chloroflexota bacterium
GGGGGGGGGCGGGGCGCGCGCGGCGCCCGCACGCCCACCCCCGGCCGCCCGGGGCCCGCCTCGACGATCCGCGCGCCCTTCGAGGCGATGACCGTCTGCAGGTGCAGCTGGTTGAGCAGGTACGTCTCGGCCAGCTGCGCCTCCGGCAGCGGCGCCTCGACGGTGAGCAGCGGCGCGCCGGCGAAGGCGGGCGTGCCCTCGGGCATCGCGTACACGTCGCCCGTGAAGCGCAGCCCCGCGAGCCAGTCGAGGAAGCTCGCCGGGAAGCGCCCGCCGCGCTCCAGCGCGGCCAGCGCCTCCTCGCCGAAGCGCAGGCCCTCGAGGTAGGCGAGCGCGTCCTCGAGGCCGCAGGCGATGAGGTAGTTGCGACGCTCGGGCAGCGAGCGCACATACAGTTCGAACGTCGCGCGGGCGGTCAGCCCGTGCTCGGCGTAGGCCTGCAGCATCGTCAGCTGGTAGAGGTCAGTGAACAGCGCGCGGCCCGGCTCGTCGAGGTCGCCGCCGAGGGGCTCGGGAGTCACGCCCGGCTCACTCGATCGTCGCGCCCGCCTCGCGGATCGCCGCGAGCGCGCGCTCGCCGTCGCCGGGTTCGAGGTTAACGGCGCTGATCGCCTCGGCGATGACCGTCGTGGTGAAGCCGAGGCGGCAGGCGTCGAGCGCCGTCTCCTTGACGCAGTAGTCCGTCGCCAGCCCTGTGATCACGACGTGCTCGACGCCGCGATCGCGCAGCAGCGCCTCTAGCTCCGTGGCCTCCTCCTCCCCGCTCTGCGGGTCGCGCTGGCTGAAGGCGGAGTAGCCGTCGCTGCCGTCGGCGCCCTTGCGCACGCGAGGTGCGCCCTCGGCGACCGCGAGGTCGGCGTGCAGCTCGGCGCCCCAGCTGTCGGCGACGCCGTGCACGGGCCAGACGCCGCCGTCCTGCGCGAAGTGCGGGGTGTGCTCCGGGTGCCAGTCCTGCGAGTAGGCGACGAGCGCGCCGCCCTCGAGGGCGCGGCCGATCTCCTCGTTGGTGCGCGCGATCGCCGCGGCCGCGCCGTCCACGTAGAGGCTGCCGTCGGGGTGGGCGAAGTCGTTCTGCACGTCCACCACTACCAGCGCCGTCCGCTCGTCGTAGTCCGCCATCGCGCTGCCTCCCGCCGGAGCCCGCCGCCTTCCCCGCGACGCAGCATAGCGGGCCGCCGGGGCCGCGCGCCGGGGGCACGGGCAAGGGCCCGCGATGTGCTATCGTCGCCCCGCTGCGGGGGGTCCGCGAGTGTCGCCATCCGTCGACGACCGGCTCGAAATCCTCGATCTCGCCGCGCGCTACAACCACGCGGTCGACTCGGGCGACCACGAGGGCGTGGCCGCGCTCTTCACGGAGGACGGCGCGATCGAGGCGACCATGACCGGCACGATCGCGGGCCGGGCCGCCATCGCCGACTACATCGGCTCGCGACCCGACGGCTGGCAGCGACGCCGCCACCTCAACAGCAACGCGATCATCGAGGGCGTTCCCGGCGACGAGGACGCCGCGCGGCTGGTGCTCTCGCTCCTCGTGGTCAGCCGCCGCGAACACGTCGTGCCGCGCCTGCACGGGCGCTACGAGGACGAGCTGCGGCGCGAGGACGGCGAGTGGCGCTTCGCCAGGCGCCGCATCATCGTCGACGCGGACGGCGCGAGCGGGCGCAGGGCGGAGGGGTAGCGATGCCGCTGTCTGTCGAGGACCGGATGGAGATTCTCGCCCTCGTGACGCGCTACAACCACGCCGTCGACGCGGGCGACATCGACACGCGATCGGAGACCTTCACCGTCGACGGCGTTTGGGACTCCGACACCTCCGGCGTGGTCACGAGCCGGGCGGCGATCCGCGAGCACGCCGCCACCCGCGCGCCGCAGGCCCACCTGCGCAGGCACTGGACGAACAGCCCGGTCATCGAGGGCGACGGCGACCACGCCACGATCAGGCAGTACCTCTGGCTGGTCGAGACCGTGGAGCCCCGGCGCACGCTGATGATCGGCACCTACCATGACACGCTGCGGCGCGAGCCGGAGGGCTGGCTCTTCGCGAAACGCGTGCTGCGGGTGCACAGCCGGATCGACTACTGAGCGCCGCAGGGAGCCTGGGGAACGCGCATGCCGCTATCCGTTGACGACCGCCTCGAGATCCTCGATCTGATGCACCGCTACAACCACTGCGCCGACGGTGACGACGGCGAGGGCTTCGCGGACACGTTCGCCGAGGGCGGGCTGTTCGAGGGCAGCATGCGCACCGCCCGCACCCGCGAGGAGCTGGTGCAGGCCGGCGCGAGCGGCGGCGGCCTCTGGAAGCACTGGCTGAGCAGCCCGATCATCGAGGGCGACGGGGACCACGCGACCGCCCGCGTCTACCTTGTCCGCACCGGCCGGGCAGAGGACGGGTCCGTGGAGTTGATCGCCAGCGGGACGTACCACGACACGCTCGCGCGCATCGACGGCGAGTGGAAGTTCACGCATCGCAAGGTCCACCCGGACCAGTAGCAACGCAGGGACGCACGAGGCATCGCCTCGCAGGAAGGACGGAGGACGCCATGCCGCTCTCGCTCGAGGACCAGCTCGACATCATGGAGTTGATGGCCCGCTACAACCACGCGATCGACAGCAGCCAGCCCGAGGACTGGGCCGACACCTTCACCGAGGACGGCGTCTTCGAGGGCTCGGCGATGACCGTGCGCGGCCGCGAGGAGATGCTGGCGTTCGTGCGCAACCGCGATCAGAGCAACCCGATCCGCCACTGGAACAACAACATCCTGATCGACGGCGACGGCGACGACGCGACCGCGAAGGTCTACCTCGTGACGTTCGACGTCACCGGCCCGCCGGAGGTGCGCGTGACCGGCATGTACCACGACACGCTCAAGCGCGTGGACGGGCAATGGAAGTTCACGCACCGCAAGGTGCAGGCCGACGCCTCGTAGCGAGGCGGACGAACCGCGGGCGGGACCAGGGAGACACGCCGTGCCGCTCTCCTGCGACGACCGGCTCGACATCCTCGAGGTGGCCGCCCGCTACTGCCGGGCGCTCGACCGGGGGGATCCCGAGGGCCTCGAGGCCGTCTTCACGGAGGACGCCGTCTGGGAGTCCTCGGCGCGCGGTCAGCGCCGCGGGCGCGCGGCGATCGTCGACGAGTTCCGCGCGCGGGCGGCGCAGGCGCACACCCGCAAGCACTGGACGAGCAACCCGGTCATCGAGGGTGACGGGGACGAGGCCTCGCTGACGCTCGACCTGCTCGTGCTGCACCTCGATGATGGGGACGTGCGGCCGGGCACGAGCGGCGTGTACGAGGACAGGCTGAGACGCGACGACGCCGGTTGGCGCATCGCGTATCGCAGGATTACGGTGGACGGCCAGCGGGCCGGCTTCCGCGAGAGGCCGGCAGAGCCGGCGAGAAAGGATGCAACGCGATGAGAGTCACATGCGGACTGCACCCCCACAGGAAGATGGGCGAGGCCCCCGCCTTCGCGCGCAAGCGCGAGGCGATGGGCT
>VXMT01000040.1:3598-8036 GCA_009840965.1 Chloroflexota bacterium
CTTCGCGCGCAAGCGCGAGGCGATGGGCTTCGACGGGCTGTGGGTGCCGGAGGCGCAGCACAACCCCTTCACCGCCCTCGCGCTGGTCGCCGAGCACAGCGAGCACGTGCGCATCGGTTCGAACGTGACGGTCGCCTTCGCGCGCTCGCCCTACGTGATGGCGAACCACGGATGGGACCTCCAGGAGTACTCGGGCGGGCGCTTGATCATCGGCATGGGCACGCAAGTCAAGGGGCACAACGAGCGGCGCTTCTCGGTGCCGTGGGGCCCGCCCAACCCGCGCCTGCGCGAGTACATGGAGATGATGCGCGCCTGCTGGCACACCTGGCGGACGGGCGAGAAGCCGAACTACGAGGGCCAGTACTACCGCTACACCCTCGACGCCTGGAACTGGAACCCCGGCCCGATCGACTACCCCGACCCGCCGATCGTGCTGGCGGCCGTGCGGCCGCTCAACACGCGGCTCGCCGCGGAGGTCGGCGACGGCGTGCTCTGGCACCGCATGATGAGCTGGGCCTACCGCGACCAGGTACTTGTCCCCGCCCTCGAGGAGGGCGCGCGCCGCGCCGGCAAGGACCCGAAGGACCTCGTGATCGCGGGCGGCGGCTTCGTCGTCACGGCGAAGACGGAGGAGAAGCTCGTCGCCGAGCTGGCCGAGCTGAAGCGCTGGATGTCGTTCTACGCCTCGACGCGCAGCTACCACGACGCGATGAAGATGGCCGGACTCGAGGATGAGGCGATGCTCCTGCACCGGCTCTCGATCGAGCAGAAGTGGGACGAGATGGTGAAGATCATCGACGACGACTTCCTCGAGAAGTTCGCCATCGTCGGCACCTGGGACGAGATCGCCGGGAAGATGCGCGAGGTCTACGGCGGCCTCAACACCGAGATCCAGCTGCGCATGGAGATCGAGGACCCCGACGACGAGGAGCACATCAAGGAGATCATGGCCGAGGTCCGCACGATCCCCAGCTACGGCGAGATCGAGCGCACCCCCGCCGCCGCCTGATCGCCCTCGCTAGACCGGGCGGCGCCAGCGCGCCCAGTCGAACGCCACGATGCCGTGCTCCGTGAGCTGCCAGATGCTCGCGCGTGGCGTGCGGTTCGCGATCTCGAGGAAGCCGATCGTGCCGAGGCGTGTCGAGAGATTCCTCGGCAGCGTCGGTGAGCCGGGGTTCACGCAGAGCACACCGTCGACGTATTCCAGCCACTCGGAGTGGGTGTCGCCGAAGATCATCACGTCCAGGTCCGTGCGGCCGCAGTAGCGCTGCATCGCCCGCTCCAGCGTCCAGCCGCCCTGGGCGGGGACGGGCACCGTGTGCGCGATGCCGACGAGCAGCCCTGCCAGCTCTAGCAGCCAGCCCTCGCGCAGCCGCGGGTCCTCGGGCTGCACGGGCCGACCGCCGGAGCCGTCGTCGCCGTTGCCGCGCGCGACGTAGGTGGGCGCGACTTCCGACAGCTCGTCGATGACCGAGAGGTCGTGGATGTCCCCGGCATGCAGGATGCAGTCGACGCCGCGGAAGGCCTCGAAGACCTGCGGCCAGAGCCGGGGCATCGCCTCGGGGATGTGCGTGTCCGAGATCAGGCCGATGCGCAGCGAGTCAGCGCTCGCGAGCCGTTCGAGGGCATCGAGTTCGCGCACGCGCGCCCTCAGGCTCCGCGCAGGTGGCTCAGCACGGCGCGGGCGGCCTCGGCCGGCTGCTCCTCGACGAGCATGTGGCCCGCGCCGGGCAGCACCTCCGCCGTCGCGTCGGGCAGCAGCGCGCGGTAGGCGTCGACGTAGGGGCCGGCCGGGACGACGGCGTCCTCGGAGCCCCAGAGCAGCAGCGTGGGCGCGCTCACGCGGTAGGCGCGGCGGCGGAAGCCCTTGTCGGGCAGCGGCCAGAGGTACTTGGCCGCGCCGATCAGCCCGCGCCGCCGGGCGCGGTTCCAGAGCCGCGCCTCCTCGCGGTCCGCGGGGGGCGTGAACATGCGCCGCGCCGCCGGGCTCTCGATGTCGGCGAAGATCGTGCGCGCGAGCGTGCCCGGCGTGAGGCCGAACAGGTCCGGCTGCGGCGCCTCCTCCAGCCAGAGGCCGAGCGCGCTGATCAGCGCCAGCCGCCGCACGCGTGAGGGATAGAAGGCCGCGATTTCCTCCGCCAGGAACGCCCCGAACGAGTGCCCCACCACGTCGACCGGCCCCTCAAGGCCGAGCGCCCGCAGCAGGTCGTCGTGGTGCAGCGTGATCTCCGTGACGTCCTCGTACACGAACTCCGCGCCCTCGGAGCCCTCGAAGCCGGGCGGCGACGGGGCGTAGACGGTCGCGCTCGCGGCGAGGGTGTCGATGAACTCGTCCTCGACGAGGCCGAAGGTGCCGTGCAGGTAGAGCAGGGGCGGTCCCTCGCCAGTGATGCGCACGGGCACCTCGACGGCGCCGTCGAAGGTGCGGACCCGGCGCTCCTCGCGGTCAGGCACCGGGCGCCCTCCGCGCGTGCTCGGGGTACCACTCGTCCTCCCACTCGGAGTGGACGTGCCGCAGGTTGGGGATCACCTCTCTGGCGATGCGCGTCATGTTGTACTCGGCGAGCTCGTGGGGCATCGAGCCGAAGTGGGCCATCACCATGATCACGCCGAGGTTGATCTCGTTGACCAGCCACTCGAGCTTCTCGGTGACCTGCTCCGGCGAGCCGTGGATGATCACGCCCTCGTCGACCAGCTGCGCCCACTTGCGCTCGATGATGCGCACGTCCGTGTACTCGGTGGTGAAGCCGCCCGCGATCGTCTTCTCCGTGCGGTAGCCGGGGGCGTCGATGAACCCGCCGTAGACGTGCTGCGTCTTGTTGTAGAACCACTCGATGTGCTCGGCGTAGAGCTCCTCGGCGTGCTCCTCGCTGTCGCCGACGCCGATGAACTGGATGATGCCGGCGCGGTAGGGGTTGCGCGGCAGGTCGTAGGAGTCGACGACGGGCCAGAACTCCTCAAAGGTCTTCTGGGAGCGCTTGAAGCCGGAGAAGGAGAGTGCGGCGTACATATGGCCGCGCTCGCAGACCCAGTCCCAGGTCTCGACGGAGCCGCCGCCGGGGATCCAGATCGGCGGGCGCGGCTGCTGGATCGGCCGAGGCCAGATGTTGACGTAACGGAGCTGCGTGTAGCGCCCGTTGAAGGCGAACGGCTCCGGCTCCGCCCACGAGCGCGTGATCAGCTCTTCCGCCTCGCGGTACTTCTCGCGCAGCGTCACGGGGTTCTGCCCGTAGCAGTAGTTCGTGTCCATGCTCGTGCCGACGGGGAAGCCGGCCACGATGCGGCCCCCGCTCATGCAGTCGAGCATCGCGATCTCCTCGGCGACGCGGGTGGGCGGGTTGTAGAGCGCGATGCTGTCGCCGAGCAGGACGATCGCCACGTCCTTCGTCTGGCGCGCGAGGGCGGCGGCGATGATGTTCGGCGAGGGCATCAGGCCGTAGCCGTTCTGGTGGTGCTCGTTCACGCACACCCCGTCGTAGCCCAGCGTCGAGGCGAGCACGAGCTCGTCGATGTACTCGTCGTAGAGCTCGCCCGTCTTGCGCGGGTCGAGCAGGTTCGACGGGATGTCGACCCAGACGCTGTGGTGCTCCTCGCTGAAGTTGTCGGGCAGGTGGCGGTAGGGCATGAGGTGGAAGAAGTAGAACTTCACGCGCGCACTCTCCTGGCTGCGGGCCCGCGCCTGCGAGCGCCTGCCGCATGATACGCGACGCCTTGCAGCGCCCGCGCCGGCGATGGCAGCAACGGGGCCGCCCCTGCGGGCGGCCCCGGAAGCTCCAACCGAAGGTCCGAGGGCGCTAGCGGCCCTGGTAGTTGGCCTCGCGCTTCTCGGCGAAGGCGCGCGGGCCCTCCTTGGCGTCGTCGGTGTAGCGGATCGCCTGCGACTCGAAGTTCTCGATGCGCAGGCCCTCGGCCAGCGTGGTGTTGAGGCCGCGGTAGGCCGCCTCCTTGGCCGCCATCACGGCCAGCGGGGCGTTGGCGCCGATCTCGGAGGCGATCTCGAGCGCCTTGTCCATCAGCTGGTCGGGCGGGACCACGTGGTTGACTAGGCCGATGCGGTGGGCCTCGGCGGCCGGGATGCGGCGGCCGGTCATCAGCAGCTCGAGCGCGATGCCGAACGGCACGAGCCGCCCGATGCGCTGGGTGCCGCCGGCGCCGGGGATGATGCCGCGGGCGACCTCGGGGAGGCCGAAGCTGGCGGTCTCCGAGGCGACGCGGATGTCGCAGGCCATCGCGGTCTCGCAGCCGCCGCCGAGGGCGAAGCCGTTGACGGCGGCGATGATCGGCTTCCACATCTCCAGGCCGCGGTAGAGCTGGGGCTCCGGCTGGTCCCAGAAGGTGTTGCGCTGGGGCGCGCCGCCGCGGGGGGCGGGCCGGCGCCCCCCCCCGCCCCACCCGGGCCCCCCCCGGAAGCCCCCGGCCACCCCCCCCCGGAGGGCCC
>VXMT01000214.1:0-7004 GCA_009840965.1 Chloroflexota bacterium
TCCTCGATGTCCGTCGCACGCCCCCTGCGGTTCATGCTCTCGATCATTGCCGGCGGCGCCGTTACGGCCCGGGGCCGGCTCCATTCGCCGGTAGCGCGAACGGAGCCGGGAGGCGCCCATGGCCGTCGACGTGGCAGGGCGCCTCGACTCGTACGAGGAAGAGCCGTAGGCAGCGCCGGTTGGCATCATGCCTATGATGACGGTGCGGGGCCGCGTGCAGGGAACGCGCACGGCGCGGGCCTCCGAGGGGGTCGCGATGTCAGAGCATCCGAACGTAGCGCTCGTGCGGCGGGGCTACGAGGCATTCGCCAACGGCGACGCGGAGACACTCGCGGAGTTGATCGCGGAGGACGCCGTCTGGCACGTCGGCGGGCGCAACCTGTTCACCGACACCTATCGTGGACGCGAGGCGATCTTCACCTACTTCCGCAAGCTGCGGGACTTCACGAACGAAACGATCGCGGTCGAAGTGCACGATGTGCTCGCGAACGATGAGCATGCCGTCGCGCTGGTCCACATGACCGGGCGGCGCGCGCGCAACGAGCTCGACTCGCTCGCGACCACGAGCTTCCACATGCGGGACGGGCGGGTGACGGAGGCGTGGACGTTCCACGAGAACCAGTACGCCGCGGACGAGTTCTTCTCCTACCGCAAGCACAGCCAGGACCGCATGCCCTGATCGCGTTCGCGGCCGGCGGGCGCGCCCGGCGCGCGCTCAGTAGCCCATGTCCCGCAGCTGGCTGACGGTCCGTCCCATCTGCCGCTCTTCGGGGTCGATCGCCACGTCGATCAGCGCAGCGCGGCCCGCGCCGAGGGCGCGCTCGAGGGCGGGAGCGATCTCCTCGGGCCGCTCGACGTGCTCGGCGTGGCCGCCGAAGGCCTCCATCACCCTGTCGTAGCGCGCCTCGGGCACGTACATCCCGACCCGCTCGGGGTAGTCCTCGCCGAAGAGGCTCGTCTCGAGCGTGCTGCCGAGGATCCCCTGGTTGTTGTCGACGATGAAGACGACGGGCAGGTCGTGGCGCAGCGCCGTCTCGATCTCCATGCCGTTGAAGCCGAACGCGCTATCGCCGTTCACGCTGATCACCGTCGCCTCCGGACGCGCAAGCTTCGCGCCGATGGCGAACGGCACGCCCGTGCCGATGCAGGCGTTGGTCCCGGAGTTGAGGCGCGTGGCCGGACCGTAGCTCTGCAGCACCTGGCGCGCGGTGGCCATCGTGATCTCGCCGTCGACGGTGATGATCGCGTCGCGCGGGGCGGCCCGGGTGATCTCGTGCATCAGCCGGTAGTGCGAGATCGGTATCTTGTCGGAGACGAGCAGCGGCGCGAGGCGCTCCGCGTTCCTCGCGAGCGTCTCGCGCAGTTCCTGCCGCCACGGCGACTCGGCACGCAGCTCGGCGAGGCCCTCCGTGCGACCCTCGAGGGCGTCGTGCAACTGCCGCAGCACCTGGCCGGCATCGCCGGCGATACCGATGTCGACGTCGCGCTGGAGGCCGATCTCCTCGGCCTCGATGTCCACCTGGATCAGCTTCGCGTCGGGGGCGAAGCCCTGGCCCATCTGGAACATCCAGTTAAGCCGCGCCGCCAGCACCATCACCACGTCCGCGCCGCGCATCGCCTGGCTGCGCGCGGCGGCGGCGTTGAGCGCGTGATCGTCGGGGATGTAGCCACGTCCCATCGGCGAACTGAGGAACGGCACGCCGAGGTCCTCGACGAGCTGTTGCAGATCGCCAAACGCCTCGTCGCCGGCCCAGCGCACGCCCTTGCCGACGATCAGCAGCGGGCGCTCTGCGTTGAGCAGCAGCTCCGCCGCCTGCTCGATGAGCAGCGGGTCACCCTGCGGCCGGGCGGGCGGCGTGCTGCTGATCGCCCGGCGGATCTCGATGTCCTCGACCTCTTCGCGAAGCACGTCGAGGGGGAGGTCGATGTAGACCGGCCCGGGGCGGCCGCTGAGGGCCTTGTGGTAGCCCATCGCGATCAGCTCGGGGATTCGCGCGGCGCTGTCCGCCTGGATCGCCCACTTCGTGATCGGCTGCATCATCGCCACGGAGTCGGCCTCCTGGAACGTCATCCGCCCGCGCTGGTGCAGCGCCGCCGAGCCACCGAGGACGAGGAGCGGGTAGCCGCTGTCCCAGGCGACGTGGACGCCGGTGACGGTATTCGTGACGCCGGGACCGGAGCCTGTCATCACCACGCCCACCTTGCCGGCAACGTAGCCGTGCGCGATCGCCATGAACGAGGCGCCCTGCTCGTGGCGGACGCCGATCGGCCGGACGCCAATCTCGCCGCAGGCGCCGATCACGTTGGTGACCGGCCCGGCGACGATCGTGAAGATCGCGTCCGCGCCCTGGTCCTGCAGCGCCCTCGCAACCAGCATGCTCCCGGCGGTTCCGGACATCGCTCGTTCCCTCCCTGCGCGCCTGGCCGGCGGCGGTCACGCGTTCGTCGTGCAGCCGCTCGATCTCGCTCCAGTCGTAGCCGAGGGCGAGCAGCGCCTCCTCCGTGTGCTGCCCGAGCTCCGGCGCCGGACCCTGGACGTTACGGTGTAGTCCCTGGCGTCACTCCATTCGCCGTTGGCCTGATGGGCGGCGAACCTGCGCCAGCAGCTAGTAGTCGAGGTTGTATACGCGCGCGGCGTTGTCGTGGAGGATCTTCTGCAGCGTCTCGCGTGGCAGCGAGCTGAGGTTGCGCTCGATGAAGTCCTTCGGCTTGTCCGCGATCGAGGCTGGCCCGGGCGACATGCTCGTCGGGTGCGGGAAGTCCGTCTCGTAGAGGATGTTGTCCGGCAGCATCTCGATCGTGTGCAGCGCTACCTCGCGCTCGAACCAGAAGCAGGCGTAGACCTGGCGCTTGAAGTACTCGCTCGGCAGCAGGTCCATCTCCGGGTGCTCGTTGCGGCCGCCCGCGTTGAGCCACTGCCAGTCGACCGCCTCGAGGACGTACGGCACCCAGCCGATGCCGCTCTCGACGGAGACGAAGTTGAGCTTCGGGTGACGGTGGCAGATACCCGAGATCAGGATCTCCATGATCCCGTTCATGTTGTCCATGAAGAAACGCACGGTGCCCGCGGCGTAGTTCGCCTGCTGCCCGTTGCCCTCGTAGCCGCCGTGCACGTTGACCGGGTTCCCGGAGCCGATGTGGAAGTTGATGCTCAGGCCCAGGTCCTCGGCGGTGTGCCAGACCGGGTTCCAGTGCGGGTCCGCCAGCATCGGCGCGTCGCCGAAAAGGTGGGGCTGCTGTGGAAATAGCACGCCCTTGTGGCCCAGCTTCGCGCAGCGCTCGATCTCCCTGACCGTCTCGTCCACGTCCCAGAACGGCACGGACATGATCGGCAGCAGCCGCTTGGGGTCGAGGCCGCACCACTCGTGCAGGAAGTCGTTGTAGGCCTGCACGCAGGCGAGCATCAGCTCCGGGTCCTCCAGCTTGAGGAAGTTTTGGTTCCCGAAGCCGGCCACGTTCGGGTAGATGACGTGGGCGTACATGCCGTACTCGTCCATGCGCTCCAGGCGCTGCTCCGCGTCGTAGGCGCCCGGGTCGAAGTCCTCGATCGTCGAGGGGTGCGCCGGGGGCCACTCGC
This sequence comes from Chloroflexota bacterium, assembly GCA_009840965.1. Classification (GTDB taxonomy): domain Bacteria; phylum Chloroflexota; class Dehalococcoidia; order UBA2979; family UBA2979; genus VXMT01. The sequence goes on from VXMT01000214.1 coordinate 3,578, forward strand.
GCCAGCCAGCCATCGTCGTGATGCCGATCGGCGAGGAGGGCTGGCCGTTGAGGATCCAGATGTCGCGCGGCATGTCCGGGTCCGCGCTCGGGTCCCAGTGCCTCGCCGTGTCCCAGGGGATGGTGCGGACGTGAGGCACCTTGTCGCCCCACTTCTTCGTCGAAACCCGCGAGGTGAAGAGGTCGTAGGGCTCGGTGACGTGCGTGTCGACGTCGATGACTTTGATCTCGTCGGTGATCATGCTGCCTCCAGCGCTGCCCATTACTGCTGTGGTGACAATAGATCGGGCCGCACGCTTGTCAACAACACAGCTCGCTATTCGCGGGCGTCGGAGGGCAGATGCGCGACGGGGCGCTCTCGACCGGGGCGGGAGGGCTACTCCGGCGGTGTGTTGTCGTACCCCGCCGTGATCGACTGGTCCGTGCGCTGGCCGCCGTCGCCGGCCGGGCTGAAGCGCTCGACCACCTCGCCCAGCTCGTCTCGTCCGGCCGGCGCGGGCACGGCGGCCGGCTGGCCCGGCATCGAGGCGACATGCAGCGTCTGCGTGGGGAAGGCGAACTCCACCCCAAGCTCCTCCGCCAGGCGCATGATGTCCAGGTTCAGCACGTGGCGGGTGCGCAGCTCGGCGTTCCAGTCCGGCGCGGTGATGAAGCAGTAGACGAGGATCTCCAGCGACGTGGCGCCGAAGTCGACGAACTCGACGATGTAGTAGTCCTTGCGCATGCCGGGGTTCGAGCGGATCAGCGCCCGGATGCCCTCGGTGAAGGCCTGCAGCTGGTCGGGCGTCGTGTGATAGGCGACGCCGAGGGTGGTCTTGTAGCGCCGCCACTGCCGCAGGCCCATGTTGTCCACGGAGGTGTCGACGATGCGCGCGTTCGGGACGGTCACGACGGAGTTGTAGAAGGTCCGCACCCGCGACGAGCGGAATCCCACGTGCTCGACCGTGCCCTCGAGGTCACCGACGACCACCCAGTCGCCCACCTGGAACGGGCGATCGGCGAAGATCGTGACGCCTCCCAGGAGGTTGCGGAAGGTGTCCTGCGCGGCGAGCGCCACCGCGAGCCCGCCGAGCCCGAGCCCGGCCACCAGCGAGGTCACGTTCACTCCGAGGTTCCCGAGAATGAAGAGCACGCCGATGACGAGCGTGGCCACCTTGAGGGCCGTGTTCGTGATCGGCACGAGTTGATCGTCGAGGCGGCTCTCGGTCAGCTCCGCCCGTCGCTCGAGCACGTCGGTGAAGATGTCGACGCCTCGGAAGCCGAGCAGCACGAGCGCACCCGCGCCGAGCAGGCTCGCAAGCTGCTCGACGATGTCCTCGACGGCGACGGGAAAGTCGAGCGCCGGGAAACCGAGCAGGAATGTGACGGCCACGGCCAGCGCCCAGAGCGACCGCCCGAGCCGCCCGCGCTCCTCCTCCCAGAACGCGTAATCGTCCTCGTGGAAGCGTGCGCGCACGAAGAGCCTGAGCGCCTGGTTGACGGCCACGTACGTGAGGGCGGAGACAGCGACGAGGATCGCGAGCCCGATGTACTGCTCGACCTCGATGCCGATGTAGGTGTCCTGGAACCAGGCCGGGGCGAGCAAGGCGGGCACGGCGTCCTCCCGGACGCTCAGCCTACCATCGGACGGCGCACGCGCACGTCCAACGAACCTGCCCGCTCGCGATGGCGCGACGCGCTATGATCGCGCTGCCCAACGGGGCGAAGTGAATCCGCATCCCGGCGAGGAAGGCCTGACCTCGTGAGCGCTCCCCTCCGCGTGCTGACCTGGATGCCGCCCGACATGACGGAGCACGTCAGCGCCGTCGAGGGCGTGGAGCTGATCCAGATCCCGCCACGCGGCCCGCTCGACGACGATCTGGAGGGCGACGTCCTGCTGGTGGGCGCGCGCAGCGTCCCGGTGATGGAGCAGGCGCTGCGCAGCGGCGTCCGCTGGATCCACATCTACGGAACCGGCGTCGACGGCTTCCCCATCGAGTTGCTCGAGGACGGCCAGCTCCTCACCTGCTCACGCGGAGCGAGCGGCGTGCCGATCGCCGAGTGGGTGCTGGCGACGATCCTCGCCTTCGAGAAGCAGCTCCAGGAGACGTTGGTCCGCGAGCCCTGGGACCGGCGCCGCGCCCCGGGGCTGGGGACGCTGGAGGGGAAGACGCTCGGCCTCGTCGGCCTCGGCGGCATCGGTGTCGCGCTGGCCGAGCGCGCGCTGCCCTTCGGGATGCGCGTGCTCGCGCTGCGCCGCCACCCCCGGCCGAGCGAGGTGCCCGGCGTCGAGGTAGCGAGCGATCTGAGCGAGCTGCTCGCGGAGGCGGACCACCTCGTGCTTGCCGCTCCCGCGACCGCCGCGACCCACCACCTGATCGGCCGCGACGCCCTCGCGCAGGTCAAGCCGGGCGTGCACCTCGTCAACGTCGCGCGCGGCACGCTCGTGGACGACGACGCGCTGCGTGAGGCGCTCGACGACGGGCGCGTGGCGCTCGCCTCGCTCGATACGACGGAGCCGGAGCCGCTGCCGGAGGGTCACTGGATGTACACGCACCCCGGCGTGCGGCTGACGCCGCACATCTCCTGGAGCATGCCGCTCGCGCGCGACCTGATCGTGGACGTGTTCGTGCGCAACCTCCGCCACTACATGGCCGGCGAGCCGCTCGAGGGCCTCGTGGACGTGGAGGAGGGGTACTAAGCCGCTCGCGAGACGCCGAGAGCTCCCCAGTACGGCTAGAGGAGTACGGCTAGAAGAGAGCGGCTAGAAGCCGTCCCAGCCGGGCAGCGCCGCGGCCTGCCGGACCCACTCCGTCATCTGTTCCTCGTCGAGTTCGTCCTCGTGGATGTCGACCCAGCGCGCGTCCGGATCCTTGCCTGAGCCGGGCGGGACAGGAGTGAGCGAGGCGCCCGCGAGGAAGGTCGCCTTCACGTAGCGTGCGAAGACGTGGACCGACAGGAACCAGCCTTCGCCCTCGACGCCGTACCAGGGCGAGTTCCACCTCACGGCCTTCTGGACGTCGGGCACGGTCCGCACGATCAGATCGTCGAGGCGGCGTCCCACGTCGCTCTTCCAGTCGGGCATGGCCGCGATGTAGGCCTGCACGGGGGCGTCGCCGTCCCCCTTCGGGATCTGCGGGTTGCCGCCTGAAAGCAGCTTGATTTCCTTCGGGGCGACCCACCCGGAGGCCTCCGTTGACGGTCTGGGCGTCGTTCCGGCCATCGCGCGCCACCCCCACCCGCACGTATCGCGCGGCCGAATCGTACCAAAACGCAGGCGGTGGACTTGGTGGGCCTGCGCGTCTGTACTGCAGTTGTCGCAATGCAGCTTCCCCGCAGCCTGGACGTGGGGGGCGCCCCCCCCCCGCCCCCCCGGGCCCCCCCCCCCCCGCGCGGCCCCGCGCCGCCCACCGCGCCAGCAGAGCCGCCAACCGGGCCCCCCACCCCAA
>VXMT01000214.1:7014-8010 GCA_009840965.1 Chloroflexota bacterium
CGGGGGGGCACTTGGGGGGCCGGCGGGTCTGTACTGCCGTGGACGCATCGCAGCTCCCCCGCAGCCTGGACGGGCCCGTCACCCACCGAACGCGGCCGAGGCCCAGCCGACGGCGGCGGCGACCGTGACGGCGAAGGCGGACTGCTGCACGACAAGCCTGCCCGCGAACCGTAGCCCGAGTTCGCGCCCGATCGTGATCGCGGTGACCAGGCATGGCAGCACCGTTCCGGCGAGGAATGTTGCAACCAGCAGCTGTGTCGCGCTCAACGAGGCGACGGTGCCGGCCTCGGCCAGAAGCAGAATGCCGTCCTTACGGACAGCGGCGAGCACGGTCGGCATTGCCGCGTCCGCCGGCAGTGCGAACACGGCCATCGCCGGCGCCAGCAAGCCCCCTGCTGCATCGAGCACGCCCGACCAGTCGAGGAGCGAGGCAACCATGGCGATCGCGAAGAAGGTCGGGAGCGCCGTGCGGAAGAATGCCCAAACAGTCCCTCGCGCCTCCGTCCCGACTGCCGCGAAGGACGGCCGGGTGAGGAAGGTGCGCGGTTCGATGAGCAGTGTGTTGAGTGTCGACCGCGCGGCAGGCTGACTGATGAGGCGCGTGTAGACGAGCGTCGCCGCGACGAGCAGCGCAAGGTACGGCACAACGAGACCGCTCTTGCCAGCGGCGGCAAACACCGCGAGCGTCGCGCCGAGTTGGTACGAGCAGGCGGAGCCGAAGGAGATCGCACCGACGGTCGTCGGCCGGGTGCAGGCAGCGCAAGAGCGGGTCGAGACGATTGCCGGGACGTTGCAGCCGAAGCCCATCAGCACCCGTGTCACGTCGCGCCCGTGCAGGCCGACCGGCCGCAACAGGGGGTGGAGCGCCGTCCCGATGCGGTCGGCGAGGCCACTCGCCTTGTAGACGCTGATCAGCGCCGAGTAGACCAGCACCGTCGGGACCGCCCAGACGAACAGCAACGGCCCCATCGTGAGCAGTCCGTAGTCACCGGCGAG
>VXMT01000231.1:0-5961 GCA_009840965.1 Chloroflexota bacterium
CCGCCCGGCCCGCCGCCGTTGACGGCGCCGCCGGCCGGGGCGGCGGGCGGATCGCTCATCGTGCCCGCGCGGCGCGCCTCGCGATTAGGCGGTGGCCGCAGCCTCGTCGGCGACCGGCTCGTTGGTCGCCGGGTCCACCTCGTAGGGGCCGCGCAGGTCGAGCTCCTCGCCGATCTCGCGGACGGCGGGGATGACCTCCTCGCCGAAGAGCTTGAGGCTGCGCATCTGGTCCTCGTGGCTCATCGCGCCGTCGCCGTCCCAGAAGAAGATCGCGCCTGGCCGCAGGTACTCGAGGACGTGGCGGACCTTGGGGATCACGGTCTTCGGCGTGCCGGTGATGATCGTGTAGCGCTCGAGCTGGTCGTCGTAGGTGCCCTGGAAGTCCTGCCGGGTGGTGTCCGCGCTCTTCTTCTCGCCGTTCTCGCCGTCCTTGTCGCGGCCACGCGCGAGGGCGGCGGCGCGGTTGATCGAGGTCGGCAGCAAGTGCGTGCGCGAGGTCATGCCCGGGAGGTTCTGGAGGAACGGGCGGATCACCCCCTGGTTGCCCTCCAGGAACGGGTTCGGCGGGCCCTCGACGTACTTCTTGGCCGTCTCGTAGGCCAGCTCCTCGGTCTCGTCGACGTGGACCTTGAAGAGGTAGCCGCGGTGCTGCGAACCGGCCTCGTAGCCCTCCTCGGCGGCAATCTCCGAGTAGTACTCGAAGGACTGCTTCGTGGGCTCGAGGTCGGTGGCGAGCATGATGTACGGGTAGCGGTGGCGTGCGGACCACTCGACCGTGTTCTTGCTCATCACGCCGGGGATCCAGATCGGCGGGTGCGGGTCCTGGTAGGGCTTCGCCCAGGGGTTCACGTAGCGGAAGTTGTAGTGCTCGCCCTCCCAGCGGTAGGGGCCGGGCGTGGTCCAGGCCTTCACGATGAAGTCGTGAGCCTCCTGGAAGCGCTCCCAGTTGAAGGGCGGCTGCGCGTTGTGCGAGACGCTCTCGCGTCCGGTGCCGCGCACCCAGCCGGTGACGAGCCGCCCGCGCGAGATCATGTCGATCTCGGCCAGCTCCTCGGCGAGGAACAGCGGGTCGTCCCAGATCGGCAGCACGTTGCCGAGCAGCACGATCTTCACCTTCTTGGTGATGCGCGCGAGGATCGCGGCCTCGACGTTCATCACCGAGCCCATGCAGAACGGCGTCGAGTGGTGCTCGTTGAGCATCACCCCGTCGAAGCCCATCTCCTCGGCGTAGACGCGCTCATCGAGGTAGCGGTTGTAGAGCTCCGCTCCGACCTCCGGGTCATAGACCTCGTTGGTGATGCCCAGGTCAGGGATCGGGCGCGCGGTGGTCCCGAAGACGCCGGACTCCGGGTCCTGGTACGGGCGCTCGGTGAAGTGGCCGATGAACATTGCCGTCTCCTGCCTTCACGGCGCGCCGCGCGAGGGGGCGCGCCTCGTCGCCATCGTACACCGCGGGGCTGGGGCCCGGCACCAGCGGGTGCTGCGCCGCGCTCCAGGGGTACCGACCCGGCAGCCGCGGCGCGCGGCGCCCGATCGCCGGCCGCGATCAGCCGATGTGCGCGGCGGCGAGCTCGGCAAGCCGGTCCGGCTGCTCTATGTCCACGAAGTGGCCGCAGTCCGCCACCACCTCGATGCTGGCGTTGGGCAGGGCGGCCGCGTAGGCCTGCGCGACGGCCATGGGGACGATGGCGTCGTCGGCGCCCCAGACCAGCAGCGTCGGAGTCTGCACCTCCTCCAGCAGGGGTGGGAGGCGGCGGTTGAACATGTAGGGCTTCCAGGTCAGGCGCGCGGTCATCTCGCGGCTGAAGTCCCACAGTTCCCGGATCTCGGGAGCGGGGTCCTCGCCGAACTCCGCCTGGTAGCTCTCCGCGCTGCTGAAGCCGGCCTGCACGTACTCGTGGTAGTCGATCAGCATCTGGTCGAGGATCTCGCCCTCGTCGGGCTGGATGCCGGGCGCGCCGACGAGTACGAGGCTGGAGACGCGCTGCTGGTCCATGGTCGCCATCTCCGCGGCGATCCAGCCACCAAAGCCGAGGCCGACGACCGGGACCGAGCCGACGCCGAGCTTGCCGAGCATCTGGAGCAGCAGGATGGCGATGTCGCGCGGCTCGCGCGCCCACTCGGGGCGCTCGGACTGGCCGTAGCCGGGAAGGTCCGGCACCAGCACCTGCCGCGACGCCGCCAGCCGCTCGTAGACGGGCAGCCAGCCGGGGTTGCCAATCGAGTGGTGCAGCACCAGCACCGGATCGCCGCTCCCGCCTTGCAGGTACTGGACGCGGCGGCCCGCGACCTCGATCTGCTCCGTCGTGTGCGTCTCGGTGCTGGTCGTCATGCTCTCACCCGTCGTCGGTCCGTGTCGGCCGGCGCATCATACCAGCGGCCCGCCGAGTAGGCGCGAGCCCTCGATCGACTCGAACACGCTGCGCTGCGCGGCTACGATGCGTGCGAGCACACAGGGACGCGCGAAGGGGGTGCGGCGTGGAGGTCAAGCGGATCCGGCAGGTCTACATCGTCGCCGAGGACGTCGAGGCGGCGGCTCGCTTCTACACCGAGACGCTGGGACTCGCCGAGCAGTTCCGGGACGGCGCGAACTGGGTGCAGCTCTCTGCAGGCGACATCTCGCTGGCTATCGCGAGCGCCTCCGAGGGCCAGGGCGCGGCCGCCGGCCAGCCCGTTCCCGTCTTCGAGGTCGACGACCTCGAGGGCGCGCTGGCAGCCGTCAGCGCCGGTGGCGGCAGCGCGGGCGCGGTACGGGATATGGGAGACCACGGCCGAACGGCGCTGGCGACCGACCCCTCGGGCGCCGCGATCTCCTTCTTCCAGCGCTGACGCGAGAGTTGCCGCGCTATCGGCCCTCTATCGGGTCGCGCGTGCGCAGCTCCGGGAACAGCGAGAAGTCGCGGTCCCGCGTGAGCAACGCCTCGGCGCCGTGAGCCACGCAAATGGCGGCGATCCTGGCGTCGTGCACGACGCCTCCAAGCACGCGGGGCCGCACCACGAAGCGTTCGAGGATCTCCGCGAAGCCGTCCGTCTCACCGATCAGCCGCAGCGAGGGGGAGGCCATCCACGCGGCCAGTTGTGCCCATGCCCGCTCCTGGCTCGTCGGGTTGTCTCTCCAGATGCGGGGGTTGGTCACGACGCTCAGGAACTCGTAGCAGCAAGGCCAGGGAATCGCCCAGGGAGCGTCGCCCTCGGCCAGCACGCGAAGGACTGAGGCGGCTTCCGCGTTGTGTCGCGACTCGCTGCGGTGGGCGTACACGAGCAGGTTCGTATCGACCACGATCACCGGGGCTCGGGCTCTCCGTAGATGATCTCCCGGAGGTCCTGCCAGGAGTAGGCCTCGAGCGGGTCGCTGTCACCCGCCCGGCCGACGCTCAGGTCGGGGAGCTGGTACCGAGGCCGCGGCGGCGTTGGGGAGAGCACTTGGCGCAGCCCCTCCTCGACCACGGCGCGCAGCGGCCGTCCCGTCTGGCGCGCATGACGCTTGGCTCGGAGCAGCAGTTCGTCCTGAATGTCGAGCGTGGTCTTCATGGACCCATATTACCCATATTAGGAATGCTGGTCGACCCATATTCTGACGGAGCGATGGCGGTAGAGGGTACAGCCACTCCGACCTGGAACAGCCCGCCGCTACGCCGCTGATGAGCCGACGCGGGCGTCGCGGTAGCGGCGGTGCAGATCGGCGGCGACCTCCGGGCGGAAGCTGAGCGCCAGCAGCGTGTCGCGGACTTCGTCCGGGTAGGGGCGCACCGGCGCCGGGTGCGAGCGCACCTCGGCGATGAAGTCGTCGAAGCGCGCGCGCAGATCGGGCGCGTCGCTCGCCTCGCGGGCGAGGGCGAACAGGGCCTTGCGGAAGCGGCGTTCCACGGCTCGGCCTCCCCGGACGTGCTGGAGCGGCGCTAGCTCGCCGGCCTCCAGCGCAGGATCGTCACGTCGTCGGTCACGTCGTCGAAGACGGCTTCCATTGCCATCCCCACCTCGAGGTCCTCGTTGTCCACCTCGACGGCGTTGCCGTAGATGACGTTGTAGGTGGCGTTGTTGTGGACGCTCACGGTGGCCGGGTCCACCTCGTCCGGCAGCACCTGGATGACGTTGTAGGGGTCGTGCCCGCGCCAGGGGCCGAGGATGCCCTGCGTGACGATCACGTAGGTGTAAAGCGTGCCCTTGCCGCTCACTTCCTCCCAGGTCATCTCCTCGCCGAGGCAGAAGCGGCAGGTGCGGTCCGGCGGGTGCTGGAAGGTCTCGCAGGCCTGGCAGGACTGCAGCACCAGGCGGTGCTCCCTGAGCGCGTCCCAGTAACCCTGGGTGAGGACGTCGGGCTGGGGCAGCAGGTAGGGGTACTCGTCAGCCATCGCTAGTCCGCCTTCATCATCACGAGCGCGCTCTTGCCGACCACGCCGGTGTGCAGTGCGATCTTCGGGTCGCGCGTCTGGCGACAGATAGCGCGATCGTAGGTGTGCTCGCCCTCGGACCACTTGGGACAGAGGCATTCCGTCTCGCCCCAGAGCTGCTGCGCGGCCTCGAGGGCGTTGTTGAGGCCGTGGCAGTAGCCCTCGTTGATCAGGCCGCCCTGCGTCTGCATCGGGATCTCGCCGTCCAGCGAGGTGGCGCCGCTCCTCACGAAGTCGGCGCACTCGCCCGGCCCGCACCAGCCGATGTCCTCGACCATGCGCATCGGGCAGTCCGTGAAGTTGTCGTAGAGCAGCGCGATGTCGATGTCGCTGAGCTGGATGTCGGCGGCCGCGAAGAGCTTGTCGCGCATGTACTTGAAGCCGGTGTCGGCGAGGTCCGCGAAGGGGCTGGGCCCGCCGATCGCGCCGCGGATCAGCAGCGGCGTCTTGCGCATCTCCTTCGCCCGCTCGGCGCTGGTGAGGATCATCGCGCAGGCCACGTCCGTCTCGAGGCAGCAGTCCAGCAGGTGGTACGGGTTCACGATGTAGCGCGAGTTCTGGTGATCCTCGACCGTGATCGGGTCGCGCATGGTGGCGCGCGGGTTCTTGACCGCGTTGCTGCGCGAGGCCACGGACCACTCGGCGAGGTCCGCGCTGCTCACGTTGTAGAGGTCCATGTAGCGACGCGCCTGCTGCGCGTAGGTGGAGGGCGGACCGGCGAGGCCGTAGATGTTCTGGAACTGCCCGGCCCCGCCGACGCGGTTCGTGCCTCCCCCGGCTCCGGCGCCCGACTGGCCCATGCGATACCCGGAGCGCCCGTTCATCGAGCGGTAGACCAGGCAGTAGTCGGCCATGCCGTGGTAGATGATCTGCGCGCCCATCATGATCGAGGCGGAGGCGTAGTTGCCGCCGCCCGTGAGACTCGTGTCCTGGTGGATGCGCCGCACGCCCAGCGCGCGCAGCGCTGCCTGCGGATCGATCGAGTCGTTCGTCTGGTAGGTGACGCCGGCGTCGATGTCCTTGGCGTCCATGCCGGCGTCGGCGGCGGCCTCGCGGGCGGCGCGCACGGTGAGCGTGGTCACGCTCTCGCCGGAGTTCTTGGAGAATCCACCGGGCGCCGACGGGCTGCGGCTGTAGCCGATCCCGACGATCGCCACGCTGTCGCGGAAGTCCTCTGGGGGCATGCGCATCTTCCCCTTCGCCAGCCCTCGCCGGAGCATCCGGCGAGGAGCGCCGCGACGATACCACCGGCACTGCGGCGTCGCCAGCGGGGGCGATCCACCGCCTCGCGCGGGCCAAGGTTTGCGAGCGCTTCAAGGCCATGCTATGAAGCGGAGCGCGCCCGCGGGCAGGGCTCCGCGTGCGCCGGAGGGAGCTAGCTATGCCGGGTCCGGAGATCAGAGGCAAGTACGCGATCGTGGGTGTCGGGGAGACCGAGTACTCCCGCAACTCCGGCCGCACCACGCGCTCGATGGGCGCCGAGGCGATCCGCAACGCGATGCAGGACGCCGGCATGTGGGAGAACCGCAAGGAGATCAGCTGGGGCATGCTCTCCTACCAGGGCCGCGGC
>VXMT01000231.1:5971-7965 GCA_009840965.1 Chloroflexota bacterium
ACGCCCCCCACCCCGGCCCCCGGCCCCCCCACCCCCCCCCGCGCCGCCGCCGCGGTCGGCATCCGCCTCGACTTCTTCTTCGACTGCATGGGCGGCGGCTCCTCGACCGAGGCGCTGACCGGCATGGCGGTCGGCGTGATCGAGGCCGGGATGTGCGATGCGGTGATCATCAACCGCTCGATGAACGGCTTCACGGAGACGCGGACCGGCGGCACCGGCCAGCAGGCGCCGCGCTTCACCACGGCCAACGGCCTGGACTCGCTGCAGACGGCGATCTACGGCTTCAGCACGCCGCTGCAGAACTTCTCCCTCGCCTTCGTGCGCCACATGCACAACTACGGCACCACCAACGAGCAGCTTGCCGAGGTCAAGGTCGCCCACAGCTGGGGCGCCTCGAACAACCCGAAGGCCTACTACAAGACGCGGCTGACCGTGGAGGACGTGGTCAACTCCCGCTACATCGTGAAGCCGTTCCACCTGCTCGACTGCTGCGTGGAGACGGACAACGGCACGGCGATCATCGTGACCACGGCGGAGCGGGCGGCGAGCCTGGCGAAGCCGGTGGTCAAGATCCTCGGGCTGGCAGGGCGCGTCTGTAAGTGGCAGGCCGGCTACCCCTGGCAGAACGACCCAATCTCGCAGGTCGCCGGCGAGTACAACGCGCGCATCCTCTGGCCGAACGCGGGCGTCGGCCCCGAGGACATCGACATCACCGGCTCCTACGACGCGTTCACGTTCACCTCGCTGATTCAGCTCGAGGCGTACGGCTTCTGCCCGATCGGCGAGGGCGGCAACTACGTCTCCGACGGCACCATCAAGCTGGGCGGGAAACGGCCGAACAACCCCTCGGGCGGCCACCTCTGCGAGGGCTACACGCACGGCATGAACATGGTGATCGAGAACGTGCGCCAGCTGCGCAAGCAGGTGGACGACTACTGCGAGGGCGAGCACAACTTCGACTACAGCGAGGGCGCCTGCCGCCAGGTGCGGGACCCGGAGATCACCGCCAACCTCGGTTGGGCGAACCCCGGCACGGCCTCCTCGATGGTGATGACGAACCAGTAGCAAGCCGGCCACGGCAAGAACGCAGCGGGGGCGCCTCGGAGGCGCCCCCGTTCGCGTCTGGCGTCAGGGTGTTGGCCGACTATGAACCCAGCGGCCGCCGAGGCGTGTACGGCGGCGGGTCGGCCATGTGCGGCAGGCCGTGCGCGCCGCCCGGGCGGAAGTCGAGCGGCGCGTGGCGGTGCAGGCGCAGCAACCGCACGAGCGTCTCGACATCCGGCACCGGCTCCGGGAAGCCCGTCCCGACGCGCCCGACGGCCGGGAGGCTATGGGCGTCCGATCCGCCCGTGCGCCCGACGCCCAGCTCCTCGGCGAGCGTCGCCCAGTAGCCGTCGACGTGGTCCGTGTGGTCGCCGTTGACCACCTCCAGCGCCTCGAACAGGTCGGGGATGGCGGACCAGCTCGGGCGCTGGTGATCGCCCTCGCGCATCGGGTGCGCCCAGACCATCGCACCGCCCTCGGCGACCACGATCTCGCGCAGCCGCTCGATGTTGGTCAGCTCCGGGTGGTAGCGGTCGAGGCCGAAGACGAGTACGTGGCCGTGGGTGCTGCCGACCTCCATGCCCGGCAGCACAGCGACGCCGTGCCGCTCGCCGATCTCGCGCGCCTTGTCCAGGTCCCAGAGCGCGTTGTGCTCGGTCAGGCAGACGCCATCGAGGCCGCGCGCCGCCGCCTGCGCGACCAGCCGGTCGGCGCGCACGCCGCTGTCCAGCGAGAGCTCGGAGCTGTGGCAGTGCATGTCGACGACGGCGCCGCCGGGCAGGCGCGCCTCGGCGACGATGCCCAGCTCCGCGCCGGGCTCGCGGGCCATCGAGACAGCGGCCGGCCGCGGCCGGCCGGGGGCGCGGGGGGGGTTTTAAAAAATGGGCGGGCCCCCGGAGAAAAGGAAGGGGGGGTGGGGGGGGGGGGGGGGCTATATAAATTAGGTGGGG
>VXMT01000258.1 GCA_009840965.1 Chloroflexota bacterium
CGCGGGGAGAGGGGACCGGCCGCCGCCCTCGCGTGTTGTCGGAGCGCGCCGCCGGGCCGTAGGCTGGCGGCCGTGGGCACGTCCGGGACTTCGCCGTGGGATGAGGCAGCGATCGAGGGGCTGATCGCGCCCTTCATGCGCACCCTCGCCCAGCCCACCTCCCTCTCCGCACTGCAGTACGACCTCAACGCCGGCGTGCCGGACCGCGCCTCGCTGCCCGCCGCCGAACTCGCCGAGGCTGCCGCCCGCGCGCTGCGCGACGACCCCGCCGGCGCGCTCACCTACGGCGGGAACCAGGGCTACGAGCCGCTGCGCGCCTGGATCGCCGAGCGACACTGCGAGGAGGGGCTCGCGGCCGGGCCGGACTCCGTGACGCTCTGCTCCGGCAGCGCGCACGCCATCGACAACATCGCCGCCGCCTTCCTCGGCCCTGGCGACGCGGCCGTCGTCGGCGCGCCCACCTACCCCGGCGCGATCCGCGCCTTCCGCGCGCGCGGCGCGAGGCTGATCGACGTGCCGCAGGACGCCCTCGGCCTGCGGCCCGACGCGCTCCTCGACGCGCTCGCTCGAGTCGACGGGCCGCCGCCCAAGCTGCTCTACCTGATCCCGAGCTACGACAACCCCAGCGGCAGCACGATGCCGCTCGAGCGCCGCGAGGACCTGCTGCGCATCGCCGGGGAGCACCGCCTGCTGATCGTCGAGGACGACGCCTACGCTGGGCTCGACCTCGATGGCCCGGCGCCGCCCTCGCTGTTCTCGCTCGCGGGCGGCCGGGGCGTGATGTACGTCGGCACCGCCTCGAAGACGGTCGCGACCGGGCTGCGTGTCGGCTGGATCGTCGCGGCCCCCGAGGTGATCCGGCAGCTCGTCTTCGCCCGCCTCGACAACGGCGCCTCGCCGTTCGTCCATCGCACGGTGCTGGAGTACTTGCGGGGCGGCGGCTACGACGAGCACGTCGAGCGCCTGCGCGCGATCTACCGCGAGCGTCGCGACGCCGCCGTCGAGACCGCCCGCGAGGCGTTCGGCGACCTCGTGAGCTTCGAGCCGCCCGGCGGCGGCTTCTACCTCTGGCTGCACCTCGGCCAGGGGCTCGAGGCCGGCTCGTTTGCACGCGAGGCGGCGGCGCGCGGCGTGGCGGTCACGCCGGGGCCGCTCTACTTCGCGAACGGCGGTGGCGAGCGCAACGTGCGGCTCGCCTGGCCCGCTCTGCCGCCGGATGAGCTACGCGACGCGATTGCGCGCCTCGGCGAGGCGGCGGCCGCAGCCGCATCGTGAGCGCGCCCGGTTCCTCCCTTGGCGCTCAGATCATTTCGATCGGGCCCGGATAGCGCCCCACGATCTCGTCCGAGGTCAGCAGGGTCATCGCCTCGATCTGCGCCTGCGCGACGAGGATGCGGTCGAACGGATCGCCGTGAATGGTCGGCAGCAGATCCACGGCCACGGCATGGGCGCCGCTGATCGCGAGCTCCCGGTGGCCGTTCTCGAGCAGCGCCCTGCGCAACAGGCGAGGATCGACGCTGAAGTCGGCGCGGCCCAACCCGCTCTTGATCGCGACTTCCCACAGCGACGCGGCGCTGAAGTACAGCTCGTTCTCTGGATCGTCGATGACCGCGCGGGCAGCAGGTCGCAGGCGCTCGGGCATTCCGGCGACCCAGAGCAGGATGTGCGTATCGAGCAGGATCCTCACTGAGACCCCTCGAACATCGTCTCGATCTCATCGCCGCCCATGCGGTCGAAGTCGTCGGGCACCGAGATGCCGGGAAGGAAGCCGGTCCGGCGCGGTCCCGAGGCCGGAGCATCAAGCGACATGACCTTGACGAGCGGCTTCCCGGCGCGCGCGATGATGAATGGCTCTCCGTCCACCGCAGCCTGCACGAGCTTCGAGAGCTGTGACTTGGCCTCATGCATGTTGACGACGCGCATGGCAGCCTCCAGTGACTTAGTCCGATCCGATGGACTTAGTCCATACTACGGCGCATCTCCGCGCACGGCAACGACGCGCAGCCGCCGGTAGTCGACGACCCAGCGGCCACCGCCCTCGCCGTCCTCGCGCCAGAGCCGGGGGCGGACGGCCGCCTCTACGCGCGCGATCGCTGCGTCGGCGAGGTCGGAGGGGAGGCCGGTGAGCCAGGGGTGGCCGAACATGCGCAGCCAGCCGGCCATGCCCGCTTCGCCGTCCTCGAGCGTTGTCGGGCGATCAAATAGCGTCATCACCCGCGGCTCGAACCCGTGCTGCTCGAGCAGCGCGGCGTACTCGGCGAGGCCGGGGAAGTACCACGGCTTCGGCTGCCGCTCGCGCGGCACGCCCTCGGCCTCGAGGGCGCCGCCCAGCGCGCCCTCGACGATGGCGACGTTGCCGCGCCCGCCCAGCTCGGCGACGAGCCGCCCGCCGGGGCGGAGCAGTGTGCGCAGGCCGCGCAGCACCGCCTCCGGGCGCGTCATCCAGTGCAGCGCCGCGTTGGAGAAGACGGCGTCGAGCGGCCCCGCCAGCGGCGCCTCCTCGAGCGCTTCGCCGTCGCCCACGATGAACTCGAGCGACGGGCGGTCCACGGCCGGGAACTGCGCGCGCGCCGCCTCGATCATCGCGGCGTCGCTGTCGAGGCCGACGACGGAGGCGCCGCGCCCGGCGATCGCGGCGGCGAGCAGCCCGGTGCCGCAGCCGAGGTCGAGGATGCGCTCGCCCGGCTGCGGGTCGAGCAGCGCCACGAGGTCTCCGGCGTGATCGGAGACGAAGCGAAAGCTCTCGTCGTAGGCGCGCGCGTCCCAGCCCGCGCTGCTCATCGCCCGGCCGCGAGGGCGCCCGCTAGACGGCCGCCCCGACGCGCTTCGCGGAGCCGGTCAGCTCGGCCATGAGCTGCATCGCCTCGGGCGTGGTGTTGAGCCCCATGTTGATCATCGTGACCCGGGAGTCCTCCCAGTCGCGGTAGCGCTCGCGGATCCGGTCCGGCGGGCCCACGAGGGCGATCTCGTCGCACAGCTCGTCGGGCACTGCCTCCTCGGCCTCGCGCTTGCGGCCGGAGAGGAACAGCTCCTGGATGCGCTCGGCGGCCTCGGCGTAGCCGAAGCGGCGGACCTGGTCGTTGTGGAAGTTCATGTTCCGCGCTCCCATGCCGCCGACGTAGAGGGCGAGGTTCTCCTTCATCTTGTTGAGCCCCTCCTGCACGTCGTCGGTGACGATCACCTGCGTGGAGGCGGCGATCTCGAAATCGTCGCGGCTCTTCCCGGCGCGGCGCAGGCCCTCGTCGATGTAGGCCTCGTACTCGCCCAGGCGCTTCGGAGGGCAGCGCGAGGTGACCCAGCCGTCGCCGAACTCGGCTGCGTTGCGCACGTTGATCGGCCCCATCGCGCCCACGTAGATGGGCAGGCGGCGGGGGTGCAGGACGGACTTGAGCGGCTTGCCGAGGCCGGTCGCGTCGGGACCGTCGTAGGGCAGCCGATACTCCTCGCCGTCGAAGGCTAGCGGCTGCTCGCGGTCCCAGACGATGCGCATGATCTGCATGTACTCGGCCACCCGCTTCGCGGGCTTCCCGAACGGCTGCCCGTGCCAGCCCTCGATCACCTGCGGGCCGGAGAGCCCGATGCCGACGCCCTTGACGCGCCCGCCCGAGAGCATGTCCAGCGTGGTCATCGTGTTCGCCGTCAGCCCCGGCGAGCGGCCGTGCAGCTGCAGGATGTTGGTCCCGAGGCCGATCCGCTCCGTGTTCGCCGCGATCCAGGTCAGCGGCACGACCGCATCGTGCCCCCAGATCTCCGCGCACCAGACCATCTCGAAGCCCAGCTCCTCCGCGAGCCTGATTCGCTCCCAGGGGATGTCGATCGAGGTCGACCCGAGGTGTCCCAGTCCCAGCGCCAGCTTCATCCGTGCTCCCTTTCGTCCTCCGTCGCGGGCGGCGCCGTCAGGCGACGACGCCGGCCGCGCACAACTCTTCGATCTGCTCGCTCGCCAGCCCGAGGTCGGCGGCCAGCACCTCGCTCGTGTGCTCGCCGTACGACGGGGCCAGCTCGATGGGCACGTGCGAGCCGGACATGCGCAGCGGCTGGCGCATCAGCTCGATCTCGCCGTACTCGGGGTGCTCGTGGTGCTCGAAGAGGCCGCGCTCGCAGAGGTGCGGGTCGGTCCGCAGGTCGCGCGTCGAGAGCACGGCCGTGGTGGGCACCCCGGCGCTGGCGAGGGTCTGCATCGCCTCGTACTTGGTGCGCTCGCGGGTCCACTTCTCGACCTCGGCGTAGAGCTCGGGCTGGTGCTTGCGTCGCATCGCCGCGGTCTCGAAGCGCGGGTCCGTCGCCAGGTCGGGGCGATCGATGGCCACGCAGAACGTGTCCCACATCCGCGAGGTGACGACGCAGATGTGGACGTAGTCGTTCGGCCCGCCCGGCTTGCAGGGGTAGACGTTGGTCGGCGCGCCCAGGCCGTTGCCGAGGCGTGGCGCCTCGCGCTCGCTGCCCCACGCGTCGCGGCCGATTGTCTTCATGAAGAAGGTCACGGCCTCCTGCATCGAGAGCTCGATCAGCTGGCCCTCGCCGGTGCGCTGCTGCTGCACATAGGCGGAGACGATGGCGAACGCCATCTGGATGCCCGTGCCGGTGTCACCGAAGGTGGCGCCCGGTCGCATCGGCGGCCCGTCCGGCTCGCCGTTGATCGAGAAGGCCCCGCCGGCGGCCAGCGCGACGCTGTCGAAGCACTTGAAGTCGGCGTAGGGCCCGCTCAACCCGAAGCCCTTGATGCGCGCGTAGATGATCGAGGGGTTGTGCTCGCGCAGCACCTCGTAGCCGATGCCGAGCTTCTCGATCACGCCCGGCCCGTAGTTCTCCACGAAGACATCGAAGCGCGGCACGAGGTCGAGCAGCAGGTCACGCCCTCGATCGGTCGAGAGGTCGATGACGATGCTGCGCTTGTTGCTGTTGTAGTTGAGGAAGTACTGGGGCGGGCGGCCTTCGGTGGTGAGCCCGCGGCCGGGGTCACCGACGCCGGGAGGCTCCACCTTGACCACGTCGGCACCCTGCCAGGCGAGTGCCTGGGTGCAGGACGTACCGGCCTCGTACTGCGTCATGTCGAGGACGCGCATGCCGTCGAGTGCGGGCATCGGGGCGCCTCCTTCCGTGCGGCGGCGAGCCGGGGAGCGGCGTCGCCGCGTCGTCGTCGGCATCCTACCGCGCGCGGGCGAGGGGTGCAGCGGGCCGGGCCTTGAGGGCCAACCGGGTCAGGCGGCGGGGATGTCGGTGAGCGCGAAGTCCTCGCCCTTGTACAGCAGCGGTTCCCCCGTGGCCTCGGCGAGCGCGTAGGCGAAGCAGTCGCCGAGGTTCAGCGCCGCCGGATGATTGCCCCTCCCAAAGCGCTGCCAGGCCCGGCGCGCTGCGCGCGCTTGCTCGACGGTCACCGGGACCAACTCGATCCCTGATTCCTCCAGGTAAGCGTCGAACTCATGCCCAGCCCCGATGCCTTCCCTACTCTCGAGAACGATGGTCGCCTCGATGAAGTTCGCGACCGACATGTGACAGTTCGGAGCGGCCGCTATTGCTCGGTCGTAATGGTCTGAATCGGCCTCGCCGAACAGGATTGCGATGATCGCCGACGTATCGACGATCACCTCGGCAGACCCCGCTCGTCGTAGAGGAATTCGCCGTGGTCGATCGGCGGCCCGCCCGCGCGAAGACGCGCCGCCAGGGGCTTGGAAATCGCACGCATTCGCTTGAGACGCTCTTCCATGCTGCGTTGCCGCTGCTCGCGCTCCAGGCGCTCCTCGAGAGCGACCGTGATGGCGCCAGTCTTGGTCTCACCGGTCAGTTGCGCCAGCTCGTCCGCCAACTGGCAGGTCCGTTCGTTCTTGATGTTGAGGCTCACGGGGCGTTCTCCGGGGTAGAACCATGGTGACTGCTTCTACCATACACGACTCGCCCTCCGGCATCGCCCCGCCCGCTCGCGCGTCCCCGCGGTGTGGCAGACTGCGCGGCGGGCTCGGAGCGAGGGGGCGCAGCGTGCAGTTCGGCATCCACATCATCGTCAACCACCTCACGCTCTCGCCCGCCGAGGTCGCCCGCGCCGTCGAGGAGCGCGGCTTCGACTCGCTCTTCCTCGGAGAGCACACGCACATCCCCGTGCAGCGCGATTCGGCCTACATCGGCCTCGACGACGGCAGCCCGCCACAGCCGAGCGAGGGCCCCGACGAGCTGCGCAAGCGCCGCCCCGACCTGCGCGCCAACTTCTGGTACCTCTACGACCCCTTCATCGCCCTCGCCGCCGCCGCGACCGTGACCGAGCGGATCAGGCTCGGCACCGCGATCTGCCTCATCCCGGAGCGCGACCCGATCACGCTCGCGCAGGAGATCGCGACGCTCGACCAGATCTCGGGCGGCCGCGTGATCATCGGCATCGGCAGCGGCTGGAACCGCGAGGAGATGGCCAACCACGGCGTGGCCTGGAAGGACCGCCACAGGGTCACGCGCGAGCGCGTCGAGGCGATGAAAGCGCTGTGGACCGACGAAGAGGCCGAGTACCACGGCGAGACGGTCGACTTCGACCCCGTCTGGTGCTACCCGAAGCCGGTGCAGGAGGGCGGCCCGCCGATCCTCATGGGCCAGAACAGTCCGAGGACCTTCGAGCGCATCGTCCGCTACTGCGACGGCTGGATCCCCTACCGCATCCCGATCGGCGACCCGGAGATCCTGCCCGCCATCGCCGAACTGCGAAGCGAGTGGGCCGACGCGGGCCGCGACCCCGAGGCGCTGCACGTCGCCATGAACGGCCCCGCGATCCCGCCCACCGGCGACGACCCGGCCGAGGCCGACCCTGCCGTGGTCGAAGCCGCGGCCGCCGAGGTCGAGCGGCTGCGCGAGGGGGGCGTCGATCGGCTGCTCTTCAACCTCGGCAGCCCCAAGCGCGATCTCGGCTACCCCACGCTCGACCGCTACGCCGGCTTCCTCGAGCGCATCAGCTAGCAGGCCCAGCAGGGAGGACCACGCCATGCCGACCGCACGCATCGACGACACGCTGGAGATGCACTACGAGCTGGACGACTTCACGCCGCCCTGGGAGGACGACGCCGAGGCGATCCTGCTCCACCACGGCGCGGGCAAGAGCGGCAAGCTGTGGTACTTCTGGGTGCCCGGCCTGGCCACCGACTACCGCGTGATCCGGCCGGACGCCCGCGGCTTCGGGCACTCCTCGCCGATCCCCGAGGGCTACCGCTACAGCCTCAGCGGTCTCGCCAACGATCTGCGGCTGCTGCTCGACTCGCTGGGCATCGAGAAGACGCACCTCGTGGGTGAGACGGTGGGCGGGCCGGTCTGCCTGCAGTTCGCCTACGAGTACCCGGATCGCACGCACAGCCTCACGCTCTGCGGCGCGCCCTACCGCCTCGACAGGCTGCCGGAGCACTTCCTGCACTCCGCCGAGATCATCCACGAGCAGGGCGTCGAGGCGTGGGCGACCGGCAACGGCGACCGCCGCTTCGGCGACAAGGCCGACCCGGAGATGGTGCGCTGGTATCACCACGAGATGGGGAAGACCTCGGCGCGCACACTGATCGCGCTGTTCGACTACGTGCCGACCGTGGACCTGACGGACATCCTGCCGCACATCCGCGTACCAACTCTGGTCTTCGCCGGCCTCGAGAGCGGGATCACCCCGCCGGACGACTCGCGCTTCATCGCCGCGACGATTCCCAACGCGCAAATCGTCGAGATCGATGGCGCGCCGACGCAGCTGCACATCACGCACCAGGACGTCGCGCTGCCGAAGTTCCGGGAGTTCCTCGCGAGCCTGTGAGCGCGGCTCCGGGGCCGGAGCCTGCCGCGTATCGATACGAGAGACCTTAGCGAAACTCCCACATACGCGATCCGGCTCCCTCTCCCTGGGGAGAGGGCGGGGGTGAGGGGGAGGACTCCCGC
>VXMT01000211.1:0-4991 GCA_009840965.1 Chloroflexota bacterium
CCCCCTCACCCCCGCCCTCGCCCCAGGGAGGGGGGGCCGGGTGCGGCTTGCCGGGGGGGGAAGGATCCCGCCAGGGGCGAGGGGTAGTGCCTAGAGGAAGACGGGCTCGCGGCTGGTGAAGCGGTAGAGGCGGGCGGGGCGGTGGGCGCCCTCGCGGCGCACATCCTCGGTGGCCTCGATCAGCGCGGCGGAGAGCATGCGCTTGCGGAAGTTGCGGCGGTCGAGCCGCGCCGCGAGAATCGCCTCGTAGGCGGCCTGCAGCTCGCGCAGCGTGAATCGCTCCGGCAGCAGGCCGTAGGCGATGTTCGTGTAGTCCAGCTTGGCCCGCACCCGCTCGACGGCCTGCGCGATCACGCGGCCGTTGGAGAAGGCCAGCGGCGGCAGGTCGTCGACCGGCAGCCAGGCCGGCCGCCAGGCGTCGTCCGCGCTCTCGCGCAGCCGCACCGCCTCCGCCTCGACCAGCGCGAAGTAGGCAATCGCGACGCCGGGCTGCGTCGGGTCGAGGCCGGACTCGGTGAAGAGCTGCTCGAGGTAGACGTCGCGCGCGCCGGTCTCCTCGAAGAGCTTCGCCTCGGCCGCCTGCTCCAGCGTGCGGCCGCCGTCCCAGAGGCCGCCGGGCAGCGCCCACAGCTCCGCCTCGGGCGGCTCGTCGCGGTGCACGAGCAGCACCTGCAACCGCTCCTCGATGATCGCGAAGATCACGAGGATGGTGGCGACGGCCGGTCCGCCGGACATCGCGCAGTCCCTAGACCACGTTGACCAGGAGGTCGCCGCCGCGCCGCGCTCCCGCGCGCTGACCGCGCAGCGACCACGACGTCGTCTCCGCGATCTCGATATCGACGAGCTCGCCGACAAGGCCAGCACCCTCGAAGTGCACGATCCGCCCACCGCGCGTGCGGCCGCTGGCGCGGCCGTCCTCATCGCGCTCCACGAGGACCTCGACGGTCTCGCCGAGCAGCGCCCGGTTGCGCGCGCCCGCGCTCTCCGCGTGGATCGCCTCGACTGCCTTGAGGCGCGCCTTCTTGACCTCGCGCGGCACGTCGTCGGCGAGCTTGCGGTAGGCGAACGTGCGGGGCCGCGGCGAGTAGGCGGCGACGTGGATCACGTCGAAGCCGACCCGCTCGAGCAGGGCGACGGTGCTGGCGAACTCCTCGTCCGTCTCGCCGGGGCAGCCGACGATCACGTCGGTGGCGATCGCGGCGTCCGGCATGCGGCTGCGGATGCGCTCGACGCGTTCCTCGTACTCGGCCACCGTGTAGCCGCGCCGCATCCGCTCCAGCATGCGGTCGTCGCCGGATTGCACGGGGATGTTGAAGTGCTCGCAGACCTTCGGGAGGTCCGCGACCGCGTCGATGATGCGGTCCGTCATGTCCTTCGGGTACGAGGTGAGGAAGCGCGTCCGCGCGATGCCCCCGATCGCCTCGATGCCCTCGAACAGCGTCGCCAGGTCGGCCGGCTCCTCGAGGTCGTGGCCGTAGGCCTCGACGGTCTGGCCGAGCAGGGTGACCTCGCGCACGCCCCGGGCGGCGAGGAAGCGCACCTCGCCGAGCACCTCGGCGACGGGGCGCGAGCGTTCGCGCCCGCGGCGCAGCGGGACAATGCAGTACGTGCAGAACTTGTCGCAGCCGTGGACCACGGGCACGTAGGCCGTCGGCCCAGTCGGCTCGCCGAAGGTCTCCGTCCAGAACTCGCCCTCGGAGACGTCGCGCGCCAGCCCGGCCGCCTCGAGGATCGGGTCGTACTCCTGCGGCCGCGCCCAGACGTCGACCCAGGGGAAGCGGCGCACGAGGGCGGCTCGCTCGCTGTCGCCCTCGGGGCCGACCATGCAGCCCATGACGGCGATCTGGAAGGTCTCGCCGCGCTTGCGGCGCTGGTTGAGGGCGTGGAGGCGGCCGGCGGCGCGGTCCTCGGCGTGCTGGCGGACGGCGCAGGTGTTGACGACGGTGAAGTCGGCGCGCGCGGGGTCCTCGGCTGGCGTGTAGCCCGTGCGCTCGAGGCCTGCGGCGAGGCGCAGGGAGTCGGCCTGGTTCATCTGGCAGCCGAGCGTCCAGATGTGGAAGGTAGGCACGAGGCTGCTCCGTCCGGCGTGGGGCGCTGGTGCGCGCGTCACGCCTCGGTGGTTGCGTGCGGGCGTGGTGCGGATGGCGGAGGGGGCGGGATTCGAACCCGCGATCCCGAACAGGGATAAGCGCTTAGCAGGCGCCCGCACTAGGCCACTATGCGACCCCTCCACGAGCGATCGTAGGGCGGCGGGGCAGCGGGCGGCAAGGCGGGGCGGCGACGAGGGTCGCGTTCCGAAGGATTGACGCCCCGCGGGCACTTCGCGTACCATGTACGCCGTCACTTAGCGTACTTCGTACACGAAGTGTAGCGCGCGGCTGTCGCGTCGCTCCCGCGTCCGCAGCGCCGCAGGAATGAGGGCTCCCCGATGGTCTCCTCGATCTCACGTCCCGTCCCGCAGCTCCAGTGCGAGTCCGACTTCGGGATCGAGACGCTGCCGCTTTCGCAGGAGGCCTCCTTCGGCTCCTGGCAGCGCGAGATTCCCGAAGCCTACTGGCAGCTCGGCAGCGACGAACTCGTCGCGCGCGTGCGCGAGGCGCGCGCCGGCCTCGGCGATCGCGCCGTGATCCTCGGCCACCACTATCAGCGCGAGGACATCATCCAGTTCGCCGACGAGCGCGGCGACTCCTTCATGCTCGCCCAGTACGCCGCCGAGCGGCCGGAGTCCGAGTACATCGTCTTCTGCGGCGTGCACTTCATGGCCGAGGCGGCCGACATCCTCTCCGCTTCGCACCAGCAGGTGGTGCTGCCCAACATGGAGGCCGGCTGCTCGATGGCGGACATGGCCGCCCCCGCCGACGTGCATGTCGCCTGGCGCGAGCTCGGCGACCTGTTCGGGTCCACCGAGGACCTCATCCCCGTCACCTACATGAACTCGGCCGCCTCGCTCAAGGCGTTCTGCGGCGAGCACGGGGGCGTGGTCTGCACCTCCTCGAACGCCGTCAAGGTGCTGGAGTGGGCTTTCGAGCAGGGCAAGCGCGTCTTCTTCTTCCCCGACCAGCACCTCGGCCGCAACACCGGCCACGGGATGGGCATCCCGCTCGAGGAGATGACGCTCTGGAACTGGCGGCTGCCCGCGGGCAATCTCGGGGGCGCCGCGCCCGAGCAACTCGAGCGCTCGCGCGTCATCCTCTGGCAGGGCCACTGCTCCGTGCACCAGCGCTTCACGACGACGCAGATCGAGGAGGCGCGCGAGCGCTACCCGGACGTGCGGATCGTCGTCCACCCCGAGTGCCGCTACGACATCGTGCAGGCTGCCGACGCGATCGGCTCGACCGCCTACATCGCCAACTACGTCGCCGAGGCGCCCGCCGGCTCGGTGATCGGCGTGGGGACCGAGATCAACCTCGTCTCGCGGCTGGCGAAGGAGAACCCGGACAAAACCGTGTTCTGCCTCGATCCGGTCGTCTGCCCCTGCAGCACGATGTACCGCGTGCACCCCGCCTACCTCGCGTGGGTGATGGAGTCGCTCGCGGCCGGGCAGGTCGTGAACCAGATCGTCGTGCCCGAGGAGATCAAGGCGCACGCCCGCGTCGCCCTCGAGCGCATGCTGGCGCTGCGCTAGCCCCGGCCTCCCGTGTCCGCACACTCCCCCGCCCCACCACCCGAGGCCGAGCGCGAGCTGCTGCGCGCCGACCTGCTGGTGATCGGCTCCGGCATCGCCGGGCTGTTCGTCGCGCTGCAGGCGCACGAGCGCGGCGCCCGCGTGCTGGTCGTCACCAAGAGCGCGATCGACGAGGCGAGCACGCGCTACGCTCAGGGCGGCATCAGCGCCGCGATCGGCCCCGGCGACTCGCCCGAGTTGCACCTGCGCGACACGATCGAGGCCGGCGCGGGGCTCGTCGACGCCGCCGCCGCCCGCGTGCTCGTCGAGGAGGCCGCCGGCCGCATCGCCGATCTCGGCGGCTACGGGGTGCGCTTCGACGAGGCCGAGGGCGAAGCGGCGCTCGGCAAGGAGGGCGCGCACTCGACGCGACGCGTGCTGCGCGCGCGCGGCGACCAGACCGGGCTGGAGATCGAGCTCTCGCTCTCCTCGCTCGTCCAGCGCGAGGGCATCACGGTGCTCGAGCACGCGCTCGCCGAGCGGCTGATCGTCGCCGACGGCCGCGCGATCGGCGCGGACGTGCTCTGCGCCGACGACGGCTCGCGGCTGCGCTGCGAGGCGGACGCGGTCGTTCTCGCGACGGGCGGCGCGGGACAGGTCTACCGCGTGACGACGAACCCGCCGATCGCGACCGGGGACGGGATCGCGCTCGCCTTCCGCGCGGGGGCCGAGGTGCAGGACATGGAGTTCACGCAGTTCCACCCCACGGCGCTGCGGCTGCCGGGCCAGCCCTCGTTCCTGATCTCGGAGGCCGTGCGCGGCGAGGGCGGCCTGCTCTTCGACACCGAGGGCCGGCGCTTCATGGCCGAGCTCGATCCGGCGGCGGAGCTGGCGCCCCGCAACATCGTCGCGCTGGCGGAGCTGGCGCAGATGCGCGCGACCGGCAGCGATCACGTGCTGCTCGACATCACGCACCGTGACGCCTCGTGGCTGGCGGCGCGCTTCCCCAACATCTACCGCACCTGCCTCGCCGCCGGCCTCGACATGGCGCGCGACCGCATCCCGGTCTCGCCCGCCGCCCACTACACGATGGGCGGCGTGCGCACCGACACCTGGGGCCGCACGACGCTGCCCGGCCTCTACGCGGTCGGCGAGGTGACCTGCACGGGCGTGCACGGCGCGAACCGCCTCGCCAGCAACTCCCTGCTCGAGTCGGTCGTCTTCGCGCATCGCCTCGTCGACGCCCTCTACGGCGGCCCGCTGCCCGAGGGCGAGCGCGAGCCCCCGGAGCTCGGCGCGGACGCGCGGACGCTCGAGGACGGCGGCGCTCCCGCCTCGACCGCGCCCTCGCGGGCGGACGTAAATGCGCTGATGTGGAGCGAGGCCG
>VXMT01000211.1:5001-7845 GCA_009840965.1 Chloroflexota bacterium
GCGCGGGGGGGGTTTTTTAATGGCGGTTTGGGGTGGGTGGCGGGCCGGGGCGGGCGAGGGCGCGCGGCTGCGAGCCGCGGCGGCGCAGCTCGCCGCCTGGGAGGGCGCCCTGCCGGACCCGCGCACCCGCGAGGAGCACGAGGTCGCTTCGCTGCTCACGTGCGGGCGGCTGATCACGGAGGCGGCGCTGCTGCGCGAGGAGTCGCGCGGCGCACACTACCGGCGGGACTTCCCGGAGCAGCGGCCGGAGTGGCGACGGCGGCTCGTGTTCCGCACGCCCGCCTAGGCCGCCGCCGTGAGTCCGGCGCCGCGCCTCCCCGCTGTCCGCGCCCTGCTCTTCGACTTCGATCACACGCTCGCCGATCTCGGCTCGCACGTGCGCTGGGGCGACGCCCGGCGCGAGCTGCTTGCCTGGTACGAGCAGCGCGGCGTGCCCCGCGAGGAACTCGGCTCCGGCACGGTCAGCCTCTACGCCCGCGTCGCCGCCTCCGGCCTGCTGCCGGAAGGCGCCCTCGAGGCGACGCTGCGCGGGGCCGCCAAGATCCTCGGACGCTACGAGGGCGAGGCGATCCCAACGACGCGCCTCCTGCCCGGCGTGCGCGAGGCGCTGCGGACGCTGGAGGGCTCCGGCCGGCACGCGGGCGTCGTCAGCTCCAACTCGCGCGAGGTTGTGCGCGCGATCCTCGAAGGCGAGAGGGTCGCCGACCGCTTCGGCGCGATCGTCGGCCGCGAGGACGTGCGGCTGCCCAAGCCCGCGCCCGAGGGCCTGCTGCTCGCCTGCGAGCGGCTCGGCGTCCTGCCGGGCGAGGCCGTCTACGCCGGTGACAACGTCGCCGACATCGAGGCCGCCCGCGCCGCCGGGATGCCCGCCTGCGGCGTGCGCGGCGGCGACTCCAGCGAGGAGGCGCTGCGTGAGGCGGGGGCGGTCGCAATCCTCGATGGCATCGAGCCGCTCGTCAGCGCCGTGCTGCGCGCCGCGAGCCCGGAGCGCGTGGCGTGAGCGGCGCGAGCGCAGGACTGCGACCGCCGGATGCCGCGGCGCTGCGCGACGCGGTCGCGCGCTCGCTCGCCGAGGACCGCGTGCTCGAGGATGTGACGACGCAGGCGACGGTCCCGCCCGACCAGTCAGGGCGCGGCTCGCTGCTGGTCAAGCGGGACGGCGTGCTCTGCGGGCTGGACGCCGCCCGCGAGGTGTTCCGCCAGCTCGGCGGAACCATCGCCATCGAGGCGCGCGCCGCCGACGGCGATGCGGTCGCCTGCGGGCAGGTTGTGGCGACGCGCGCAGGGCCGCTCTCCACGCTGCTCTCGGGCGAGCGGGTCGCGCTCAACTTCCTGCAGCGGCTGAGCGGCATCGCGACGCTGACCCGCGCCTTCGTCGAACGGGCCGCCGAGGGCGGCACGGCGCGGATCACGGACACGCGCAAGACGACGCCGGGGCTGCGCGCGCTGGAGCGCTACGCAGTGCGCGCCGGGGGCGGGCACAACCACCGCGACACCCTCGCGGACCTCGTGCTGATCAAGGACAACCACCTGGCCGCCGCCGCCGCGCGCGGCGTAGCGCTGCCGGAGCTGCGGCGAGAGGTGCGCGAGCGCGCGCCGCACACCCACCGCATCGAGGTCGAGGCGCCCGATGTGGAGACGGCGCTGCTCGCGATCGAGGCGGGCGCGGACATCGTGATGCTCGACAACATGACCGTCGCCGCGATGCGCGAGGCCGTCGAGGCAGCCGCGGGGCGCGCGGTCCTCGAGGCCTCGGGCGGGGTGAACCTCGAGAGCGTGCGCAAGATCGCGGCGACGGGGGTGGACCTCATCTCGGTGGGGGCGCTGACGCACTCCGCGCCGGCCCTCGACATCTCGCTGGAGGTGGAGCCGGCATGAACCAGGTGATCGTCATCTCGGGGCCGCCGGGGGCCGGCAAGAGTGCGGTCGCCGGGGCGATCTGCGAGCGCTTCGACCGAATGCTGCTGATCGAGGTGGACGAGCTACGGCGCTGGGTCTGCGCCGGCTACCGCCGCCCCTGGGACGGCGACGCACAGGCCGAGGAGCAACTGCGGCTCGGCGCGCGAGCCGCCTGCGCCGTCGCCCGCGAGGCGATCGCGACCCGCTACGCCGCCGCGATCTGCGACATCGCCGACCCGGCCCTCGGCGAGGTCTACCGCGAGGCGCTCGAGGGCATCGGCGCGGCGGTGCACTTCGTGACGCTGCTGCCGGACCTCGAGACGACGCTTGCTCGCAGCGGCGAGGCGCAGGCCGAGCGCGCGCGTGAGGTCCACGCGAGCCTCAGCGCGGCGCACGAGGCGGGCGAGCTGCCCGGCGCCGTCCTCGACAGCTCGGACGATACGGACGCCTACGTCACCGCCGACCAACTCCAGGAGCTGGTCGCGCGTGGGGAGGCGCTGCTGCTGCCGGAGTAGCGGGGCCTGCCGCGCTACACGTCGCTGTCGAGGGTAATCGTGACCGGCCCGTCGTTCGTGCTCTCCACCGCCATCATCGCGCCGAAGCGGCCCTCGGCGACCGGCACGCCGAGGGCGCGCAACTCCTCGCAGACGGTCCCCACCAGGGGCTCCGCCTCCTCGGGGGGCGCCGCCTCGAAGAAGGAGGGGCGGCGGCCTCTGCGCGTGTCGGCGAGCAGCGTGAACTGCGAGACGACGAGCGCCTCTCCGCCCACGTCGAGCAACGAGCGGTCGATCGGGCGCGCATCGCTCGGGAAGATGCGCAGCTCGGCGACCTTCTTCGCCAGCCACTTCGCCTGCGCCTCGCCGTCGCCCGTGGCGACGCCGACGTAGCCGAGCAGGCCGCGGCCGATCTCGCCGCTGACGGCGCCGTCCCCGCGGACGCCCGCCC
>VXMT01000268.1 GCA_009840965.1 Chloroflexota bacterium
CTACTACGCCTCCTCGAAGCGGGCGCGCGCCATCCTCGGCCAGCCCCGCTCCACGATCGACCTCCGCCGCACCATCCTCGACGGCGGCGTGCTGCTCGTCTCGACCGCGCAGGGCGCGGCGGGGAAGGACGTGGCGGCGCTCGTCGGGGCCTCCATCCTCAACCTCGCCGACGCGGTCATCCGCGAGCAGGGCGAGCTGCCCCAGGAGCGCAGGCGCGGGGCGCTCGTCGTGGTCGACGAGATGCAGTCGATGCCGGGCGTCGACTACGAGTCGATGCTGAGCGAGCTGGGGAAGTTCGGGGCGTCGCTCGTGCTCGCCACGCAGAGTCTGGCGAAGCTCGACGACCTCTCGCCCACGATGCGCGACACCCTGCTCGCCAACATCGGCTGCCTCGCCGTCTTCCAGGTCGCGGGGTCCGATGCCCGTCAGCTCGTCTGGGAGCTGGACCGTGACCGCGTCTCCGAGGAGGACATCGTCTCCCTGCCCGTGCACCACGCCTACGTGCGCGCGACGGTGGGCACGGAGCGCGCGCCCGCCTTCTCGATGGAGGTGCTCAAGCCGGACGGCGGGAGCCCCGCGACGGCGGAGCGCATCCGCGAGGAGGCGTCCGCCTACCTGCTCACCGAGGAGGAGATCGCCGCGCAGCGCGCCGAGGGCCGCAGGCGCGTCGACCTCTGGCTCGAACAGATGGCGGAAGAGGACGACAAGAAAGCCGGGGCAGCGGGAGAACCGGAGCGTAACGACCCCGACGGTCAGGCCCCGAAGGAGCCGCGCGGGAACCGGCAG
Organism: Chloroflexota bacterium; assembly: GCA_009840965.1. Lineage (GTDB taxonomy): Bacteria > Chloroflexota > Dehalococcoidia > UBA2979 > UBA2979 > VXMT01. The sequence continues at coordinate 788 of VXMT01000268.1, forward strand.
CGCAGCAAGCGCCAGCCGCCCGGAGATTCCTCCGGGGATGACGCCGCGTGACGGCCGGGCGCGACCTGCTGCGGCTGCTCGGGGAGATGCCCTTCCTCGACCGGCTGGAGGCGGCCGCCGTCTCCGGCTGGTCGCGGGGAGCGGTCTACGCCTCCTGCGCGGCCCTCGAGGAGGCGGGGCTCGTCGCCCCGCTTCCCCACGCCTCGGAGCTGATCGCGCCGACGCGGCGCTACCACCTCACCTACGCCGGGCTGCGCCGGCTCGCGGACCTGGAGGGGATGGACCCGGGCGGGCTGCTGCGCTCTCGCCCGCTCACGGCACACTGGCGGCGGCTCCTGCTGGAGCGCCTGGACGGCGTGGCCTCCATCTACCGGCTGACGGCGGCGCTCACGGACGCCGCCTGGCCGCTGCGCTTCCGCTGGTACCGCGCCGCACCCATGGACGCCGCGCTCGCGCTCCCCGACGGGCGCAGCCTCTTCGTCGTGCGGGAAGGCCGCACGGCCGACCGCACGGCCTTCGCCAAGCGGCTCTGGCGGCTGCGCGAGGGACCGCGCCCGGGCGCCTACCTGCTGCTCGTCCCCGACGCCATACGGCTGCGCCACACCGCGCGGCTGATGGTGGCGGCGCCCGTCCCCACCTTCCTTGCGCTCGAGCGCGACGCGGTCGCCTCCGGCCTCGATGCCCGCGTCTGGCGCACAGCGGCGGGATCGCCCTGGCTCTCGCTCCGCGAGGTCCTCGACCACGCGACACCGCGCCGCGCCTGGCCCGAGGAGGAGCTGCTTGTGCGGGCGACTGTCCCGCGAGACATCTACCGCGGCGGACTGCGCGAGGCGCCGGACCGGTTACTCCCCGCGATGCTCGGCTCGGCGCAGAAGCGCGTGCTCGGCCTCATCGCCGACTGGCCGTGGATCGCGCCCGCCGACCTCGTCGCGCTGCTCGGCGCCTCCGCCCGGCACATCGTGCGGCTCCTGCGTGCGCTCGAGGGGGCCTCGCTCGTCGCGCGGGTCGGGGAGCGGCTCGTCCTGCAGGACCGCGGGCTGGCGCTGCTCGCGCACCGCGACCGCTCCGCCGCCGATCTCGCCCGCAGGCGCTGGAGCGCCCGGCCCCGCGACCCGCACGCCCCACTCACCTGGCGCAACGTCGCCGGCAGGCGCAGCCGCCAGCTCCTGCGCACCATCGACCACACCGCCGCCGTGCACGGCTTCGTGGCGGCGCTGGCCGGGCAGGCGCGCGACGAGGGATGGGAGATTGAGCAGCTCGACCCGCCGCACCGCGCCTCGCGCTACTTCCGCCACCACGACCGCCTGCACTCCGTCCACCCCGACGCCTTCGGGCTCCTGCGCCGCGAGGGGGATCGCCGGGCGTTCTTCCTCGAGTGGGAGCGCCGCGCCGTCAGGCCCTCGACGATGGCGGCGCGCCTCGCCCCCTACCTGCGCTACTACGCCTCGCAGCGCCCGACCGACGACCACGGGCTCCGCCCGGACGTGCTCGTCGTCTTCGAAGACGAGGTTGCGGCGGACCACTTTCTGCGCGTCGCGCGGAAGGAGATGGCCCGCACCCGGATCGACCTCCCCCTGCGGGTCTCGCACCGCGCGCTGCTTGAGCGGGAAGGGCCGCTGGGAGCGGCCTGGCGCACTCCGAAAAATGGGGTCATCACCTGTGCGGGCTGACTTGATCCAGTCCGCCGCGTAACCACTCCGAACCCTACCCTTAGAAGTCCCACGGCGAGGAGCACATGGTGGCGATCCTCTACAAGTACGTCAGCGCGGAACGAGCACTCACCTGTAATCCCGAGGCAGGCGATGGGACCCTGCGCGCTACCCAGCCGGCGGCTCTCAATGATCCGTTCGAGTGTGCGGTGAGGACCCCTTACGTCTTCCGGGACGAGGCGGCGGAGAACCGCGAGTTGGCGAAGGCCCTCACCGACATCAACGAGAAGAGTCCCGTTACCGAGGAAGATGTGCGCCGCGCCAGGGAGGAACACGGCAGCCTGTTCACCCGCCAACTGTTTGCGGAACAGGCGTCGACGAGGTTCGGGATCGTCTCGTTCACGACCGATCCCCATCACCCGCTCATGTGGTCCCACTACACCGCCGATGGCTCTGGATTCGTCATCGGCTACGACGCCGCGGCCATCAGGAGAATCGCGGCACAGGAGGATCTATTGCGAGCGGTGCAGTATGGCAACGCGCCCCCTCCGATCCTCGATCCGATCGTACTCGTCTGGCCGGAGTCCAACCTTCCAGGCTTGCTGTCAGCGAAGGGCGAGCATTGGTCTTTCGAACAAGAGTGGCGCTTGATAGTGGAACTGAGCAGGACCATTGGAACGGGAGTGTCGGACCGGCACGGTCAGCCCATCAACCTGGTCCAGGTACCGAACGAGGCGGTCGTACGTGTGTACTACACCGAGCGAACACCTCCTGATTCCGTTGACATGGTCCGGAACCGCCTGGCAGCGAACAACAACAGATACCGGGCGGACGGCCCCCGCAAGCTGATCCTCTCGTCTACGTCCTACGGGTACGAAGAAGCGCCAACCTGAGCGGGCCCGCTCCCGATCGGTGCTCCGTGCTCTGGCCGGAAGGCGGAGGTCACGCCCTCCACCACGTCCGGCCTGATCGCAGGGTGCGCAGCCCCCCTCGCGTTTGACCGGCCAGCGGAAACAGGATCAGGATCTGTCTCTGTTGGAGGCGCGCCGCCGCCGGGATGAGAGGGAGACGAAGCCGTGCCGGATCTCATCGCCAAGACGGGCGACACCTACGAGCTTCACGTGAGCGTGCTCGAAGAACCTGGCCCGGTCTGCATCTGGCTGCAGGCCTCCAGAAACTCCCACGGCCACAGCGCCCACCACGCGCCCACCTGGGACGAGTGGGACCGACCCAAAGCGTGGGTGGAACTCCAACGCGCCGAGGCGCAGCTACCGCGTTCGTGACACGCGGATTGCTGCTACCCCATGACCACCACCACCCAGACGACGGCGGGGAGCTTCGCCCAGAAGGCCAGACTCAACGCGGAGTTTGTACTCGCGGCGACCCCCGACCTGGCTCGCCGCCACGACCGGGGAATGCGCGACCTCATCGCGCTTCAGCCCGCCTACCAGCTCACTGTCGAAGGTCTGGAGCTCGCCTTGAAGGCCGCGACGTTGAGTCAGGGCATGACTCCTGACCCGATCCACTCGCTCGCCCAGCTATATTCGGGATTGCCACCGAGTGAGAAGTTAATCGTGGACGACGCGGTTCGGGACGCCATCGCACAATCAAGCACGGGGAGCATCCCGTTTGACCTGCCCAACAGCGTCGGCGTTGGCCTGCTGAGGGACTTCTCACTCGGAGTTGACGAGGCTGAAGGCGATCGTACGACTGGCTACGGGCAGATGGATGCGCCTGCGTTCTTCGCGATGCTCGACGCCGAGTGGGGTACCGACGTCAGCCAGTATCTCGGGGTCACTCGCGGCTTCAGCGTTGAAAAACAAACCTTGAGGGTCGACATGCGCATCTTGGCCGGCGCGCTCCGAGTGTGTCTCACGCTCGCCGACCACATTCTCGGGCCAGAAGAGGATCCGTCCGACTACGGGTACGTGCTCGAAAGCCGGGGCGGCGGCTCGTTCGTAGCCAGCACGAAGCCAGTCTCATGGACTGATCAGATTGATGAGGCCGAGGTCTTCGACACGTCAGAGGATGCGCTCGAAGCAATGGACGGCAATATCGACTGGATCGGCCGAAGAGTGCCTCGACGAGGGCGGTAGCGTGCGTAGGGTGCATTGACCATCTCCCGCCCCGAGACCATGTTTTTTCAGTGCTCAGCCAGCTGAGCAGTGAGATTGCTAGGCCATGTCGGCTGCGGGTGCGAGGCCCGCGAGCAGGTCCACGGGAAGGCCGACCACCTCAGGGCACGCTGTGCCGGGCACAGCGTGCCGTCACCGGTCGGGGCGGATACTGTCGGCCCACACCTGCGACCCAACCTCGTCTTCCGGCAGTGCGAGAATCTCGGCGTTGACGTCCTCAGCGAAGGCTTCGAGGAATTTGAGATACATGTCCCACGTGAGACCGTGCTCGTCAGCCAGCGAAGCCAACTGAGCGGCGGGCCACAGCAGGCGGAGTTCCTCCAGGCGCTCGGAGTAGCACTCGTAGAACAAGTGCAGGAACCCGAGCGCGATCCACACGAAGCGCATCGTCGCGGAGGCCATCGCCCGAGGCGCGTAATAGCCTCCATAGAACAGCACTTGATCGCCCTGATCGTTGAGCCTGAAGACGCTCGCGCGCGAGGCGGCGTAGTTTGTATGGGTCATCGTCGAGAGCCACGAGTACCACTCCCGCACCTCCTCGGGCGCGTCGATCAGTTCCCGCACCCGGCCAGGCGGGTACTTCTTCCCACCCAGCCAGGACTCCGCGTGATCGGGCTTCAGCAGGAACAGGATCGCGAGATTCGCTGTCTCGATCGCTGCTCGCGTGTGGTGCCGGCCAGCCCCGAGTAGCCCGTGGCTGAGAACGACGTAGCCGGCGAACGACTCGTTGTAGAGCCGATTGCACAGCACGATGAGTGCCTCATCGGGGCCGTTTGGAGCGCTGCCGCGCTGCTTCGCGTCGATGAGGCGCTGGGCCACGTGGTAGACCGACCCCATAACTAGGGTGTAGACGGCTCGTACGCCCTCGAACTCGAGGGCAGTGCGATCCGGCAATCCTTCGGAGATCGCCAGCACCCTGTCGAACATCGAGTCAGCGTCCGGCGGCCGATTGCCATCGACGCGTTGATCCGATCGAACTCTCCATCGCCGAAGAGTGGATGCACACAACTCACGAAACTTCTCGGCCAGCATCGCGGGCTCCTCGGATTGTGACTTGGACGCTTGGTGTTGCGCGGCGCGTGAGCGGCGTCACGGCGCTTTACATCCCGGTGACACGATAATGACACACAGCGATCCGGGTCCGGTAACGGAACTGGCCCCCGGCTCCGGCGGCATACAGCGCCCGAAACGGGCGTTCTATGCTGGTAGCGAAGGGGAGGGCGAGGAGCACCGGCATGAGCGAGGACGGCGGCTACCGCTGGAAGGAGTTCGGAGCGCGGATCCGCGAGGCCCGCACCCAGGCCGGTCTCACTCAGAAGCGCCTCGCCGAACTCGTGGGCGTGCGGCCGCACACCGTCTGGTGCTGGGAAGCGGGGCGGATGAAGCCCAACCGCGCGAACCTCTCCGAGATCGCCCACCACTGCGCGACGAGCCCCGCGGCGCTCGAGGGACTCGACGTGGTGAAGGCGGAGCTGCTCAGGGAAGCCGAACTCTCGTTCCGCGACGCCCTCGTCCGCCTCCCCGCGGAGGACATCGAGTCAATCCGCAACTACATCCGCTTCGTGAAGTCCGAGCGGCGCAGGCGAAGCCGGCAGGGATCCTGAACGATGCAGCCTTCAGCGGCCCGCTAGGCGACCCGCCTGCCAGCCGCCGGGAACGGCTCCACCGCCGCACGCTCGCCCGCGAGCGCCCGTCCCTTCGCCGTCAGCGTGATCGCGCGAGCGCGCCGGGGGGCGCGCACGACCAGTCCTGCCTCCTCGCACGCCCGCAGCCAGTGCGTGGTGTGCGACGTGGAGGAGAACCCGGCCGCCGCCATCAGCTCGCGCACGCTGGGCGCGTAGCCGTGCTCGGCCTGGTGGCGGGCAATCGCCACGACCACCGCGCGCAGCCGCTTCCGCCGCCGCAGCCTCGATGCCTTCATGCGTCTCCTCCTGAACCGAGGACGCCCGCCCGCTCAACGCCGCGAGGCGACGACGGGCGGCGCTCTACCAGTTGTGTGCACGCCCCCACCGCGCCCGGCAGCAGGCAGTGCAGGAGCCCGCGTTCGAGCGCGAAACAGAACAGCCGGTAGAGGTGGCCGGGGCCGGGCGCCGTGCCGTTGCGCCAGCGCCGCAGCGTGCGCGCGTCGACGCGCAGCGCCCGCGCCAGGGCGCGCCGGCTCAGCCCCGCCTCGCTCCGCAGGCGCTCGAGGCGCTCCGGGAAGTCGGGCGGGAAGCGCGAGGGCTCGATGTGGTAGACGTGGCGCTGCGGGCGTCCCACTCAGCGCCTCCGCTCCGGGCGCACGACGACCACATCCTCATCGAGGAGGCAGGCGAGGCCCTCCGGCACCCGCGTCGCAAGCCTCACGAGCGCGAGCATCGCGCCGCCGCCGGGCGAGGCCCCGTGACGCCAGCGCCAGAGCTGGCGCGGATCCACGCCCATCGAGACGGCCATCCGCTCCCAGGGCAGCCCGGTCCGTTCCTTGACCGCCGCGAGCCGCTCCGCGAAGTCCTCGGGCATGAGCGCCACGCCGGGCGGGAAATCCGTCTCCGGGACGACGATCGTCCCCCTACTCATCGGGATGCACCACGTAGAAGAGATCGTCGAAGGAGGCGTGGAGCACGCGCAGCATCCGCGCGCGCAGCTCGGCGGAGGGGCGCCTGCGCCCGCTCAGGATGAGCGAGAGGTGGCCGGACGTGACGTCGAGCGCCCTGGCGAGCCCGTTCTGGCTGAGGCTGAGGCGCGCCTGCCGCTCCCAGATAGCCTGCGGCTTCACCTCGACCGTCGAGCGGGCGGTCTTACTCGGCATCGTGGTCCTCCTCCCCGGGCGGCTCTGGGCGCGCGCCGTTGCGGGACGCCGGGACGCCGGCGGTGGCGGCGAGGTGGGCGCGCACGATCAGCCGCGCGAGGGCGCGCAGCCCGCGCAGGCGCTGCTCGTCCTGCTCCTTGGTGAGGTGGCGTCGGGGGCCTGCGGCTCGGGTGCGCATCGCGATATCCGGGTGGTGGTGGGGACGTGCTCTCTTATGTGTGAGAATGTCCGTTCTGTTATACTGAAAACTAGCAGCGTGACCGGAGCCCCGCAACGTGTTTGCGGGCCTTTCGTCATGGAATCTCGGAAATCGTTTACTGCGATGCGACAGGAAGCAAACAACTGTGCGACCGGTAGCGGTACCATGCGAGCGCCATCCACTCCCCGGAAGGAATTCTGACCAATGCCAGACCAGCGACCCGACCCCGTCCCCGCCGCCCTCTACGCCCGCGTCTCCAGCGACCGCCAGGACGTCGACCTCTCC